>NZ_JBEPLM010000012.1:0-248128 GCF_040545255.1 Mesorhizobium shonense
CAAAGAACAGACATCGCAGACGCGGTGTCGTGGCCCTTACGCTTGCGGCTTCGGGGCCCTTCGAGTGTCGCTCACGCGGCTCTCTTGAATTTCGCCCAACTTCCCGCGAACCTCAGAAGCAAACTTCTTCGTCGCCAGCAGCGTCGCCGCCGTCGTTGGTGAGGCGTATATAGTCGGGGGTTACTCGAACCGTCAACACCGATTTCGAACTTTTTTGAATTTTTTGCGACGAATTTTTCGACGGCTATTTTTCGTAGCCGGCTGCCCTGGCGGCAGCCCCAGAGCCATCCACACGGGGCCCTATTGCCGCCGCATTGAGGTTCGACACCGGACATACAAGGAAGGCGCGCGCATACGCGTGAGAGCCTTCACAACAGACGACAAGAGCACGCGTTTGTAAGAGACGTGTGCGTGGGGATAACGGCCCAGGCTTGCCGCTTCGTTTGACTTCAACGGCCGCGACAGGCAAATGTCATGGCCACAACGAACAACGACAAGCCGTTTCGCCCGGGGAAGAAGCAGCCTTTCTGGATGCCAGACGCGGAAGATGTCATAGCCGAACTCGGTAACGAGCCGCCGCTGATTGCGGACGGCCGCAGCGGTCCGCCTGACCGCCGCGAAGTCTCGGCGCGTTGGCTTTCGGGCACTTTCCTGACCGGCGTGACCTCGAGCGTGCTGATGGGCGTGGCCTTGTTCGCGGCGCTTGACGGCCGCCAGCAGCTGGCGACGCCGCCGGAAATCGCCGAACTCATCAACCTCGCCAGCGGCGGCGACGATTCCGGCGAGCAGGCCAAGACTACCAGGCTGGTCGCGCCGCGCCAGATCGCCAGGGCCAAGGACCGACGGCGCATGGAAGTGTCGATGGTCACCAAGGTCGGCGACCGCGACGTTATCCACACCATGCCCTTCGTGCAGATCAAGATGGCGCTCGCGGCCGGCCACACCACCAACCGCCCCTATCCGCCCTTCGACCCGTTGCAGGTCTTCGGCGACGACGGCGACGACAACGCCCAGCCGGCCACCGCCACCGCGGCCGCCGGCCAGATCTACGGCGCCAAGGTCGAAAGCGAGATGAGCCTGAAGACGGTCGATTTTCCGATCGAGACGGCATCCTTCGACGAAAAGAGCGATCTCTCCGCCGACGAGGTGGAAAAGGTGGTGCGCGAGGCCGGCAACGGCTTGAGCGACGGCGCCGTCCAGGTGGCGGCGCTTCATTATGTCGACCCGCAGCGATTCGGCGATGCTTTCGCCGAGAGCATGGCCGGCTCCTACGACGTCAAGATCACGCCGGAGAACGTCTCGGTGTCGGCGCGCGCCACGCCGGACGACCAGGCGCCGGCCTTTGCCGAGGAAATCATCCCTTTCACCCAGGATACGGACATCGCCGAGGCCTTCGCCGACTCGGGCTACACCGGCGACGACGCCACCGGCATGGCTGAAGCGATCGGCAAGCTCTTGAACGCGACGGCGCTCAAGGCGGGAACGGTGCTGCGCGTCGGCCTCGAGCTGCGCGGCGACATCGCCAAGGTGGTCCGCACCAGCGTTTACGACCGCACCACCCATATCGTGACCATCGCGCTCGACGATCGCGGGCAGTTGGTGCCGGCTCAGGAGCCGGCGCCCAATCCCGAATTGCTGACGGCATTCGATGATTCGCCGCCGGTGGTGGTGCGCGGCAACCTGCCCAATGTCTATGACGGCATCTATCGTGCCGCCTACTCCTACGGCATGTCGAAATCGATGACGCAGAAGCTGATCAAGCTTCTTGCCTCGGATGTCGATTTCCAGTCGCGGCTTTCGCCTTCCGATCGTCTGGAGGTGTTGTTCTCGCAGCCTGACGGCGACGACCAGACTTCCGACAGTTCCGAGCTTCTCTACGTCTCGGCCACCTTCGGTGGACAGATGCGGAATTTCTACCGCTTCCAGATGCAGGACGGCAGCACCGACTATTTCGACGAGAACGGCAGCAGCGCCAAGCAGTTCCTGCTGCGCAACCCGCTGCCCAACGGGCGCTTCACCTCCGGCTTCGGCGCGCGGCGGCACCCGATCCTCGGCTATGTCCGCATGCACACCGGCACCGACTGGGCCGCTCCGATAGGATCGCCGATCATTGCCGCCGGCAATGGCGTGGTCGAGAAGGCCGGCTGGGCCGGCGGCTACGGCAAGCAGATCATCATCCGCCACGCCAATGGCTATGAAACCTCCTACAATCACCAGAGCGCCTTCGCCAAAGGCATCGAGCCTGGCGTTCATGTCCGGCAGGGCCAGGTCATCGGCTATCTCGGCCAGACCGGCCTCTCCACCGGTCCGCACCTTCACTACGAGCTGATCGTCAACGGCACCAAGGTCGATTCGATGCGCGTGCGCCTGCCGGTCGGCAAGGTGCTGAAGGGCGACGATCTCGTCGCCTTCAAAAAAGAGCGCGAGCGCATCGACGACCTGCTCAAGCAGGAAGACGGAAATTCGCTGAAGGTCGCCAGCGCCAAGACCGAATCGCAGCTTCCCAACTGAGCAATTCCAGGAAAAGTGTGCAGCGGTTTTCCGTCCGGAATTGCGAATAAACCACTCTAATCGCGCGAATCATCCGTTTGCTGCGGCCACGGCAGCGCCTGTCCAGGCACGGTGAACCAGGCGACGATCGACGACAGCAGGCAAAGCAGCGTCGTGACGGCGGCAACCGCGGCAAAAGCCGAATCGCTTGCCGAAATCCTCAATGCGTCGAGATCGGCAGCGAGCCCGGACGTGGGCGGTTCGCCGAAACCGGGCATGCCGGTGGAATTGCCGGTCAATCGCGCATAGACGAAAGCCGCGAGCGAACCCATTGCCGCCACCGCGATCAGCCCGCCGATGCGCGAAACGGCGTTGTTGATGCCCGACGCCGCGCCCGTGTCCTTGTCCTCGACGGAAGTCATGATCGCCGTCGACAGCGGCGACACCACCAGCGCCATGCCGAGACCCATCAGCGCCATCAGCGGAAAGGTGCCGGTCCAGAAATTATGGATGCCGGCATGGGCGAGCAGCGCCATGCCGGCAAAGGCGATGGCGACCACAAAACTGCCGGCGGCGATCGGCAGGCGCGGGCCGATCTTGTCGGACCACTGGCCGACCGGCCCCGACAGCAGCGCGATCAACGCCGACAGCGGCAGGAAGATGAAGCCGACCTCGGCCGAGCTCAGTCCCCAGCCTGCGATCAGAACCATCGGCAGGTAGAACAGGTTCGCCGACAGCGCGAAATAGAGGAAGAAGGTCGCGAGATTGGCGCCGGCGAAAGCGCCGATGCGAAACAGGCCGAGATCGATCATCGGCTCGCGCTGCCAGCGCTCATAAAGGATGAAGACGAAAAGCAGCACCACGCCGGCGACGATCGCCGGCCCGGCCATCATCCCGCCGCCCTCCGCGTTCATCGCCGTCAGCCCGTAGGCCAGCGACCCGAAGGCGAGTGTGGCGAGCCCGGCGCCGCCGAGATCGAGGCTGCGCTTTTCGGTCGGCTGGTCGGCCGGGATCTTGACGAGCAGCAGATAGATCGAAACCAGTCCGAGCGGCAGGTTGACGGCAAAGATCGCGCGCCAGACACCGTTGCCGAAGGTCGACAGCACGAAGCCGCCGAGCACCGGGCCGAGCGCCGTCGTCAGCGCCGAAGCAGCCGCCCAGATGCCGATCGCCCGGCCGCGCTCTTTCTTCGGGTAGGCCTTGGCGATGATGGCGAGGCTGCCCGGCACCATGATGGCGGCGCCGATGCCTTGGATGGCGCGGAAGCCGATCAGCACCGCCGGATTGGGCGCCAGCGCGCAGGCAAGCGAAGCGGCGATGAAGAGCGTGATGCCGGTCACGAATGCGCGCCGCAGTCCGAACCGGTCGCCGGCCGCACCCCCTGCCAGAATCAGCGCCGAAAGCGTCAGCGCGTAGGCGTTGGAGATCCACTGCGCTGCCGCCAGGCTGGCGCCGAGATCGACGCGCAGCGCCGGCATGGCGATCGCCAGGACCGAACCGTCGATGAAGCCGAGCGCCGAGGCCAGGATCGCCGCGACCAGCACGAACTTGCGCCGCGTCTGCGGGCAGAACGTGCCGTTCGCGCGCTGCGCGGTCGAAAGCGAATCGGCGGTAGCTTCGTTCGAGGATGACATGAAAACCTGCTTAGCTCTCCGGCCCATTCCCAACAACGAGCCAGAGGATTGCTGTTCTTGAAACCAGATTGCACTGGCCGCATGGCGAGGTGGTTGCCAGTCTTGATGCAAACCGACAGTTGCGTGCTAGGTTCCCACATTATGCGCAAAAGGGGGAAAGCATGAAGCGACCGCTCGAACCGTCAGCCGAAGGGCGCGGGCGCATCGTCGGCATAACCGACGGCGTCTTTGCCATCGCGCTCACCTTGATCGTGCTCGAGATCAGGGTGCCGTCGCATGAGGCGGTGCGCTCGGAAAGCGAACTGCTTGCGGCTGTCCTGGCTCTTGCGCCGCGCTTCCTGACCTATGCGCTGAGCTTCCTGACGCTGACCATCTTCTGGTTCGGCCAGCAGGCGCAGCACAGCCTGATCGCCAAATCGGACCGGCGACTGGCGACGCTCAATCTCAGCTTTCTCGCCTTTATCGCGCTGTTACCGTTTTCCACCGACTTGCTGGCCGATTTCCTCGAATTCCGGATCGCGGTGCTCGTCTACTGGCTGAACCTTCTGATGCTCGGCGCCACGCTGTTCGCCAGCTGGTGGTATGCCGACAGGAATGGCATGCTGGCACAGGACGTCGATGCGGAAACGAAGCGTGTCGTCTATCAGCGCATCGTCAAGGCACAGATCCTGTGGGCGATCGGCACGGCACTTTGCCTCATCACCCCGCTGGCGAGCATCGCCTTCATTTTGCTGGTGCAGCTGATCTATGCCGCCGCACTGCGCGGCTCATTGCTGCGTAAAATCATCGGTTGAGGTCCCGCCAACATCCGCGATCGTTGGTCCGCCGACGAATTCCACTGTGACGCCTGGCGACACCAGCTTGGCGAGTTCGCGCGCGTCCCAGTTGGTCAGACGCACGCAGCCATGGCTCTCGGTCTTGCCGATCTTGGAAGGATCGGGCGTCCCGTGGATGCCGTAGGTCGGCTTGTCGAGCGCAATCCAGACCGAGCCCACGGGACCGTTCGGTCCGGGCGGGATGGTCAGGATCTTGTCGTTCTGGCCTTGCTTGAAATTGATGTTGGGATTGTAGGTGTAGTTGGGGTCGAGCGCGATGCGCGACACGGTATGGATACCGGTAGGCGACGGCGTGTCAGCCGAGCCGATTGTGGCCGGATAGGCCGCGACCAGCTTGCCGCCCGCGTCATAGGCGAAGACTTCCTTCTTGTCCTTGTCGGCGACGATGCGGGCAACCGGCGTCGACACCAGCCTGCCGAAATTGGCGACCTTGACGATCGTGCCGGGGCGGTTGAAGTCGAGCCCTTTGTTGATCGACTTCAGGTAGTTCTCGTCCATGTGGAAGCGCTCGGCGAGCGCCTCGGTGACCGAGGTGTAGCCCATGCGGTCGAGCTTGGCCTTCTGGCTGTAATCTTCCGGGATCGAAGCGACATAGGGACCGGCCGCGTCTTCGGGCGTGATCGTATAGGAAGCGAAGGCATCGCCGCCCGACTGGGCGAGCGCCGCCTTGATGCCGACTGCGTCGGTCGATTTCAGATTGCTGCCTGTGATCTGGTTATAGGCGGCCAAAGCCTTATCGACATTCGAGCCGAAACGGCCGTCGATGACACCCGGCGAGGCACCGCCGCGGTCGAGCAGCACCTGAAGTTCGGCCACGTCCTGGCGCACGCCGAGCGACAGCGACGGGTCGACGGTGGCCTTGCCGCCGGTGTCCGGCGGCAGCGCGGCCTGCGTCTCCGGATTGGTCTGCAGCACTTCGCCTTGGCCAGGCTGCGCCGGATCGATCGATGCCTCGTTCAGAGGCTGGCGCTTGATGGTGTCAGACTCGGGCACCTCCGGATAGGTGGTTGCATAGCCTTCATCATTGTTGGGCGCCGGCGGATAGGCATCGACAGAATTATCGTCGTATTCGTCGACCGGCGGCGGAATGACCCTGCCGTTTTCTTCCAGCTGCTTGCGGCGGAAGCGGGCCATGTCGTCGGGGTTGTCGAGATAGTAGCGGTCGTCGTCCTCGACCGGCGCGCGCCCGAGCTCCTGCATCCGCAGCTGGCGGCGCAGCGCCCGGCGGTCGAGCCTGCTCTGCGGCGGCTGAATGGCGATCACCTTGCCAGTGTCGGCGTCGACAAGCACCCGGTTGCCCCTGGCATCGTAGTAGATGTCGATGTTGCCGTCCTGGGCGAGCATGATCGCGCCGTGCTGCGCGTGCCTAACCGGCAACTGCGCGCCGTCCGGACTCGGCGCCGCGAGCGCGCCAGAAGAGACCAGCCCGGCCGCGAGTGCCGAAAGGGAAAAGATCGTGCGCAGCATGAGGGTCAGACTCTCCGGGCGACTTGGGTTTTGGCAGGCGACCCCTTCGCCAGCAAACCAGTTACCAAAATTAAGGTTCCAATATGAACCGGGCATGAAGATGGCGGATTTCCGGCGTTTCACCATGATCCCGAACCGAATGTCAGCCCAGGCCCAGTTCGCTGCGTGCCAGTCTCGTCAGCTTCAGCTTAACCAGGCGATGGCTTTCGCGCAGATAGTCCTTCAGCGCGGCATCATCCACGCTCTGGCTTGTCTGGCGCTGGATCCATTTCATGCCGCGCGAGGCAAGGTAAGGCGCGGGCCGGCAGCCCGGCTGTTCCTTCAGCACGTCAAAGGCCATGTCGGAGCATTTGAAGGTGACGAAGACTTGGCCCTCCCGGTCGTGCCCGCCGATCGCGAACACCTTGCCGCCGACCTTCCAGACGTGAGCGCCGCCCCACTGCACGACATGCGTCGCGGCAGGCAGCGAGGCGCAGAAGCCGTTATAGTCCTCGAGCTTCACGAATCGCCCCTTTCCGATAACTAAAGCATGTCTCCCGAAAGTGGGCCCGGTTTCGGGACGAAGACATGCTTAAAATCAAGAACCTAAAGCAGGCCGCGTGAATCCTTTTTCACGCGACCTGCTTTAGGATCGGTATCGGTTTTGCGATATGGCCCTGTCGAAAAGCAAGAGCGCGCGGCACCGATCCGGCGCCACGCGCTCCCGTTCATACGCTGGAGCTCGAATTCAGGCGGCGACTTCGGCCGCCACCACGGTCGGCTTCGAGCGGAAGTTCAGGCGATCGGAGCCGGCGGTGACCTTGACGGTCGAGCCGTCGAGGATTTCGCCGAGCAGGATCTTCTCCGCCAGCGGGTCCTGCAGTTCCTTCTGCATCACCCGCTTCAGCGGCCTCGCGCCATAGGCCGGATCGTAGCCCTTGGACGCCAGCCACTCGATCGCGTCGTGATCGAGCGACAGCTCGATCTTGCGGTCGACAAGCAGGTTCTCCAGGCGCTTGAGCTGTATCTCGACGATGCGGTCCATGTCCTGACGGCGCAGCCGATGGAACAGGATCACCTCGTCGACGCGGTTGAGGAACTCCGGCCGGAACGAGGCCCTTACCACGCTCATCACCTCGTCGCGCACGGCATCGACATCCTGGTCGTCGCGAAGATTGACGAGATATTCGGCGCCGAGGTTCGAGGTCATGATGATCAGCGTGTTGCGGAAGTCGACCGTGCGGCCCTGGCCGTCGGTCAGCCGGCCGTCGTCGAGCACCTGCAGGAGCACGTTGAACACGTCCGGATGCGCCTTCTCGATCTCGTCGAACAGCACGACCTGGTAGGGCCGGCGCCGCACCGCCTCGGTGAGCGCGCCGCCTTCCTCATAGCCGACATAGCCGGGAGGCGCGCCGATCAGCCGGGCAACGGAGTGCTTCTCCATGAACTCCGACATGTCGATGCGCACCAATGCGTTCTCGTCGTCGAACAGGAAGGCGGCGAGCGCCTTGGTGAGCTCCGTCTTGCCGACGCCGGTCGGGCCCAGGAACATGAACGAGCCGATGGGCCGGTTCGGATCCTGCAGACCCGCGCGGGCGCGCCGCACAGCTTTCGACACCGCCTGCACCGCCTCGCCCTGGCCGACGACGCGCTTGCCGATCTCGTCTTCCATGCGCAGCAGCTTCTCGCGCTGTCCCTCGAGCATCTTGTCGACCGGGATGCCGGTCCAGCGCGACACGACATGGGCGACGTGGTCGGGCGTGACCACCTCTTCCACCATACCGGCCTTGCCGTCCTGAGCCTCGGCTTCCTTGAGCTTCTTCTCCAGCTCCGGAATCTTGCCATAGGCAAGCTCGCCGGCGCGCTGGAATTCGCCCTTGCGCTGGGCAATCGCCAGCTCGTTGCGCATCTCGTCGAGCTGCTTCTTCAGGTCGGCGGCAAGCCCGAGCTTCTGCTTTTCGGCCTGCCACTTCGCGGTCAGCTCGGTCGACTGCTCCTCGAGGTCGGTGAGTTCCTTCTCCAGCTTCGCCAGCCGGTCCTTCGAGGCGTCGTCCTTCTCGACCTTCAGCGCCTCGCGCTCGATCTTGAGCTGCATGATGCGGCGGTCGATCTCGTCCAGCGCCTCGGGCTTGGAATCGACCTGCATCCTCAGCCGCGACGCGGCCTCGTCGACCAGGTCGATCGCCTTGTCCGGCAGGAACCGGTCGGCGATGTAGCGGTTGGAAAGCGTCGCGGCCGAAACCAGCGCCGAGTCGGAGATGCGCACCTTGTGATGCTGCTCGTACTTCTCCTTCAGGCCGCGCAGGATCGAGACGGTATCCTCGACCGTCGGCTCGTCGACGAAGACGGGCTGGAAGCGGCGGGCAAGCGCGGCGTCCTTCTCGACATGCTTGCGGTACTCGTCGAGCGTGGTCGCGCCTACGCAGTGCAGCTCGCCGCGCGCCAGCGCCGGCTTCAAAAGGTTCGATGCATCCATCGCGCCGTCCGCCTTGCCAGCGCCGACCAGCGTGTGCATCTCGTCGATGAACAGGATAATGTTGCCGTTGGTCGAGGTGACCTCGTTGAGCACGGCCTTCAGCCGCTCCTCGAACTCGCCGCGATATTTGGCGCCGGCAATCAGCGCGCCCATGTCGAGCGCCATCAGCTGCTTGTCCTTCAGCGATTCCGGCACGTCGCCATTGACGATGCGCAGCGCCAGGCCCTCGGCGATCGCCGTCTTGCCGACGCCGGGCTCGCCGATCAGCACAGGATTGTTCTTGGTGCGCCGCGACAGCACCTGGATAGTGCGGCGGATCTCGTCGTCGCGGCCGATGACCGGATCGAGCTTGCCCGAGCGGGCGTCGGCGGTGAGGTCGCGGGCGTATTTCTTCAGCGCGTCATAGCCCTGCTCGGCATTGGCCGAATCGGCGGTGCGGCCCTTGCGCACGTCGTTGATGACCTGGTTCAGCGCCTGCGCGGTGACGCCGGCCTTGGCCAGGATGTCGGCGGTCTTGGCCGACTTTTCCATCGCGAGCGCCTGCAGCAGCCGCTCGACGGTGACAAAACTGTCGCCGGCCTTCTTGGCCAGCTCCTCGGCGGTCGAGAACACCTTGGCGAGCGGCTGGGCGAGATAGAGCTGGCCGTTGCCACCTTCCACCTTGGGCATGGCTTCGAGCGCCGCCTCGACGCCGAGCTTGACGTCGCGGACACGACCGCCGGCGCGCTCGATCAAGGACGCGGCAAGGCCCTCGTCATCGTCGACGAGCACCTTCAGCATATGTTCGGGAGTGAATTGCTGGTGGTTGCGCGAGAGCGCCATGGTCTGCGCGGACTGGATGAAACCGCGCACGCGCTCCGAGTATTTCTCAAGATTCATATCTGTCTCCTTCCATCACCGGCCCGCTTTGCGGCACCGGATCAGATTGCGGTGACGGACCCGCCCATTCGAGCCGAGTCCTGTTCGGGCGAGATATGGTGCGGGGATGACAGGCTCTCAAGACGTCTGGATCTCGACCGCCGCATATTATTCCATGAGCGCGCAAACAAAAACGGCGGAGATTTCTCTCCGCCGTTCGAATGCTTGAAAATGGACTTGGATCAGTTGCCGGGATCAGTTGTTTGCGTCGGCGATCGCCGGTTCGCTGGCGCCACCCGCCGGTTCGCTGGCGACGCTCTCGCTCGGCGCCGCACTTGTCGTTTCGGCGGCAGTGGCGACCGCGTCGTTGCCGCTGTTCGCGGCGTTGCCGCCATCGGCGGGGCTGTCCGCGCGGTCGGCACTGCCTTGTTCGGCATTGCCCTGCTCGGCGCTATAGCCCTGCTCGGTATTGCCGCGTCCGCGGCGAGGACGTCTCTGCCGGCGCCCGCCGCCATTGTCCGCGACGGCTTCGTTGCGCTCGGCCTGGGCGGCAAGCGCTGCCGGCGAGAAACTGTCGAACGGCGCAGCCGCATCAGCCGCGGAGCCGGCTTCGGCGGAAGCCTCAGACTGCACCTGCGCCTCGTTGCGGCGGTTCTGGTCGAGCTGCTGGCTGCCATGTTCGCCGCGCTGGCCTCCATCACGCTGGCCCCCATCACGCTGACCATTGTCGCCGCGCTGGCCATTCTGACCGTACTGGCCATAGCCGCCATTGCGGCGGTCGCGGTGCCTGTCGCGGCCGTTGTTGTCGCGCCTGTTGTTATCGCGGCCGCTTTCCTGATTGAAGCCGAGCTCGGCCGGCGTGCCTTCGATCACCGGCTGCGGCCCGGAGCCGTTCGCCGCCTGCGCCTCGCCGGCATTGGTGTTGCCGGCATTTTCGAACTCGTCGCGATCCTCGTCGACGTCATCGTCAAAATCGTCGCGGTTCTGCTGGGCGTTCTGGATCGGCATTTGCGCCTGGGCGGCGGCAATGATGCGATTGTAGTGTTCGGCGTGCTGGAGGTAATTCTCCGCCATCACCCGGTCGCCGGAGCTTTGCGCGTCACGGGCGAGTGCGGCGTATTTTTCGGCGATCTGCTGAGCCGATCCGCGGATCTTCACGTCCGGACCGTTGCTCTCGTAGTTGCGCGTCAGGGGATTGGGTCCCTTGCGGTTGTTGTTGCCACCGCCGCCATTGTTGTTGCGACCGCGCATGCGCCTGTTCTGCTGTTGTGGCCTCATTCGACTCTCTTCATGTGAAATTTCAAAACTGTTCGCGAACGGTGGCGCTCATGCAGCCGCCCGTTTCGCTTTTTCACCGGCGTTCGCCCGCATCGATTGCGTTGGCGCCACGTGCCATCCTGTTCCGGTTACATCACTTGCCGGACGATTCCCGCACGAAGCATGGGCGTCGTTTGCGCAAGGAGGCAGCTATTTCCAAGGAAAACCGAATCGCTAAGAGCACTGCCTGCTTCGTCTCATCCGGTCAAGCCGGAACCTAGCTGCATTCCCTAATGTTGCCAAGCGTTTTTTCGCACTGCATCAGGGGTTTCAACGCTTAAACACCAGAACCCTGTCGTTTCCGCCAAGATCGCGCCGCGCTTCCGCCAGCCTGTAGCCGGCTGCCGCGAAGATTGCGGTGACCTCGTCTTTTTGCGTGTAGCCGATCTCGACCGCTACCTTGCCCTGTGCTTCCAGAAACCCTTCCGCCTCTCCGGCGATGATCCTGTAGGGGATCAGACCGTCCACACCGCCATCTAGGGCCCGGCGTGGATCGAAATCGCGGACCTCGTCCTGCAGATTTCCAATGTCTCGACTGGGTATATAGGGTGGGTTCGCGGCAATTACATGGTACCGGCCCGAAACTTTTTCGAACCAGTTGGAATTCAAGGCGTTGAAGCGCCCGCCGAGCCCCAGATCCTCGGCGTTTCGCGTGGCGGTTGCCAGCGCGCCGGGGGAAATATCGACGCCGGTCGCGGTCGCGGCGGGAACGGCGCTGAGCAGCGCCAGCGCGATGGCGCCGGTGCCGGTGCCGAGATCGAGGATACGGCATTCGCCGAGCCTCTCGGCCGTTGCCTTGGCGAAGGGCAGAACCGCGTCGACCAGCGTCTCGGTGTCCGGACGCGGCTCCAGCGTGTCCGGCGACAGCGACAGCCGCAGCCCGTAGAATTCGCGATAGCCGAGGATGCGGTGCACCGGCTCGCCTGCGACGCGACGTCTCAGGGCCGCCTCGATGGCCGCAAGCGCCGTAGAACCCACCACTCGGCCCGGTTCCGCGATGGCCTGGGCGCGTGTGGTTTCGGAAAAATGCTCGACGATCAGCCTGGAATCGAGCGCCGGATCCGCAACGCCGGCCGCAGCGAGCCGCGCCCTCACCGCGCGCAGCAGCGGGCCTAGAGCGGGATGCAAATGGGTCGAGTGGGGCATCCCGCTCTATCCCTTTGTTTTAGCCGCATTTGTGCGACGCCAAGTGATTCCACTTGGCTGCAAAATGCTCAAGCGTGGCAGGCAGCACGTCAGCCATCAATGCCCATGTCGGCAAGCAGCTTCGACTGATGGTCGGCGATCAACGCATCGACCACCTCGTCGAGCTCGCCCATCATCACCCGGTCGAGCTTGTAGAGGGTGAGGTTGATGCGGTGATCGGTGACGCGGCCTTGCGGAAAATTATAGGTGCGGATGCGTTCCGACCGGTCGCCCGAGCCGACCTGCGACTTTCGCGACTCCGAGCGCTCTTCGTCGGCGCGGCTGCGTTCGAGGTCGTAAAGCCGTGCCCGCAGGATCTGCATCGCGCGCGCCCGGTTCTGGTGCTGCGACTTCTCCGCCTGCACCACCATGATGCCGGTCGGCAGATGGGTGATGCGCACCGCCGAATCGGTGGTGTTGACGTGCTGGCCGCCGGAACCGGAAGCGCGCATCGTATCGATGCGGATGTCCTCGGGCCGGATATCGATATCGACCTCCTCGGCCTCGGGCAGCACGGCGACCGTCGCCGCCGAGGTATGGATCCGCCCGCCGGCTTCGGTTTCCGGCACGCGCTGCACGCGGTGCACGCCGGATTCGAACTTCATATGCGCGAACACGCCCTTGCCGGATACCGAGGCGATGATTTCCTTGTAGCCGCCAACCTCGCCTTCGCTGGCCGAGACGACCTCGAAACGCCAGCCGCGCGAGGCGGAATAGCGCTCATACATGCGAAACAGATCGCCGGCGAACAAGGCCGCCTCGTCGCCGCCGGTGCCGGCGCGGATTTCGAGGATGGCGTTCCTGTCGTCGGCGGCATCCTTGGGCAGAAGCAGGATCTGGATGTCCTTCTGCAGCGCCTCGATGCGCTCCTCGACGTCGGGCAGGTCGGCCTCGGCCAGCGCCCGCATGTCGGCATCGGTGGCCTTGTCGGCGAGCATCGCTTCCAGATCGGCCTGTTCCTGCTCGGCGGCGCGCAGCGCCCTGATCTTGCCCACCATCTCCTGGATATCGGCATATTCCGAGGCCATCTTGACATAGGCATCGGCCGACGGCCCGGCCGACATCTGCGCTTCGAGCATGTCGAAACGCTTGACGACTTGATCCATTCGGTCGCGGGGCAGGTTGATCATGGTCTTGGAACTTCGATGCAATTCACGTCAGGGCGAGTCGAAAATGGCGAGTTTCGAGGACCGGAGCGGAATGTGCATTTAGGTACATGAGCACCGGAAGCGCAGAAAATCGCCATTTGCAGACCGCCCTCACGTGAATCTATAGCGGAATGGAGCGGTCGTCGGCAAAGGCTTGCAGCAGCGCCCGCATCGGCGTCCCTTGGGCCGGCGCCATCAGATTGTCCTTGAAGAAGGCTTCCAGCTCCCGCAGCGGCAATTCCGTCAGCATCGCCTTGACCGGGCCGATCGAGGCCGGCGACATCGAGATCGAGCGGAAGCCGAGGCCGATCAGTGCCATCGCCGAGATCGGCTTGCCGGCCAGCTCGCCGCAAAGCGTCACCGGCGTATGGTTGCGCGCGCCGGCATCTGCGATCTGCTTCAGCACGCGCAGGAACGGCGCCGACAGCGTGTCGAACCGGTCGGCGAGCTGCGTGTTGCCGCGGTCGACCGCCATGATGAACTGGAAAAGGTCGTTGGAGCCGACCGAAACGAAGTCGACCGCCTTCATCAGCTCGTCGAGCTGGAACAGCAGCGACGGCACTTCCAGCATCGCCCCAAGCTTGAGGCTGGTCGGCAGATGATGCGCGAAACGCGACAGATGCCGCACTTCGCGGTCGATGATCTCGCGCGCCTGCGCGATTTCCGACAGCTCGGTCACCATCGGCAGCATCAGCTTCAGCTCGCGGCCGCCGCAGGCCTTGAGCAGCGCGCGGATCTGGGTCCTGAGCAGGCCGGGACGGTCGAGCGTGAGGCGGATCGCCCGCCAGCCGAGCGCCGGGTTCTCCTCCTGCAGCGCGCCCTTGAAGTAGGGCAGCACCTTGTCGCCGCCGATATCGATGGTGCGGAAGGTGACCGGCTTGCCGCGCGCGGCGTCGAGCACGTCGCGGTAGAGCCGTTCCTGCGCCTCGGCGCGCGGGAAGGTCGAGGCGACCATGAACTGCAATTCGGTACGGAACAGGCCGATGCCGGCAGCCCCCGACTCCGTAAGCTGCGGCAGGTCGACGGCGAGGCCCGCATTCATCAGGAGATCGACCTGGACCCCGTCTTTGGTCAGCGACGGCTTCTTGCGCAGCTCCCGGTAGACCTCCTGCCGCCGCGCCCGGAAGCGAACCTTTTCGGCATAGGCGGCCTCGAGGTCGGACTGCGGGCGAAGGTGGATGGTGCCTTCCTCGCCGTCGACGATGATGGCGTCGCCGTTTTCCGCCATCGAGACGGCGCCCTTGACCTGCCCGGCGACCGGGATGCCCATGGCGCGGGCGACGATGACGACATGGCTGGTCGCAGCACCATCCTCAAGCACCAGGCCGCGCAGCTTGTCGCGCGGGTAGTCTAGCAGCTCGGCCGCACCCATCGAGCGGGCGACGATGATGGCGTCCTTGGGCAGCGAGGCCGCGACGTCCTCTGGTCCGCGTCCCATCAGCTGGCGCAGCAGCCGGTTGGCGAGATCGTCGAAATCGCTCATCCGCTCGCGCAGGTAGGGGTCGGTCATGTGCAGCATGCGGGCGCGCATGTCGCTCTGCACCTTTTCCACCGCGGCTTCCGCCGTCAGGCCGTTGCGGATCGCCTCTTCCAGCCGGCGCACCCAGCCGCGGTCGTTGGCGAACATCCGGTAGGCCTCGAGCACCTCGCGATGCTCGCCCTCGAAGGCGACGTCGCGGCGCTCCAGCATGTCGTCGATGGAAAGCCTCAGCGAGCCGAGCGAACGGTCGAGGCGGCGGACCTCCTCCTCGCTGTCTTCGTTGAACAGGTTGGTGACGACGATACGCGGCTCGTGCAGCACGACATGGCCTAGCCCGACGCCTTCGTTGAAGGAAAGCCCGGTGAAGCTTGCCGGGCGGCTGAGGTCGAGTTCGAGCCCCGGCCGGGTCAGCCGGGCGAGATCGCCAGTGGCGATCATCTCGGCGATCACCATCGCCGTCGTTTCCAGCGCCTCGACCTCGTCGTCGCGATAGTGGCGCATCGTCTTGTTCTGCACCACCAGGACACCCAGCGTGCGCCCCGCCCTCAGCACCGGCACGCCGAGGAAGGAGTTGTAGATCTCCTCGCCCGTCTCCGGCAGGTAGGCGAAGGCCGGGTGCTCCTGGGCGTTGGAGAGATTGAGCGGCCGCGCACTGGCAGCAATCGTGCCGACCAGACCCTGGCCAAGCCGCAGCTGAGCGAGGTGGACGGCGTTGGGGTTGAGACCTTCGGTGGCGTAGAGCTCGAGCACCGAATCGGCGCGCAGCACATAAAGCGAGCACACCTCGGCGACCATGTTGGAGGCGATGTCGCGCACGATGCGGTCGAGCCGCTCCTGCGGCTCCAGCGGCTCCTGCATGAGCTCGCGGAGCCGTTTCAGCAGAACGCGCGGGCCACCGGCCATGTCACGCATCGCGGCTTCTTCTCCAATGGGCACTGTGCCCGCCGCAGTTTCTCTCGCGGCCGGCGCTCACGCAACAACTGACTCAGTTCTTGCTATTGCTTATCGAGCCCGTAGACGGAATGCAAAGTACGAACTGCAAGTTCCGTATAGGGACCGTCGATCAGTATCGAGATTTTGATCTCGGACGTGGTGATCGCCCGGATGTTGATCGCCTTGTCGGCCAGCGCCTTGAAGGCGGTGGCGGCGACGCCGGCATGGCTGCGCATGCCGATGCCTATGACCGAGACCTTCGACATGCCGGCTTCCGACTGCACGACGTCGTAGCCGACATCGGCCTTCAGCCGCTCAAGCACCGCCAGCGCCTTGTCGACGTCGCCGGAAGGCACCGTGAAGGTCATGTCGGTGAACTTGCCGTCCTCGGAGATGTTCTGGACGATCATGTCGACATTGATGTTGGCCTCGGCCAGCGGGCCGAAGATGCCGGCGGCAACGCCCGGGCGGTCGCCGACGCGACGCAGCGAAATCTGCGCTTCGTCCTTGGCATAGGCAATTCCGGTGACGACCTGCTGTTCCACGATCTCTTCCTCGTCGCAAATAAGCGTTCCGGGCGGATTGAGCAAATCCCCCATTCCGGGCGCGTCGGGATCGTCGAAGGACGACCGCACAAAGGTACGCACCCTGTGCACCATGGCAAGCTCGACCGACCGCACCTGCAGCACCTTGGCGCCGAGCGAGGCCATTTCGAGCATTTCCTCGAACGAAATCTTGGCCAGCCGGCGGGCTTTCGGCTCGATGCGCGGGTCGGTCGTATAGACGCCGTCGACATCGGTATAGATGTCGCAGCGGTCGGCCTTGACCGCGGCCGCGATCGCCACAGCGCTGGTGTCGGAGCCGCCGCGGCCGAGCGTGGCGATGCGGTTGTCCGGCCCGATGCCCTGGAAGCCGGCGATGACCGCCACCTGACCCTCGCCGAAGCGCTTGATCAGGAACGCGCCGTCGATATCGAGGATACGCGCCGCGCCATGCGCGTTGTCGGTCTTGATCGGGATCTGCCAGCCCTGCCAGGAGCGGGCATGCACGCCCATGTTCTGCAGCGTGATTGCCAAAAGACCTGCGGTGACCTGCTCGCCGGAGGCCACGACGGCATCATATTCGCGCGCATCGTGCATCGGCGATGCCTCACGGGTCCAGGCGACAAGCTCGTTGGTCTTGCCGGCCATCGCCGAAACCACCACGGCGACATCGTGGCCCGCATCGACCTCGCGTTTGACATGGCGCGCCACATTGCGGATGCGGGCGATGTCGGCGACCGAAGTTCCGCCGAATTTCATCACGATGCGCGCCATGGGAGCGAGATGCCTTTGACTGAAGCCGGCTCAGGGCCGGAACGAAAAGATGCGCCCGGCAAGGCCGAGCCGCGGAAATGCGCGGCCTCCTTAACCAAAACATCAAAGCTTCGCAAGCGATGGCGGGATAAGAGAGAGCTCTGGCCGGGAGCGCGGTCTCCTGACAGATCCCTGCGGCCTTTGTGCGATAAGGTCGAAGAAAACGCACCCTATGGAGGAATTCATGACCGAGACGCTGGAAATCGTGACCTTCCGCCTGAAGCCGGAGGCTGCGGCCGATTTTGTCGCCCAAAATGGCGTCGTCACGGACTGGCTCGCGCGCCAGCCCGGCTTTCTCAGCCGCCATCTCGGCGAGCGCGACGATGGAAGTTGGGTCGATGTCGTGCGCTGGGAGAGCCTAGAACAGGCCCAGGCGGCGGCGCAGCGCATCATGGCCGAGATCGGCGATTGCCAAGCGATGCGAGCGATCGAGCCGGCTAGCGTCAGCATGAGCCATGCCGCGGTTGCGCTGTCGAGGTGACGGCAATCGTCTCCTGGTAAGGTTCCGGGCGGCTCGCCGGCAGCAGTGGAAAAAACCTGCCTTGACTTTCTTCGCCGGGGACCCGACTTCCTAGCGTCCCCGACTTTCCAGCGTTCGAGGAGACCCGCTTCATGCCAGAGCCCCGCCGATCGACCATAGATGCCGGAGAAGTCGAGCGCTTTTCCGCCCTTGCCGCCGAGTGGTGGAACCCGAACGGCAAATTCCGGCCGCTGCACAAGTTCAATCCGGTGCGGCTGGCCTATATCCGCGACCAGGTTGCCGCGCGCTTCGGCCGCGATCCGCGGGCGGCGAGGCCCTTCGAGGGCCTGCGCTTCCTCGACATCGGCTGCGGCGGCGGGCTTTTGTGCGAGCCGATGGCCCGGCTTGGAGCCGAGGTGGTCGGCGCCGATGCGTCGGCCACCAACATCGAGGTCGCCAAACTGCATGCGGCGGAGGCGGGCGTCAGCATCGACTATCGCGCCACCACGGCCGAGGCGCTGGCCGATGCCGGCGAGACATTCGACGTCATCCTCAACATGGAAGTGGTCGAGCATGTCGCCGATGTCGATCTGTTCGTCGCCAAATGCGGTGAGATGGTGCGGCCCGGCGGCATCATGTTCGTCGCCACCATCAACCGCACGCTGAAGGCGCTCGGCCTTGCCATCATCGGCGCCGAATATGTGCTGCGCTGGCTGCCGCGCGGCACCCACCAGTTCGGCAAGCTGGTGCGGCCCGAGGAACTGGCAAAGGCGCTTGTCGCGGCGGGCCTCACGGTCATCGACCGCACCGGCGTGATCTACCATCCATTGGCCGACCGCTGGCAGAAGTCCAAGGACATGGACGTCAACTACATGGTGCTGGCCGAAAAGGCCTCGGTCTGATCGGTCGCGCCGCCGCCTTCATGCTCACGCCGGCTGGGCCTGCGCCCTGGCACGGGGTTGGCTTTGCGCCTTCGTCGTGATGAAGACGCCGGCGGTGATGATGGCCGCGCCCAGCCAGGTCAGCAGCTGATAGTGCTCGCCGAGGAAGATCGTACCGGCAAAGAGCCCGATCGCTGCCGCCACATAGCCGATCTGGCTGAGATAGACCGGGCCGCCGACCGCCTGCAGGCGGAAGAAGAAGGCAAACATCGCCGAAGCCGACGCGACCTGGCCGGCAACCACCAGCGGCACGCCGCCGAGCGGAACAAACGCCTGCCAGCCGAACAGCGTCAGGATGCCAAGGAGAAGCAAGGTCGCCGATGCGAGATGGCTGCCGACGGCGAGCTCGATCGGGCCCGTACTCTCAGGCCAGTCGACAGTGCGGTAGATGTTGCCGGCGGCGAGGCTGACCGGGATCAGCAACCCGATCGCCACCCAGAAATAGTCGGCCGGCTGGCCGGCCTCGCCGCGCGTCAGAGCGACCATAGCGGCACCGGCAAAACCGACGGTAATGCCGATGACGCCGAGCAGGTTGGGACGCCTGACGCCGAGCAGGATCGAGAACACCAGCGTGATGACCGGCGAGAGCGTGAACATGATGCCCGTGTATCCGGCACCCAGATGCGGGATGGCCGAGAACATCAGAAGATTGGGAAAGGCATAGGATACGGCGGCGGTGACGAAGAAATAGCGCAGCTTGTGCGCCGTCAGCCGGATGCGCTCGCCAAGCAGCAGAAGCGCTACCAGCAGCACGCCGCCGGCGCCGAGCGAGATGACGAAGGCCCAGACCATGGCCGGCACGCCGGCGGCGGTCGCAAGCTTGCCGAAAGGTAGCGTCATGCCGAGCAATCCGCCGGTGACGATCAGAAGGCCGAGTGCCGAATCCCAGAGAAGTTTCATCTGCGTGGTCCTGTCGCTGCGAGGTCGCGCTTGGCGTCACTCCAATTTGGTGGTAAGATAACGCAAAGATTCTTGATGTCAAGATACTTTGCGGTGAGGCACATGGACCGTGCGGCGAGAGCGATAGAGCAATGGCGGAAGGAGCGGCCGGACCTTGACGTCTCGCCGATGGGAGTGATCGGCCGCCTGAATGAAGCGTCCTCGCTGATCGCGCGCGACCGTCTCGCGCCGCTCTTCGCCCGCTTTGGCCTGCAGCACGGCGAATTCGACGTGCTGGCGACACTGCGCCGTTCCGGCGCGCCTTACGCGCTGACGCCGACCGAGCTCTATGAGGCGACGATGGTCACATCCGGCGCTATGACCGCCCGGCTCGATCGGCTGGAAAAGGCCGGCTTGGTCCAGCGCGCGCCGCACCCGAGCGACCGGCGCGGCGTGGTTGTCCAACTCACCGCGAAAGGCCGCGAACTCATCGACGAGGCGCTCACCGCCCACGTCGCCAACGAGCACCAGATTCTCGCCGGCTTGACGAGCCAGGACCGGGAAACACTGGCAAAATTGCTGGAAAAGTTGATCGGAAGCCTGAGCCAGACAGCCGGCTAGTGCCGATCCTCCGGAAAGCCCGGGATCGGCATGAACTCGACGCCGTCCTCGGCAAGGCTTTGCGCCTCCTCCGGCGTCGCCTCGCCATAGATGCCGCGCGGGTCGGTTTCGCCGAAATGGATCTTGCGCGCTTCCTCGGCGAACTTGTCGCCGACATAGTCGGCGTTCTCGCGCACCTTCTCGGCAAGCGCCTTGAGCTGCGCCAGCGCCTGTTTCTGCGCCTCGCCCATGGCGAGCGCCACCTTTTCTTGGCTGCGCGAGGTCGAGACGGCAGGCGCCATCAGCGCTTTTTCGACTTTGTGCGAGCCGCAGGTCGGGCAATCGACGAAGCCGCGCTTCTTCTGCGTGTCGAAGTCGTCATTGCTGCGGAACCAGGCTTCGAACTCGTGCTCGTGCTCGCAGATAAGCGAAAAGCGGATCAAGAGGCTGCACCCCTGAGACGCGGCGCCTCGCCCCCGCCGGCATTGATGGTGAAATCCCGCGCATTCCGGAGGTTGGGGATCTTGCGGCGCGCGGCCGCAGACTGCGCCGGATCGATCTCGGCGACGATCACGCCTGGCTCGTCATGCGCGGCCTCGGCGATGATGTGGCCCCACGGGTCCACGATCAGTGAGTGGCCATAGGTCTCGCGGCCATCCTCATGCAGCCCGCCCTGCGCTGCCGCGATGACATAGGCGCCGTTCTCGATCGCGCGCGCCCTGAGCAGCACATGCCAGTGCGCCTCGCCGGTCTGGCGGGTGAAGGCGGCGGGCACCGAAAGCACATGAGCCCCCGCCAGCGCCTCGGCGCGGAACAGCTGCGGGAAGCGCAGGTCGTAGCAGACGGCGAACCCCAGTCTCGCGCCATCGATGTCGGTGACGATGGCCTCGGTCCCCGGCTCGTAAGAGGCGGATTCGCGCCAGCTTTCGCCATTGTCGAGGTCGACGTCGAACATGTGGATCTTGTCGTAATTGGCGACCGTGCCGCCGTCGGGCGCGAACAGGAACGCGCGGTTGGCGAGCTTGCCGTCGGCGCGCAGGATCGCCGTCGAGCCGACATGCAGGTAGATGCCGAGTTCCTCGGCAAGCTTCCGCGCCGTCGAAACGACGACGTCCTTATCCTCGGTGGTGAAGGCGGCGGCGCCTGCCTGCTTGTCGCGGATGAGCGCGCCAGTCATTTCCGGCGTCTGGACATAGGTCGCGCCCCGGTGTGCTGCCTCGCGGACCAGCCGTTCCATGTCGGCGGCGTTGCGCTCCGGGCTGGTGCCCGAACGCATCTGCACAGCCGCCGCTTTGAAAATGCCCATGATCAAGCCCTCGCTCCGCTGGCAAGCAGCCCGTCCAGCCGACCTTGCGACTCCAATTCATGGAGGTCGTCGCAGCCGCCGACATGCGTGTCGCCGATGAAGATTTGCGGAAAGGTGGTTCGCCCATGCGCCCGCGAAATCATTTCCTGGCGCAGTTCCGGCGAAAACGAAGCGTCGTGCTCGGTATAGGTCACACCCTTGCGCTCGAGCAGCCGCTTGGCGGCGGTGCAATAGCCGCACATCATCCGGGTGTAGATCGTCACGTCGACCATCAGTCAGCAATCCTGTTTGCGCACATCGCCCAAGAGTTGCGGGACGACGACATGCACCAAATTGAATCTATATAGTCGCGGACTCGTCGGCCCGAAAGTCCCCCGGCAGGACACGGGCGAAGGTCAGCACGTCGACCGCTCCGGCGCCGCTCTTCTTCAGCGCCTTGGCCACCGCGCGCACGGTGGCGCCTGTGGTGAAGACATCGTCGATGACAAGCACCCTGCGGCCGGAGATCTCGATCTCGGCTTCAGGCGGGACGCGGAACGCGGCGCGCACATTCTCCTCGCGCTCGTGCCGCTCCAGCCCGACCTGCTGGCGGGTAAGCTTCACGCGTCTCACCGCTGCCGGCGAAAACGGGAGGCCGCTGAGCCTCGATACCGCCCGCGCCAGCTCCGCGGACTGGTTGAATTGCCGCCGCAAGAACCGCCGCCAATGCAGGGGCACCGGCACCACCACGTCGGCTTCGCCGATCAGCTCCGCGCCGGCGCGGAGCATCCAGCGCGCCATCCATGGCGCGAGATCCGTACGATCCTGGTATTTCAGCCCTTGCACCATTTGGCGTGCAACCCCTGAATAGACGACCGCTGCCCGTGCCCGCTCGAAAGGCGGCGGATCGGCGATCGCCTCGGCGGAGAGAAAACCCTCGCCCATGTCATGGGTGAAAGGCGTGCCCATCACCGGACACCAGGGCTTCTCCAGCAGCCGAAGCTTCGGCCAGCAGGCGCCGCACAGCACGCCAGGCCGCGAGACGTGGCGGCGGCAGCCGGCGCAGACCGGCGGAAACAGCATGCGCGCCGGCCAGTTGAGCGTCTGCCGCGCCATGTCCTTGATCGCAATGGTCTTGATCTTGTGCACCGGATCGGCCACGTGAAGGTAATCCCGCGCCACCATAGCATCGGTCCGGCATGCGCGGACAATAGGAATAGCCCATTGCAACCCTTGATCGACACGGAGCTTTGGCTTGCGCACAAGCGCCGTGCGCTCATCCGCCCCCTCGACGGCGCCGATTTCCTGATGCGGCGGGCGGCGGAGGACCTTGCCGACCGGCTGGGCGCGGTCGAGCGCAAATTCGGCAAGGCGGCGGCGCTGTTTTGCCAGACATCGGCCGCGGCCAGGGTGCTCGCCGACAGCGGCAAGGTGGCCGACATCGTTCGCGTGGAGACCGATGACGCCTTCCTTGCAGGCGAAGCCGGCGTCGTCGCCCCGGCGGAAACCGTGCCGTTCGAAGCTGAAAGCCTCGATCTCGTCGTCTCGCTGCTGTCGCTGCAGGCGATGAACGACATCCCCGGCGTGCTGGCACAGATCCGCCGCGCGCTGAAGCCCGACGGGCTGTTCCTCGGCGCTCTGGCCGGCGCCGGCACGCTTGCGGAGCTGCGCGAAAGCCTGCTTGCCGCCGAGACCGAGCTTCATGGCGGCGCAAGCCCCCGCGTCCTTCCATTCACCGATGTGCGCGACGCCGGCGCGTTGCTGCAGCGTGCCGGCCTGGCGCTGCCGGTCGCCGACGTCGAGACGGTCACGGTGCGCTACTCCTCGCTGTTCGGCCTTGCCGCCGATCTGCGCGCCATGGGCGAGACCAGCCCGCTTTCCGACCGCAGCCGGCGTCCGGCCACCCGGCGGCTGTTCGCCCGCGCCGCCGAAATCTATGCCGAGCGGTTTTCGGACCCGGACGGCCGCATCCGGGCGAGCTTTTCGATCGTGTGGATGTCCGGCTGGGCGCCCGACGCCTCGCAGCAGAAACCGCTCAAACCGGGCTCGGCCAAGGTCTCGCTGAAGGCGATCCTGGAGAAGCCGACGGGGCACTGACCGATGCGAGCCGCGGTCTGACGGATGCGGTCAGTGCTGGGCAAATGCGTTGGCAAGTTTGCTGTTGTTGTCGGAGAACAGCCACTGGATCGCGTCGGCGGCCTTGCCGACGCCGCCGACGATTGCAAGCGACAGCACGGCAACGATCAGACCATATTCGATGGCCGTGGCGCCCGTTTCATCCTGTAGGAATTGCTGCAGCAGGTTTTTCATGGTCGTCGATCCCTCTTGTCGGGAACCATAAGGCCTACCCGTTAAGAAAGGTTAACGGCAAAAGCTTAACGGGGGGTGAAATAGCCATCTCTGGCTGAATTCATTAACCAATTAGCAGTCGCCATAGCGGCTGCCATCGTTGCGAATCACGCAGATGGAACTTGGCAGCGGCTGCAGCACGCTTCGCCGCAATGTGTAGGTGTCGCGGCGGCCGATCGAGCCGGTGCGGGACATGTCGAGCCCGCTGGTCAGACTGTTACGCGCGCCCTGCGGCCGCGTCTGGCTGTCGAGGAAAGGCGTCGCGATCAACGCCAGCGCCACCGCGGCCGATCCGAAAAGCAAGGTGATCCGCAAAATGCCCATGCCGGCATCGCCGACGCGGAAAGTGCGGTCGGGCCGGATCGAGTCCCGGTCTCCCTCGATGCTCATGGAATGGCTCTCCAAACAAATCGGCATGCCGCTGCGCGGACAACTTGGCCTCAATCTTCCATGTCGAGATAAATCTTCCATTAACGCTGCCTAAAACAGGCGGGGCAACGGCAGCTTGGAGCAATCGAGGGAAAAGCGCGTAGCGGTTCCCTCCGCAATTGCGCAAAACAAAAAATCGCCAGCGCAGTTCGGCGTCTGGTGGAAACGCTGAACTGCGCTGACGATCACAACAGATCGATGAGGAACTGGATCAGCGGCGCGTCCGCAGGCGGCATCGGATAGTCGCGCATCTGCCGCGGCCTGACCCATTTCAGCCCCTGCCCTTCCTTCGGCTGCGCGATGCCGCGGAACCGCCGGCAGATATAAAGCGGCATCAGCAGGTGGAAATCGTCGTAGCCGTGGCTGGCGAAGGTGAGCGGCGCGAGGCAGGGGATCTCGGTCTCGATGCCGAGCTCTTCGTGCAGCTCGCGCACCAGGCATTCTTCCGGCGTCTCGCCTGGCTCGACCTTGCCGCCGGGAAACTCCCATAGGCCGGCGAGCTGCTTGCCCTCGGGGCGCTGCGCCAGGAGCACGCGCCGGTCGGCGTCGACCAGTGCGCAGGCCGCGACGAGAAGCAGGCGCTTTCCGGCTGGCTTGATCTCGCTCATGCGCCCTGTGGCCGGCGATAGTGGTAGCGGTAGACTTCCTCGAAGCCGAGCGACCGGTAGAGCGACAACGCCGCAACATTGCCGGCTTCGACCTGCAGCCAGGCTTCGCGCGCGCCGCGCAGCCGCGCCCATTTCAATGCCGACAGGATGAGATTGCGGCCATGGCCTTTGTTGCGCGCCGACTTTTCGGTGGCGACCTCGAACAGTCCGGCGAGGTCGCCGTCATGGACGCAGATCAGCGTCGACAGCGCCTCGTTGCCGTCTTCGAGCGCAAACAGCCCCGCTTCCGGCTGGATGGCGCCGATGACTTCCGACAGGCCGGGCCGCAGCGCGACATCCGAGCTGTTCGTCTTGATCGCCGCGCCGATGAAGCGGCTGATGTCCTTCAGCGGAATCTGGTCCATCGCCGCGTCGAGCTGCGCTTCCTTGAGCGGCAGCCGCATCACCAGCGATTCGTCGAACCGGCTCCAGCCCGCCTCGTCGAGATGCTTCGACAGCACCGGCCCCGAAAGCGGCGACATGCGAAAGGTCAGCGGCCTGCCATAGGCGTCGAAGCGGCGGCTGGCGCGCACAATCCGCTCGGCAATGTGCTGAGTGTCGCCCGGATCCAGCGGATTGACCGAATTCAGGCGCTTCGCCGGGTGGCCGGCCGTCAACCGAACCACCCATGTCCCGTCATAGTGGACGGCCGCCGCCGGCCAGGCGCGAAAGCCCGCCGCCTCATAGCGGCGCACGACCGCGAGCACGCTTGCCGGATGTCTCGACACCGGCGCCATCAGCTCCGGTAGTCGCCATTGATGGCGACATATTCCTTGGTGAGGTCGCAGGTCCACACCGTCGCCTTGCCGCGCCCGATGCCGATGTCGGCGCGGATGCGGATGTCGTCGCGCTTCATGTACGCGGAGGTCGCTTCCTCGGAGTAGGCCGGATCGCGTTCGCCCTCATGCGCCAGGCGGTTGTCGCCGAACCAGATCGACAGCCGGTCGCGGTCAGCCGGCTCGCCGGCCTTGCCGACAGCCATCACGACGCGGCCCCAATTGGCGTCCTCGCCGGCGACCGCGGTCTTGACCAGCGGCGAGTTGGCGATCGAAAGCGCGATGCGTTTGGCCGAGCGGGCGGACTTGGCGCCGGTGACGGTGACCTCGACCTGCTTGCGCGCGCCCTCGCCGTCGCGCACCACTTGCAGCGCCAGCGATTTCAGCACCTTGCCGAGCGCGCGGCGGAAGGCGCCGAGCCGCGCATCCTTCGGATCGCTGATCGCCGGAGCGCCGCGCGCGGCGGCCTTGCCGGTGGCGAAGATGAGCAGCGTGTCGCTGGTCGAGGTGTCGCTGTCGACGGTGACGGCGTTGAAGGTCTTGACCGTGCCGCGCGACAACAGGTCCTGCAGCACGGGGGCCGCGATCGGCGCGTCGGTGGCGATGAAGGAAAGCATCGTCGCCATGTCGGGCGCGATCATGCCGGCGCCTTTGGCGATGCCGTTGATGGTCACGTCCACGTCGCCGAGCTTCACCGTCTGCGTTGCCACCTTCGGATAGGTGTCCGTGGTCATGATGGCCTTTGCCGCCTCGGTCCACAGGTCCGGCTGGCCGTCCTTCACCAGGCCGGTCAGCAGGTGGCTGAATTTGTTGGTGTCGAGCGGCTCGCCGATAACGCCGGTCGAGGCCAGGAACACCTCGCTCTCGGAGCATCCGGCGGCCTTCGCCGCCGCCTCGCCCGTCAGCGCGGTCGAAGCCATGCCTTTCTTGCCGGTGAAGGCGTTGGCATTGCCGGAATTGACCACCAGCACGCGCGCGTTGCCGGCGGGCAGGTTCTGGCGGCAGTAGTCGACTGGCGCCGAGGGGCATTTCGAGCGGGTGAAGACTCCGGCGACGGCCGTGCCCGCATCGAAGACCATGGCGAGCAGGTCGGTGCGATTCCGGTACTTGATCCCGGCCTCCGCGGTGGCGATGCGCACGCCCTCGATGACCGGCATCTTGGGATATTTCTTCGGTGCAAGCGGCGAAATCGTTGCGGACATGGGGACCCCGAAGCGGCAGAACGCGAAAGGAAGGCCGGTTTGCCCGATAGCGCGCGCCAGCGCAAGAGGCGTTCTGGCCGCGCTCCACGGTCGCCGCCAAAGGTCCTGCGACCCATACGGTCCGTTTCGTTTCAGCTCCGGACTCAATATGATCGGGCCGGAGATTCACCGGCTAAAGCAATTCTAGGAAAAGTGTGAAAACGGTCTTCCGTCCGGAATTGCGCCAAAACGATCTAAGGACGACGAAATGGACGAACTCGCCGCCCCGGGGCGCAAATCGATAGGCGCAAAGCGAAACCCGGAAAGCGCCGATGCCATCCTCGAGGCCGCCGAAGCGGTCTTGGCGGAGGCCGGCTATTCCGGCTTCTCGATCGAGGCCGTCGCGCGACGGGCGCGGGCCGGGAAACCGACCATCTATCGCTGGTGGCCGAGCAAGGCGGCGCTGCTGATCGAGGTCTATCAGCGGCAAAAACGCGTCGAGACGCCCGATACGGGCAAGCTCGAGGAGGACCTTGCCGGCTTCCTCGTGAATCTGTTCGCGCATTGGCGCGACACCTCGTCCGGCAATGTCTTCCGGTCGCTGATCGCCGAAGCGCAATCCGACAAGGCCGCCGCGGCGGCGCTTGCCGACTACGCAAGGGGGCGCCGCGCCCATACCGGCCGGATGATCGAGCGCGCCAAGGCGCGCGGCGAGGTGGCGGCCGACGTCGATGCCGAACTGGTGGCGGACCTCGTCGCATCGTTCGCCTGGAGGCATCTTTTGACCAACCGCCTCGACGAAGACGAGGCGAAGATCCGGATCGCGGTGCGTTATGTGGTGCGCGGCGTCCTTCGCGACCGCTCTTAGCAGCTCTCAAGGCATCGCAGCGAAGGCACTTGGAAATCCCGTGGAACGTCATCTACAGGCAGGAAGCTAGAACTTGCCAAACAGTAACATATATGTTACCACATAGCGAATGAAAATTCTGGAATTCCTCGAGATTGATGGACACAGCCCGTTTAGGACGTGGTTTAGGTCTCTGGATTCACGGGCTGCGGCAAAAGTCACCGTCGCCCTTGCCCGCATCGAGCAGGGCAATATTGCAAGCCTCAAATCAGTCGGAGCTGGCGTTCTCGAACACCGTATCGATTGGGGACCAGGCTACCGGCTCTATCTCGGGCGTGATGGCGAAGAATTAGTCATTCTTCTCGCCGGCGGCACAAAGCGCCGGCAACAGGTGGATATCACGACCGCCCAAGGCCGATGGCAAGAGTACCGACAACGAAAGAAAGGACGATAGCGATGCCTCTGACCCGCGACTTCAAGGAGACCATCAAGGCCCGTGCCGACGCCGACATGGCTTTTCGTGCCGCTCTTCTCGGTGAGGCCGTTGAGTTGCTCCTCAATGGCGACGTCGACACAGGCAAGCTCGTGCTGCGCGACTATATCAACGCGACCATCGGCTTCGAAGAACTCGCCGAGGACGTTGGCAAACCACCAAAGAGCCTCATGCGGATGTTCAGCGCTGCCGGCAATCCCACGGCCGGCAACCTGTTCTCCGTTATCAGCCACTTGCAGAAGGCGACCGGGGTTCACCTAGCCGTGCAAACATCCTGATGACAACGTCAACAACCTAAAGCGCGATTCCGTTTTTCAGCGCGACGCGCTTTAACTCCCGAACGCGAAAGGGCGCCCGAAGGCGCCCTTTGCAGCGTCTTGGCCTGGCCGGATTACTTGCCGCTCTCCAGCGTGTCGACCGCCGCCTTCAGCTTCGCGTCCGGGATCTCGACCTTGGCGGCGCCGCGCAATTCCTTGACCATGGCGAAATACTTGTCGCGGATGACCGCCTGCTTGGCCTGATCCTTGACGTCGTCGAAGGCCGGCGGCTGCTTGGCCCGCTTGTCCTCGACCTTGATGACATGCCAGCCGAACTGCGACTGCACCGGCTCCTTCGAGTATTTGCCGACCTCAAGCGCGAACGCCGCCTTGTCGAATTCCGGCACCATCTGCCCAGGGCCGAACCAGCCGAGGTCGCCGCCGTTCGACTTGCCGCTCGGGTCGCTGGTGTGCTCGTTGGCGAGCTTCTGGAAATCGGCGCCGCCGTCGAGCTGCTTGATGATCGCCTCCGCCTCTTCCTTCGTCTTCACGAGGATGTGACGGGCATGGATCTCATTGACCGGCGGCGTGTTGGCGATTTCCTGGTCGTAGCGGGCGCGGACGTCAGCATCCGTCACCTTGTTGACGACTTCCTTCTCGACCACTTCTCCATGCAGGGCGCGCTGCTGCAGGAACGCCATGCGGCGCTGGAAATCGGCATCCTTGTCGAGACCGCTGTCGACCGCCTTTTTTGCCATGACGCGGATCTCGATGGCTGCCGAAAGGGCGGCGGCACGGCGCTGTTCCGGCGGCAGCTGCGCGAACTGCTGTGACAGTTCGCCTTCGGCGAGCGCAAGGTCCGCCTCGGTCAGCTTCTCGCCGTTGATGGTGGCGACCACGGCGTTCGGGTCGACCGGCGCGGCGGCGGGAGCCGTGGCGTCCGGCTGGGCGGGCTTGGTTTCCTGCGCCATCAGCGCCGACAGCGAAAGAGCCGAGAGCCCGAAGGCCAGGCCAAGGCTGGCGAGCGACGCGCGGCGGAACGACAGGGACATCAAGATAAACTCCAATGGGGATTGCCAATAAGGATCGCTTGAGCGGAAAGGTTCCAGATCAGTCGGATTGTGGCGGAATTTGGCGCTGCCCATGGGGCTAACGCGGCGTTGACATCAGTTGAGCCCCCTCTTATCTGTCCAACGACTTGGCGTCCAGAACCGTTTTCCGGGCGCTATTTGCGTTTGTCCGCATTCACGCGGATTTGATGGGCCCGCCAGGCGCCCGTCGCAAACGGCTAAAATTGCTATCGAAAGGGCCATTGGATGGTCAGTCTCGGCGGTCTCGCCCGTAAGGTTTTCGGCTCCTCCAACGATCGCCGCGTCAAGTCGACCCGGCCCCGTGTCGAGGCCATCAACGCCATGGAAAACGAGATGCGGGCGTTCTCGGATGCCGAGCTGGCCGGCCGCACCGAAAAATTCCGCCAGGATCTCGCCAACGGCGCCTCGCTCGACGATCTTTTGATACCGGCCTTCGCCACCGTGCGCGAGGCGGCCCGCCGCGTTTTGGGCATGCGTCCTTTTGACGTGCAATTGATCGGCGGCATGGTGCTGCACAATGGCGGCATCGCCGAGATGCGCACCGGCGAGGGCAAGACGCTGGTCGCCACCTTGCCGGTCTATCTCAATGCGCTCGCCGCCAAGGGCGTTCATGTCGTGACCGTCAACGACTATCTCGCCAAGCGCGACGCCGAATGGATGGGCCGCGTCTACAAATTCCTCGGCCTGACCGTCGGCATCATCGTCCACGGCCTCTCCGACGACGAGCGCCGCGAGGCCTACGCCTGCGACGTCACCTACGCAACCAACAACGAGCTCGGCTTCGACTATCTGCGCGACAACATGAAATACGAGCGCTCGCAGATGGTGCAGCGCGGCCATGCCTACGCCATCGTCGACGAGGTCGATTCCATCCTGGTCGACGAGGCGCGCACGCCGCTGATCATTTCCGGTCCGCTCGAGGACCGCTCGGAAATGTACAACACCATCGACACCTACATGCTGAAACTCGGCCCGGCCGACTACGAGGTCGACGAGAAGCAGAAGACCACGATCTTCACCGAGGACGGCACCGAGAAGCTGGAAAACATGCTGCGCGACGCCGGCCTTTTGAAGGGCGAGTCGCTCTACGACGTCGAGAACGTCGCCATCGTCCACCACGTCAACAACGCGCTCAAGGCGCACCTCCTGTTCCAGAAGGACAGGGATTACATCGTGCGCAACGGCGAGATCGTCATCATCGACGAGTTCACCGGCCGCATGATGCCCGGCCGTCGCTATTCGGAAGGCCTGCACCAGGCGCTCGAGGCCAAGGAGCACGTGCAGATCCAGCCGGAGAACCAGACGCTCGCCTCCGTCACCTTCCAGAACTATTTCCGCCTCTACAAGAAGCTCGCGGGTATGACCGGCACGGCGCTGACCGAGGCCGAGGAATTTGCCAACATCTACAATCTCGAAGTCACCGAGATCCCGACCAACCTGCCGGTCGTGCGCAAGGATGAGGACGACGAGGTCTATCGGACGGTCGATGAAAAATACAAGGCGATCGTCAAGGAAATCAAGGAAGCGCGCGACAAGGGCCAGCCGATCCTGGTCGGCACCACCTCGATCGAGAAATCCGAGCAGTTGGCCGAGCGTCTGCGCAAGGATGGCTTCAAGAACTTCGAGGTCCTCAACGCCCGCCACCACGAGCGCGAGGCGTCCATCGTCGCCCAGGCCGGCAAGCCCGGTGCCATCACCATCGCCACCAACATGGCTGGCCGCGGCACCGACATTCAGCTCGGCGGCAATGCCGACATGCGCATCGCCGAGGAGCTTGCGGAGGTTCCGCCCGGACCGGAGCGCGAGGCCCGCGAAAAGCAGATCCGCGACGACATCGCGCAACTGAAGGAAAAGGCGCTGGCCGCCGGCGGCCTCTACGTTTTGGCCACCGAGCGCCATGAATCGCGCCGCATCGACAACCAGCTCCGCGGTCGTTCCGGCCGCCAGGGTGACCCCGGCCGCTCGAAATTCTTCCTGTCGCTGCAGGACGACCTGATGCGCATCTTCGGCTCCGAGCGCATGGACGGCATGCTGCAGAAGCTCGGCCTCAAGGAAGACGAGGCGATCATCCATCCCTGGATCAACAAGGCGCTTGAGAAGGCGCAGAAGAAGGTCGAGGCGCGCAACTTCGACATCCGCAAGAACCTTCTGAAATATGACGACGTCTCGAACGACCAGCGCAAGGTGGTGTTCGAGCAGCGCATCGAGCTGATGGACGGCGAAGGACTGTCCGAGACGGTCACCGAGATGCGCGAGGGCGTCATTGAGGAAATCGTCGCCAAGAACATTCCCGAAAACGCCTATGCCGAGCAGTGGAACGTCGCCGGCCTCAAGGAAGAAGTGGCGCAGTACCTCAACCTCGACCTGCCGGTCGAGGAGTGGGTCAAGGAAGAAGGCATCGCCGAGGACGACATCCGCGAGCGCATTTCGGCCGCTGCGGATGCCGCCGCCAAGGAGCGCGCCGAGCGCTTCGGCCCCGATGTGATGAGCTATGTCGAGCGCTCGGTGGTGCTGCAGACGCTTGACCATTTGTGGCGCGAGCACATCGTCAACCTCGACCACTTGCGCTCGGTCGTCGGCTTCCGCGGCTATGCCCAGCGCGACCCGCTGCAGGAGTACAAGGGCGAGGCGTTCGAGCTGTTCCAGGGCATGCTCGGCAATCTGCGCCAGGCCGTCACCGCGCAGCTGATGCGCGTCGAGCTGGTCCGCCAGGCGGCGAAAGCGCCGCCGCCGGAAGCGCCCGACATGTTCGGCAGCCATCTCGACGGCACCACCGGCGAGGACGATTTCCAGGGCGGCGAGACCGCACTTCTGGTCCGCCAGGAATCCAACGCCATCGTTGCGCCGGAAAATCGCGATCCGAAGAACCCGGCGACCTGGGGCAAGGTCGGCCGCAACGAGGCCTGTCCCTGCGGTTCGGGCAAAAAGTACAAGCACTGCCACGGCGCATTTGCTTGATTTTGATAGGTCGGCGGGACAGCACCCCCCTCTGGCCTGCCGGCCATCTCCCCCTCAAGGGGGGAGATTAGCGGTTTCGCCGACGGCGCCCAATCATCAACGTCAGCGATTGGCAAAAACCGAAGTAACGTCCGATCTCCCCCTTGAGGGAAGATGCCCGGCAGGGCAGAGGGGGGGTGCCTGGCACCAACCTTCGAGTTCGCTCTCTCGAAACCTCACAACAACCCTGACGCCCGCGCGGCGGCCGTCGCCTCGCCGCGCGAGACGGCTTCCAGTTTCTCCAGCACCGCCGAAACATGGTGATCGACCGTCTTCGGCGAGATGGTCAGCTGCGCGGCGATCTTCTTGTTGGAGAAGCCGCGCTCGATCAGCTGCAGCACTTCCATCTGGCGCTGGGTGAGGCCGGCGCCATTGGCGCGCGTCGCCTGCCTTGGTCCCCGCGCGATATGAATGACGCCGCTCTGCCGCATCATGCCGCGCACACGCTGCGCCACCGGCCTTGCGCCAAGCCCTTCGAAAATACCGAGCGCCTCGCGCAGCGCCGCCTCGTCGCCTTGCAGCAAGGCGAGCGCGCGCTCGAAGGGGGCATCCATCCCGGCCCAGAATGCCGCGGCGCCGCGCCAATCGCCGGCAAGCAGAAGGCGATGCGGCTCGGTCATGCCGCGGGTGTCGCCGGGATCGCTCTCAGGCGACAGCAGCTGCCGCCAGGTCGCCAGCTCGCCGAACACCGCCCGCGTCGGCGACAGGTCTTCGGCAAGACCGATAAGGCGCAGCGCCTCGGCTCTGTCGCCCTGTCCAAGCCATGCGAGCTCGGCCATCACCGCCGCATAAGGCACCAGCCGTTGCAGCTCCATCCCCTTGTCCAGGAACCGCCTCATCTCGTCCAGCACCGGCTCGGCCGACGGATCGCCGCGCCGGATGCGCAGTTTCGCCAGCGCCACCAGCGAGGGATAGCGGACAAGCGCGGTGGTTGCCTCGTCGTCGATGACGTCATGCGCCACCGCGGCCGCGTCGTTCCACAGGCCGCGCCGCAGCAGCAATTGCGCCTGCACGCCGCGCATGTAATCGCACCAGGTCGCGAGATCGTTCTCGACGCAATAGGCGACGCCGCGGTCCAGAAGGGCTTCCGCCTCGTTGAGGTTGAGCCTGTTCATCTCGACGCAGGCGCAATTGGTGAAGGCGCGCGCCGCATGCTCCTGGAAATTCCCCGCGAGGGCTAATCCAAGGCTGCGGGCGAGATCGCGTCGCCCTTTGGCGAAATCCAGCCATTGCCCGGCGGCGCCGACATTGTTGAGCGCGTGACAGAGAATGTCCGGCCGGTTCAGCCGCTCGGCCAACTCGACCGCCTTGGCTCCAAGCGAAATCGTCTCGTCGAGCCTTTCGGCCAGCATCGCCAGCTGGGAGAGGTTCGAGTAAGCCATGGCAAGCTCGGGACTGTCGGGCGCCGTCTCCAGAAGCTCGACGGCCTGCGCCCCGAACCGGTCCGCCGCCGCGCGGTCGCCGAGCAGGTAGGCGAAGCGCGACAGGCATCTGAGGCTGTCGCCTTCCTTCAGCCTGTCTCCCAGCGCCTGCCGCAGCCGGCGCGCCTCGCCTTGCGCCTCCATGGCCGCGTCGACGCGGCCGATGAGGTGGCATTCGAAGGCATGGCCTTCATGCAGTGCCGCCTGGCTTTCCATCGGCAGGCCGTCGCAATATCGCAGGGCGACCTCGTAGTGGCCGGCGGCATCGCGATGCGCGCCGACGCGGGAAGCCTCGCGCGCGGCGAGCGGCGCGAGCTGGCGCACCGCCTCCAGGTCCTGCGCCTCAACCGCATGATGCACCAGCCTTGCGGTGGCCACATCCGGGTTTTCCCGCAGCGCCGCCAGCGCGCGCTGGTTGAACTCGCGCCGTCGGCTCGGTGTCAGAGCCGTCTCGATGGCCCGGCGAGCGATCTCATGCCTGAAGGCGTAGCCGTCGCCGAAATCCTCGAGCAGACCTTGGCTGATGCATTCGGCGAGCTGACCGGCGGCGGCGATCCCGCACAGGCCCTGCAGCGCCCAGCCGTCGGCGCGGCGCGGAAACACGGATACCGCGTCGAGCATCGAGCGGGCGCCGGGCGACAGCCGCTCCGCCCGCGCCAGCACCGCGTCGCGCACGCTGGCCGGCAGCGCGCTGTCGCTTTCGCCGGCGAGCAGCTCCGTGACGAAGAAGGCATTGCCGGCGGTGGCCCGGTAGATGGCGCCGCCGTCGCGGCCGGCTATCTCGGCCAGCGACAGCACGGCGGCTTCGCTGAGCAGCGGCACCTCGATACGCACGACATTGCCGGCCGGGATCTCGCCCAATGCCCGGCGTACGCGCATCTGACCCTCGCTGCGATCGGTGCGCGCCGTGACCAGAAGCAGGATGTGCGAGTTCGCAATACGACGACCGAGGAAGCGAACGAAATCGAGCGTCGCGTCATCCGCCCAATGCAGGTCCTCGATGATCAGCAGGCTCGGGCCTTTCGCCTCGAAGACGTCGAGCGCATCGGAAAACAGCGGCAGCCTCTGTCCCTGCCGGTCGTCGATCGCGCGCGGCAGTTCCCATTGCGCCTCGCGGGCGAGGTCATAGAGCGGCCCCAGCGGATCAGGGATCGATAGGTCCTCGCAGGCGCTGCGGAGCAGGGTCACACTTTGTCCCACACGATCCACCAAAGCCTCGACCAGCGCCGTCTTGCCGGCGCCGGCCTCGCCCGACAACGCCGCGACGCGGCCGCGGCCTTGCATTGCCTCCGCCAGGAGGGCTTCCAGTTGCCGCAGCTGCGTCTGCCGTTCCAGAAGCATTCTCGTTCTCTCACGCAAAGTCAGGATTTCACCGCGGCGGGTGCCGCCTCCGATAGTCCGGATGAGCGCGCCACAATGTGACCTTCCACACATTTTGGTGCGGTTCTCCACAATTAACGCTTCTAACATGGGGAATCGTCCCGCCCAATATGGGGAAAGGTTCCGATGCGCGGCCTTTCCGAGCGTGGTTTCAATGCATGTCGCCCAAAAGTGCGCAGCGGTTTTGGGAGAACGACATGCATCAAAACAAAGACCTAAAGCGCGTCGCCCGACGCGCTTTAGTCCAGCCGCGCTCTGATCGAGCGTGATTCAATCGTCAAAGGAAACCAATCATGCCTCGCTATCTGGTTGAACGCACATTTCCCGACGGCCTCAACGTGCCGATGAACGATGCCGGCGCGACCGCCATGGGCGGCGTCATCGCCCGCAACGCCGAGAAGGGCGTGACCTGGGTGCAGTCCTTCGTCTCCCCCGACAAGGGCAAGAGCTTCTGCATCTATGACGCTCCCTCGCCCGAAGCGATCCGCAGCACGGCGCAGAAGAATTCGCTTCCCGTCGACAAGATCACGGAGGTGCGGGTCCTCGACCCCTACTTTTATCGCTGATCGAACAGCCGAGGGACGCAACGATGCGCTTCAGATCGTCCCCGCCGATGGCGGACCTGATGTCGTGCCGGACAGCGAGGGAGTATCCGCCCCGGCGGATATCTTCGCGCCACGGCGCGGCGTCATCCGGCGGGCCGTGTCGGCGCTGCTTTCGCCCTTGCGAAACCGGCGCCGCGGGATGCCCCCCGCGGGACGACTATCTGAGACGCGACATCGGCCTCGAGGAGCGCGAGATGCCGCGCGAATACTGGGAATATTGGTGGCATCACCGCTGATTTTTGACCGGCGGACCTGATGCATGTCGCCCAAAAGCGCGCAGCGGTTTTGGGAGAACGACGTGCATCAATACAAAGACTAAAGCGCGTCGCCCGAATCCATTTCTGCGCGACGCGCTTTAGGCGGTTCCGCCAGCAATTACAGGCGTCGCAGGCATTCCAGGGCCGACCCTCAACAGGGCCGGTTCTGCCTTGCGCGCCTCAACTGAATTGGAGAGAAAAATGAGCATTCACAATTGTAATAGGTGCCTGGTCGCCGCGTCGGTCCTGGCCATCCTCACAACCGGCGCCGTCAGGGCCGAAACCGTCAATCCGCTCGCCGAAAAGGTGCTGGCGGCCGACAGCCGCTTCGAGGATGTCGCGGTGGCGAAAGCCGAAGGCTATGCGCCGATCCCTTGTGCCAGCGGCCTCACCGGCGGCGCCATGGGCATCCACTACGTCAATGCCGACTATCTGAAGGATGACGCCGTCGACGTCGCCAAGCCCGAGGCGGTGATGTACGAACCAATGGCCGACGGCACGCTGAAGCTGGTGGCCGTCGAGTACATCACCTCGAAGGGGCCGGCCTCTCTCGAAGGCCATCTGTTCAACTTCAACACCGCGCCCAACCGCTACGGCCTCGGCCCGTTCTACGAGCTGCATGTATGGGCCTGGAAGCAGAACCCGACCGGCGCCTTCGCCGACATGAACCCGAACGTGTCCTGCGACGCGATGAAGGGGATGTAAGGCAGACGCCATTTCCCTTCTCCCCTTGTGGGAGAAGGTGGATCGGCGCGCAGCGCCGAGACGGATGAGGGGTGTTGGAGGGAGCACGGCGCACAAGATTTGAGGATCTCAAGCGCCTGTGCCTGCAAAGCAGCGATCCTTCCAACATCCCTCATCCGTCGCCTTCAGCGACACCTTCTCCCGCAAGGGGAGAAGGAGGACGCCGCGCTCCCACCCAACCGTTTCTTAATGTGTTTCGAATACACCCGGCCGCTGAAAAAGAGGCGGAAAACGGAGAGTATTCGGGGTGCGCTTTTCCGCGGCGACGACTGCCGGGCGGTTCCTGCCGCAGCGCTGGGCGCTGCGCATGCGGCCGCTGCTTGGCCGCATCGACGCCGTGCTGTTCACCGCCGACGAACGCGGCGAAGCCGGCCGCATGTCGCTGATCGCCTTCTCCATCCGCATCGTCAGCGCCGTTATCGCCTTCATCAGCCAGGTGCTGATGGCGCGTTGGATGGGCTCGTTCGAATACGGCATCTTCGTGCTGGTCTGGGTGACGATGGTGATCGTCGGCAACCTCGCCTGCCTCGGCTTCCACACCTCGGTCATCCGCTTCATTCCAGAATATCGCGAGCGCGGCATGCTCGCCGAGCTGCGCGGCATCGTGCTCGCGAGCCGGCTGTTCGTGCTTATTGCCTCGACGGTGATCGCAGGGCTGGGCGCGCTCGGCATCTGGCTCGCCTCGCCCTGGATCGAGAGCTACTACGTCGTTCCCTTCATCCTCGGCGTCATCTGCCTGCCGATGATCGCGATGGGCGATCTCCTGCAGGGCCTGGCCCGCGCCAATTCATGGGCGCTGTTCGCGCTGTCGCCGACCTACCTGGTGCGTCCGGTGCTGATCCTGGTGTTCATGGCGGCAATGCTCGCCATGCACTACCTGCCCGATGCCAAGACCGCGATCTTTGCATCCATTGCCGCCACCTATGTCACGACGCTCGGCCAACTGGTGGGCGTCACCTCGCGCATGGACAAGAAAATTCCGGCCGGACCGATGGCCGTGCATTTCGGCCAGTGGTTCCTCGTCTCGCTGCCGATCTTCCTGGTCGAGAGTTTCTTCTTCCTGCTCACCAATGCCGACGTGCTGATGGTCGGCGCCTATCTCGACCCCAATGACGTTGCCGTCTATTTCGCTACGGTGAAGACGCTGGCGCTGGTGCATTTCGTCTATTTCGCCGTCAAGGCGGGCGTTGCCCAGCGCTATGCGCAGTTCACCCATGGCGAGCCTGAAAGGCTCGCTGCCTTCGCCCGCGAGACCGTCTCCTGGACCTTCTGGCCCTCGCTTTTGATGGCGCTGCTAGTGCTGGCGCTTGGCGAGCCGATGCTGGTGCTGTTCGGTCCGGAATTCACCGCCGGCTATCCGCTGCTCTTCCTGCTCGTCTTCGGCGTCGTCGCGCGCGGCGCCGTCGGCCCTTGCGAAAGCCTGCTCACCATGAGCGGCAACCAGAACATTTGCGCCGCCGTCTATGCCATGACGCTTGCCCTCAACATCGGCCTCAACGTGGTCCTGATCCCGCTCTTCGGCCTCTGGGGCGCCGCGATCGCCACCAGCCTGGCGATGGTCTTCGAGGCCGCTGCGCTGTCCTTCACCGTCTGGCGCAAGCTCGGCATCGTCATGGCGATTTTCGTGCCTGCAAAGAAGGAAGTCGCCTGATGGCCGCCGTTCCGTTGCTCGAGGAGACCAGCGGCGGCACGGCCGGCGCCATGGTGTCGGGCCTTGCCGGCCTCGCCAGGGAGGCCGATCCCGCCCATATCGAGCTCTTCGCCAACAACCGGCCGGAGCGCAAGCTAGCGATCTATCCGGCTTCAGCCGGGTTCGACCTCGTCGAGGAGCTCGATTATCTGAGCGCCCGCACGATCGAGCCCAACGTCTTCTTCAACCCGCGCTTCCTGGCGCCCGCCATGCCGAGGCTCGAGGACCGCGAGGTGCGGCTGGCCGTGATCCGCGACGGCGACGAATACCGCAACCGGCTGCGGCTTCTGGTGCCGTTCTCGGTCGAGCGGCCGGCGATCCCGCTCGGCGTTCCGGTCATGCGCACATGGTCGAGCCCGTTCGGCCCGCTCGGCACGCCGCTGGTCGACCGCGACGACCCGGTCGGCGTCATCGAGGATTTCTTCTCGATGCTGGGGAGGCCGCATCTCAAATTGCCGAAAGTGTTCGTGCTGCCCGACATGAAGCTGGACGGCCCGGTGGCGAGCCTGCTCACCTCCTTTGCCGACAGCCGCGGCCTGACCCTGGTCGTCACCGGCAAGGTCGAGCGCCCGGTGCTGGAAAGCGATGCAGACGGCGACGACTACCTCAAGGCCTCGCTGCGCGCGCACCATTATCGCGAATTCCGCCGGCTGAAGCGGCGCCTCGCCGACCTCGGCAGGCTCGAGCATGCCGTGGCGCGCGGACAGGACGAGATCCGCCACGCCATCGAGAGCTTCCTGACCTTGGAGGCCGCCGGCTGGAAGGGGCGCGAGCGCACGGCCATGGCGATCGACCGCTACCGCGCCGCCTTCGCCCGCGAGGCCGTGCACAGGCTCGCCGAGCACGACATGTGTCGCATCCATTCGCTGAAGCTCGATGGCCGCACCATTGCCTGTCTCGTCGTCTTCGTCGAGGCGGGCATGGCCTACACCTGGAAGACGGCCTACGACGAGACGCTCTCCGCCTATTCGCCGGGCACGCTGCTGATGATCGAGGTGACGAAGCAGCATCTCGACGATCCCAACATCGTCATGACCGATTCCTGCGCGGTGCCCGACCATCCGGTGATGAGCCGGCTGTGGACGGAGCGCAAGCCGACGGGCACGCTGGTCGTGGGCCTCACGCCCGACGCCGACCGGCTTGCCCGCCAGGCGGCCTCGCAGCTCCACCTCTACCGCGAGACCCGCAACATGGCGCGCATCCTGCGCAACCGCATGCGGAGCCTGTTGAAAAGGCGCTAGATGGAGAGCGGATTACCGCGTATGGCATCCGGCGGCCGGATCCGGCCGGCCTTCACCACAAAGCATTTCCCAATGATCGAAACCTTCCTGCGCTTCGCCCGCCTTTGTGCGCCGCTTGTCCTCTTCGCCGTGCTTCCGACCCGCGCCCTCGCCGATTCCTGCCCCGAGGATTGCAGCGAGCCTCCGCCGCCGCCCGTCAACATCTACAGCCACACCACCGCCGCCGATGTGAGCCCCGCCACGGCCGGCGCACTGGCGCGCGTCTATGTGCCGAACCGCTCCTCGAACAGCGTTTCCGTGATCGATCCGGCGACGTTGAAGGAAGTCGACAGGTTTCCGGTCGGCAGCAAGCCGCAGCACGTCGTTCCTTCCTGGGACCTGAAGACGCTCTGGGTCGCCAACAACGGCACCGGCAAGAACGGCAGCCTGACGCCGATCGACCCGACGACCGCCAAGCCCGGCAAGCAGGTGCCGGTCGACGATCCCTACAACATGTATTTCATGCCGGACGGCAGCGCCGCCGTCATCGTCGACGAGGCGCTGAGGCAGCTCGACCTGCGCGATCCGCAGACCATGGCGCTGAAATCGATCATCCCGACCCCCGATTGCCCCGGCATCAACCATGCCGATTTCTCGGCCGACAATTCCTACGCCATCTTCACCTGCGAATATGGCGACGGCGGCCTGGCCAAGATCGACCTGAAGAACCGGAAGGTGCTCGGCCATCTCGACCTGTCGAAGATGGGCATGCCGCAGGACATCCGCCTCTCGCCCGACGGCAAGGTGTTCTACGTCGCCGACATGATGAATGACGGCGTGTTTCTCGTCGACGGCGACAGCTTCAAGGAGATCGGCTTCATCCCGACGGGGATAGGCGCGCACGGCTTCGTCGTCAGCCGCGACGGCAAGCGGCTCTACGTCTCGAACCGCGGCTCGCACAAGATGGAGCAGGGCCGCGCCGACGGCCCGGGCAGCGTGACGGTGATCGACTTCGCCACCCGCGCGGTCGTCGCCCAATGGCCGATCCCCGAAGGCGGCAGCCCTGACATGGGCAATATCAGCGCCGACGGCAAGCAGCTCTGGCTTTCCGGCCGCTTCGACAGCGAGGCCTACATGATCGACACCACGAGCGGCGCCGTGAGCAAGATCCGCGTCGGCGTCGAGCCGCATGGGCTGACGGTCTGGCCGCAACCCGGGCGGTATTCGCAGGGGCATACGGGGAATATGCGGTAGGACTTTTCAGGTGCCATCCGAAGCTCGCAGAGCGAAGGATGGTGCCCCTAGCCGGGATCGAACCAGCACTCCTTGCGGAACTCGATTTTGAGTCGAGCGCGTCTACCAATTCCGCCATAGGGGCTCAGGCCGGGCGGCCTGGTTGGGCGCGGACTATACGGTTGGACGGCCTTTCGTCAACTGGCCTGCTGCCGATTTGCCGGCGCTGGCGCAGCCGAGCCGCGCCTTTCGGTTTCGTGAAGGCACGGGCATTGTGCGGCAGGGAAAATCTTTCTAGACAGGCGAACCTTCGAAGCGTCCGGCTCGAAAACGACGGCTGCGGCGCTTTGGGTCCTTGTTTCGTGCAAGCCGGTGGCCGAAAACCGCTGCGCCGCTTGGGGCGACATGCACTAGGAGAGCCGATGCTTCGCGGACTTTACGACTGGACCCTGTCGCTGGCGGCGCGCAAATCCGCCGAATGGTGGCTGGCCTTCATCGCCTTCGTCGAAAGCTCCGTCTTCCTGGTGCCGGCCGACGTGCTCTATCTGCCGATGGCGTTGTCGAAGCCGGAGCGCGCCTACCGCTATGCGCTGATCGCCACCGTCGCTTCGGTGCTCGGCGGCATCGCCGGCTGGTTCATCGGCCACTATGCCTATGAGGCAGTCGCCAAGCCGATCCTCGAATTCTACGGCAAATATGACGAGTTCGAGCAGCTGCGCACCTCCTCCGGCGTCGGCTTCATTATTCTGATGCTGATCACCTCGGGCGCCGCGCATCTGCCGCCGATCAAGGTGGTGACGATCCTGTCCGGCGTCATCGGCGTCAACCTCTTGCTGTTCATCGGGCTTGCGATCGTGGCGCGCGGCGCCCGTTTCCTGCTGCTTGCCTGGCTGCTGCGCCGCTACGGCGAATCGATCAGGGAGTTCATCGAAAAACGCTTGGGGCTCATCGTCAGCGCGGGTGCCGCTGCCCTTATTTTGCTCTATATCGCGGTCAGATACGCCCACGGATAATGCATGTCGCCCAAAAGTGCGCAGCGGTTTTGGGAGAACGACATGCATCAAAACAAAGACTTGAAGCGCGCCGCCTGAATCCATTTCTGCGCGACGCGCTTTAAGCGCCAAGCGAACGGACCAGGACCGATGACAGCGACCATGACTGCCGACACCGGACGCCAGCGGACGCGCGCCGCGCTGTTTCTCGCCGTGGCCATGGCAGCGACCGTCGGCTCCGCGCTCGCCTTCCAGTACATAGGCGGTTACATCCCCTGCCATCTCTGCCTCGAGCAGCGCACGCCCTACTACATCGGCGTGCCGCTGATGCTGGTGGCGGCGATCGCCTCGATGCTGCGCGCGCCGGCCTGGGCGACGCGCGGCCTGCTGGCGATCGGCGGCCTTTTGATGCTCTATGGCCTCTATCTCGGCGTCTACCACTCTGGCGTCGAATGGGCCTGGTGGCCGGGCCCGGCCGATTGCACCGCCGGCGCCGGTCCGGTCGATACCGGCGGCAAGGGCGTGCTCGACGCGCTCGACAAATTCGTGCCGCCCTCTTGCGACAAGGCAGCCTTGCGCATCCTCGGCCTGTCGCTCGCCGGCTGGAACGCCATCGCCAGCCTCATCCTGGCCGCCGTCGCCTTCCGCAGCGCCCTTTCGCGCGATTGATTTTTTGAGCCGGAACGCCCCCGAAGCTCACGGCACCCGTCCTGGGGCTAGATTTGGAACGTCGGCGCCGCCCCTCATTGCCCTGCCGGGCATTTCTCCCCGTCTAGAGACGGGCAGAAAGATGCCGTCATCAATGGTTTCGCCAATCATCAACGCTGCAGAATTAGTGCCGGCGTCGCGGACAAGTTCCCTTCTCCCCGTCACTATACGGGGAGAAGGTGGCGGCAGCCGGATGAGGGGCAGCGCCAAGATCGACAATTTGCATAGCTGGTCAGTGTGCCGAACGCTACGGCTCAAGCTCAACATCCCAGTAGAGATAATCCATCCAGCTTTCATGCAGATGGTTGGGCGGGAACAGGCGGCCGTTGTTGTGCAGGTCGTGCACCGTCGGCTGATAAGGCTTCTGCAGCGGCCACATCTTGGCCTGCGCCGGCATCATGCCGCCCTTCCTCAGATTGCAGGGCGAGCAGGCGGCGACGACATTCTCCCAGGTCGTCGCGCCGCCGCGATGGCGCGGGACGACATGGTCGAAGGTGAGGTCGTCCGGAGTGCCGCAATACTGGCATTGGAAGCGATCGCGCAGGAAGACGTTGAAGCGCGTGAAGGCCGGATGCCGCGACGGCTTAACATAGGCCTTCAGGCTCACCACGCTCGGCAGCTTCATCGAGAAGGTCGGCGAGGAAACGGCGTGCTCGTATTCGGCAACGATATTGACCCGGTCGAGGAAGACAGCCTTGATAGCGTCCTGCCACGACCAGAGCGACAAGGGGTAATAGCTGAGCGGACGGTAATCCGCATTCAGCACCAGCGCGGGAAGCCCATCCGGAGATACGGCAACCGTCACGTCGTTGGCCTCCTTATTCCAGAACCGAACGGCGCGGATACTGTAAGCCCGACATGACAGGGATGTGAAGCGGATTGTCGTTCGACGAAACGGTCAAAAACGCATGATTTTCATGCTTTTTTGGCCATTTCGACAGGGGGCGCCGCATCCCTGCCCTTCAATTCACGATAATAGGCCCAGAAAAGCCGCGACGCCACACCTCGCCACGGGCTCCATGATTCGGCCAGTCGAATCAGCGTTTTCTCCGGCGGACGGGGGTCGATGCCCAGCGCATGGCCGACCGCCGTCTGCAGCGCGACATCGCGCGCCGGAAAGACGTCGGGATGGCCGGCGGCGAAAAGCAGATAGCACTCCGCCGTCCAGGGGCCGATACCGGGCACCGCCGTCATCGCCGCGATCGCCTCGCCGGCGTCGAGCGAGCAGAGGTGGTATAGGTCGAGTCCGCCAGCCACGGCCTCGGCGACGGCGGTGAGCCCGCGCTGCTTCGGCCGCGACAGGCCGGCCTCGCGGAAAATATCCTCGCCGGCGAAGAGAATCCCTTGCGGCGTCAGGGGATCGACCAGCCTGGTCAGCCGGCCGAAGATGGCGTCCGCACTGGCGCGAGAAACCTGCTGCGAGACGATGATGGACGCGAGGCTCCCGAACCCGGGCTCGGACAGCCTGAGCGGCACCTCGCCCGCGATGCCGCGCACCTTCTCCAGCCGCGGATCGATAAGGCAGAGCGCGTCGAGCCCTGCCGAAATGTCGTCGAGCGAGGCGATGCGTTGCACGTTGGTTGTTCCCTAGGCGGCCGCGAAATGGCAATTGATGGCTAACTAGCAACCGCCGGAAGCGCCTTTCAACCCGAATGCGCCTTGAGACATGACGCTCCTGACATTTCGCTTCGCGCCGAGCCCCAATGGCGAATTGCATCTCGGCCATGCCTATTCGGCCCTGCTCAACCAGCAGATGGCGGCGCGGGCCGGCGGGCGGCTGTTGCTGCGCATCGAGGACATCGACACCGCGCGCTGCACGCCGGAATTCGAGGCCGGCATATTCCGCGACCTGAAATGGCTGGGGCTCGGTTGGGAGGAGCCGGTGCGGCGCCAGTCCGAGCATTTTGCCGAATACAGGGCGGTGCTCGACCGGCTGGTCGTCGAGGAGCTGGTCTATCCCGCCTTCATGAGCCGGGGCGAGATCCGCGCCTTCATCGCCGAGACCGGCGGCCGCGACTGGCCGCGCGACCCCGACGGCGTGCCGCTCTACCCATCCCTGGACAAGGCGCTGTCGATGAAAGAGCGCAAGCGACGCATCGCCGAAAACATACCCTTCGCCTGGCGGCTCGACGTCGAAACGGCAATGGCGCGCATGTCCGGCGCCTTGTCCTGGACGGAGTTCACTGACGAGACCATGGCCGCGACGCATACGGTCGAAGCGAAGCCGCAGGCCTGGGGCGACGTCATCGTGGCGCGCCGCGACATCCCGACCAGCTATCATCTCGCCGTGGTCGTCGACGACGCGCTGCAGGGCGTCAGCCATGTCGTGCGCGGTCAGGATCTTTACGCGGCCACGGGCGTGCAGCGCCTGCTCCAGGAATTGCTCGGCCTGCCGCCACCGCGTTATTTCCACCACCGCCTGATCCTCGGACCGGACGGCAGAAAGCTGTCGAAGAGCCTCAAGGACACCGGCCTCGCAGCGCTCAGGCAGGCAGGCATGGCGCCGCAGGACGTCAAGCGGCTGATCGGGCTTTAGCTGGTTTTCCAGTGTGTCGAGATTCAGGTCAGGCCGAGTCGAAAATGGCGGGCTCCGAGAACCGGAACGGAGCGTACTTAAAGTACGTGAGTACCGGAAGCGCAGGAGCCTGGCATTTGCAGACCGGCCTCACCTGAATATCGACGCACTGGTTACAGGCGCGCGAGTCCCGCCTTGATCAGCGCCATCACGCTGATGAGAACGAAGGCGCCGCTCAAACCCCATGCCACCGCAAGTCCGAGGTCCCTGAAGGTGATGCCGTGCTCATTGGCGCCCATCACCGCAACGAAGAAGCCCAGCGTGAACAGCAGCGTGTTGCCGGTCGAGCCGAATCCGTCTTCCTTCATGATGGCGTCGAGCGCCGTGCCGAAGAAGAAGCCGAAAACCGCGACGGTCGCGACCGCGAACAGCAGCCACGTCGTACCGAGATGCAAAAGCATGCCTCTCCATGGCGTGCCTTAGCGCCATGCCCCTCTGGCACCGATTGTTGAATTCGAATGAGCTTATGGATCAACCGTTTCGTTTTGCTTGCCGAATTGAACGGCATTAGAGCAATTGCCGTCATCAACCCTTCACCGCAGCCAGAGCCCTCTCCCACAATGCACAGCATCAAGCGGTTCATTCCCGCCTCCTTCGTCGTCCTGTGGGCGACCGGCTTCATCGGCGCGCGCTATGCCATGCCGTGGGCGGAGCCTTTCACCTTCCTCGCCATCCGCTTCGTGCTGGCGGCGATCCTGTTTGCGGGCCTGACCCTTCTGCTCGGCTCGCGCAGGGCGAGCCGCGAGCAGGCGCTGCACGCAACGGTGGCCGGCGTCCTCATGCACGGCGTCTATCTGGGCGGCGTGTTCTGGGCGATCCACCGGGGCATGCCGGCTGGTCTTTCGGCGCTGATTGTCGGCCTGCAGCCGCTGATCACGGCGGTGCTTGCCGGCAAATTCCTCGGCGAGGCGATCCTGCCGCGCCATTGGGCGGGCCTTGCCGTCGGGCTGTTGGGCGTCGTCATCGTGCTCTGGCCGAAGCTCGGCATGATTGGCGGCGGCGTCACCGCGGCGACGTTGACGGCCTCGCTGGTCTCGGTGCTCGGCATGGCCGCCGGAACGATTTGGCAGAAGCGCTTCGCCTCCGGCGGCGACCTCGTCTCGGCGACGATGTGGCAGTATGTCGGCGGCTCCGTCGTGACGATCCTGGGATCGCTCGCCTTCGAGACGCGTGCGATGACCGTCAACGGCGAGCTCATCTTCGCATTTGCCTGGCTGGTCCTTGTGCTGTCGGTCGGGGCCATCTTCCTGTTGATGGTGATGATCAGGGACGGCGAGATGTCGAAGGTCGCTTCGCTGTTCTATCTGGTGCCGGCCGTCACCGCCGTCATCGCCTGGGCTCTGTTCGGCGAGCAGCTCAATCTGCTGCAGATCGGCGGCATGGCGATCGCCACGCTGGGCGTCGGCCTGGCGACCGCGCGGCCAGCCAAGGCATGATCTTGCCTCAACCTACCCTCGCGCGCGCCTCGAGATAACGGCTGATGGCGGCATTAAGCTCGCCGCCGAGGATGAAGATAGCCGAGATGATGTAGAGGAACACCACCGCGATCATGATCGAGGCCAGTCCTGCATAGGTCGTCACATAGGACGAGAAATGGTCGAGATAGGTGGCGAAGATGGTCGAACCGGCCAGCCAGGCGACCAGCGTGAAGACGATGCCCGGCACGATCGAGACGAAGCGGCGCTTGCCGGCCGGCAGCCAGATATGCACGGCAAAAAGGCCGGTGACGATGACTGTCGAGGCGATCACGTAACGCCATATGGTGATCGTGCCCATATAGGGCTTGATCCATTCCAGATGCGCTTCGGCCAGCCGCGCCAGCAGCGGCGCGAACACGAGAAGCACGCTGACGGCAAGAAAACAGGCCGTCGCGATCAGCACGAAAATGATGCTCTGCACCCTGCGGTGGATGATGCCGCGCGTCTCGGTGACCCTGTAGGCGCGGTTGAGCGAGGTGCGCAAAGCCTCGATGCCGTTCGAGGCGAAGTAGGCGGCTAAAAGCACGCCATAGGTCAGAAGGTCGGTGCGCCGCACGGTGAGCACGTTCTGCACCTCGCGCGCGATCGGCTTGGCGATCTGCTCCGGCCAGGTGTCGAAGACCAGATGCACGGCCGTGTCGGCGAAAGCGCGCGCGCCGAGGAAGCTCGCAAGCGTCGTGGCAAAGATCAGGAACGGAAACAGCGCCATCAGCGAGGTGATCGCCAGATGGCTGGCCATTGCCCAGCCGTCGTCGGTGTTGAAATGGCCGATCGCATCGTAGAGCACTCGCTTGACCGCGACGATATTCCTGAGCAAGGACCCGCGCTCCGCTCGATTGTGTCGACGCCGCGAATATGGGAAGTGATTGCGGCAAATGGCAACCCCAGGTCAAACCGCGATTCCCACCGCCAAAGAGTTGCGCACCATTATCGTCACCGGCGCCTCCTCCGGCATAGGCGCCTATTGCGCGCGGGCATTGAAGGCGGAAGGCTGGCGCGTATTCGCCACGGCACGCAAGCCGACCGACATCGAGGCTCTCGAGGCCGACGGTCTCGAGGCCTTCTATCTCGACTATCGTGAGCCGGAGTCGATTGCCGCCCTGGTCGACGCGGTCTTGGAGCGCACCGAGGGCAAACTCGATGCGCTGTTCAACAACGGCGCCTACGCGCAGCCCGGCGCCGTCGAGGACTTGGCCGTCGCAGCACTGCGCGAGCAGTTCGAGGCCAACTTCTTCGGCTGGCACGATCTGACGCGCCGCGTCGTGCCGGTCATGCGCCGCCAGGGTCACGGCCGTCTCGTCCACTGCTCCTCGATCCTGGGCCTTGCCCCGGTCCGCTTTCGCGGCGCCTATTCGGCGTCCAAACACGCCATCGAAGGCCTTATGCTGTGCATGCGCCAGGAACTCGAAGGCAGCGGCATCCAGCTTTCGCTGATCGAGCCCGGGCCGGTGACCTCGAAGATCGCCAGCAACGGCCTTGCCTGGTTCCTGAAGAATATCGACATCGAGAACTCGGTGCACCGCGCCGACTATAAGGCGCAGCTTGCGCGGCTGCAGGCTGGCGGCAGCGTCTCGCGGCTGAAGCCCGGACCGGAAGTTGTCCATGTTGCCTTGCGCCACGCGCTTCTGTCACAGCGCCCGCGCCCGCACTATGTGGTAACGGTGCCGGCCAGAATCGGCGTGGTGCTCAAGCGCATCCTGCCGGCATCAGCGCTCTACCGCGTGCTCGCCAGGCGCGCGTAACGAAACCGAACCGGAGCCAGCCCATGGCAACCACCTTCAAAATCCTCGCCCTGGTCGTCATGGCCGCCGTCGTCGTCGTGCTGATCCGCGGTCTCGTCAACATGATGCGAGGCGGCTCCGGCGTGACCTCCAACAAGCTGATGCAGGCGCGCGTTCTGCTGCAGGCCGTGGCCCTGGCGCTGATCCTGCTGGCCGTCTGGTTCACTCGCAAGTGACGTTCGCCGCAAGGAGGTAAGGCGTGGTCAAGCTCAACAAGATCTACACCCGCACCGGTGACGACGGCACCACCGGTCTCGGCAGCGGCGAGCGGCGGCTGAAATCCGATCTGCGCGTCGAAGCCTACGGCACGATCGACGAGGCCAATGCCTGCATCGGGATGGCCCGCCTCCACACCGGAAAGGATCATCCGGCGATCGACGTCATGCTTTCGCGCATCCAGAACGACCTTTTCGACCTCGGCGCCGATCTTGCGGTGCCGGACGAAGGCAAGCCGCTCGACTACGAGCCGCTGCGCATCGTTGCCGCGCAGACCGAGCGCGTCGAAAGGGACATCGATCTTCTCAACAAGCAGCTGCAGCCGCTGAAGTCCTTCGTGCTGAATGGCGGCACGCCGGCGGCGGCCGCCCTGCATCTGGCGCGCACGGTGGCGCGGCGCGCCGAACGCGTCATGGTGGCGCTGGCGCAGCATCCTGCCGAGCACGTCAACCGCGAGGCGCTGAAATACATCAACCGGGTCTCGGACTTCCTGTTCGTCGCCGCGCGTGCGGTCAATGACAACGGAAATGCCGACGTGCTATGGGTTCCCGGCAAGAACCGCTGACAATCGGGTATGGCGGGAGGATCCGATGTTTATCCCGCTCTATGACACCAACAGGCTGCGCCACATCCGCCTGCAATATGTGACGATCGGCCTGATCGCGGCGAACGCGCTGGTCTATCTCGCGACCACGCTTGGCGGCGAGAACTTCAACAACGCCGCGGTGCTTGGCCTCGGCTTCATCCCTTCGGTGGTCCACGACAAGGTCGAGCTGTCGCCCGAATTCGTCGTCATTCCCGAAAGCCTCAGCTATCTCACCTATTCCTTCCTGCATGCCGACATCTTCCACCTCGGCGGCAACATGCTGTTCCTGTGGGTGTTCGGGGACAATGTCGAGGATGCGCTCGGCCATATACGCTACCTGATCTTCTACCTCGCCTGCGCGGCGGCGGGTGCTTTTGTTCAAGGGTTGGTTGGCTGGGATTCGCAGGTGCCGCTGATCGGCGCCTCCGGCGCCATCGCCGGCGTGGTCGCGGCCTACCTGATCCTCTATCCCAGGGTTAAGGTCTGGGTGCTGGCCTTCGCCCGCATCCCTCTGCGCATTCCTGCCTTCATCCCGCTCATCCTCTGGATCCTGTTCCAGATCGTGATGTTTGCCGCGGGCGGCGAGGACCAGGTCTCGTGGGCCTGCCATATCGGCGGCATCATTGCCGGCGCGGTTCTCGTTCTGGTGCTGCGCAGCCGCGGCGTGCCGCTGCTTGCCGGTGCCGACGGCGAGCCGGGCCCTACGCCGAATGTCCAGCAGGTGCCCGTTCCGATTGAGCCCGGGGCAACGCCGGAGCCCCCGGCGCAGTCCGCGCCGCAATGGGGCCGCGGGGCTGCGTCGCCTCAGGACTGAACCGATTTGAATGCGTCACGCATATTGACGCGCCGGATTGCCGCCACTACGGAAACGCCACCCCGGGGCTGATCCCGAAAAGCGGGAACCGGTTTTCGGAAAAGATCGTGCTCAAACGAAAGATCGGGGTGGAACAGGTTCTTGGCGGTTGAAGGCCAGAATTCCGCCCGGAATGTCGGCTTTCGACAACTCTGGCAAGGCGCACACTGCTATAGCGCGCCCGACTATCTCAGGAGAGGTGACAGGAAAATGAAGATCCTTGTGCCCGTGAAGCGGGTTGTGGATGCGAACGTCAAGGTCCGGGTCAAGGCCGACGGGCTGGGCGTCGAGCTCGCCAACGTCAAGATGGCGATGAACCCGTTCGACGAGATCGCGGTCGAGGAAGCGATCCGGATCAAGGAAGCCGGCAAGGCCGAGGAGATCATCGTCGTGTCGATCGGCCCGCAGCAGGCGCAGGAAACGCTCCGCACCGCTCTCGCCATGGGCGCCGATCGCGCCATCCTAGTCAAGACCGACGAGCAGACCGAGCCGCTCGGCGTCGCCAAGGTGCTGAAGGGCGTGGTCGAGGCCGAGAAGCCGGGCCTCGTCATCCTCGGCAAGCAGGCGATCGACGACGACAGCAATCAGACCGGCCAGATGCTGGCGGCGCTGCTGGGCTGGGCTCAGGGCACCTTCGCCTCCAAGGTGGAGCTCGCCGGCGATCATGCCAAGGTGACGCGCGAAGTCGACGGCGGCCTGCAGACCGTCGAGCTGAAGATGCCGGCGATCGTGACCGCCGACCTTCGCCTCAACCAGCCGCGCTATGCCTCGCTGCCCAACATCATGAAGGCCAAGAAGAAGCCGCTCGACGAGAAGAGCCCGGCCGACTACGGCGCCGACGTCAAGCCGCGCCTCAAGGTGATCAAGACCGAGGAGCCGGGCGGTCGCAAGGCGGGCGTCAAGGTCAAGAGCGTCGCCGAGCTGGTCGAGAAGCTCAAGAACGAAGCCGGCGTGCTCTGAGCGGTTAGGAAAGGAACAGAAAATGGCAATTCTCCTCATCGCCGAACACGACAACGCAAGCCTTTCCGACCAGACCGCCAAGGCGCTGTCGGCGGCCCTCCAGATCGGCTCGGATGTCGACGTGCTGGTCGCCGGCAAGGGCGCCAAGGCTGCTGCCGACGCCGCGTCGAAACTGAAGGGCGTGCGCAAGGTGCTGCTCGCCGAGGCCGACGAGCTTTCGGAGCGTCTCGCCGAACCGACGGCGGCGCTCGTCGTCTCGCTGGCAGGCTCATATGACGCCATCGTCGCGCCGGCCACGTCGGTCGGCAAGAATGTCGCGCCGCGCGCGGCCGCGTTGCTCGACGTCGCCCAGGTGTCCGAGATCATCGAGGTGGTATCGCCCGACACCTTCAAGCGGCCGATCTATGCCGGCAACGCCATCCAGACCGTGCAGTCGACCGACGCCAAGAAGGTTATCACGGTCCGCACCGCCTCTTTCCAGGCCGCGCCCGAGGGTGGCTCGGCTGCGGTCGAGACGGTCGGCGCCGCCGCCAACCCAGGCCTCTCCTCCTTCGTCGAGAACAAGCTCTCCGAAACCGATCGTCCGGAGCTGACCTCGGCCAAGATCATCATCTCGGGCGGCCGCGCGCTCGGCTCCTCGGAGAAGTTCCAGGAAGTGATCCTGCCCGTCGCCGACAAGCTTGGCGCCGCTGTTGGCGCCTCGCGCGCCGCGGTCGATGCGGGCTACGCCCCCAACGACTGGCAGGTGGGCCAGACCGGCAAGGTGGTCGCCCCCGACCTCTACATCGCCGTGGGCATCTCCGGCGCCATCCAGCATCTCGCCGGCATGAAGGATTCGAAGGTCATCGTCGCCATCAACAAGGACGAGGAGGCGCCGATCTTCCAGGTTGCCGACTACGGTCTCGTCGGCGATCTCTTCGTCATCCTGCCGGAACTGCAAAAGGCGCTTTGACGCCTTCCGCTCAGGCATATTAAAATCCGAAGGGTGGGGTAGACGAAGTCTCCCCGCCCTTTTAGTTTGCGCTGCACAAAAAGCAGGCTGCTAAGGCTTGAAAGCAATTCCAGGAAAAGTGCGTAGCGGTTTTCCATCCGGAATTGCGTGAAACAAGAGATAGGAGCGTTTTCTCGCTTCGGGGAAGCGGAAAAGCTCCAGACGGGATTGGGGTAAATGAGCAAGATCGAGACGATCGGCATTGTCGGCGCGGGTCAAATGGGTGGCGGTATCGCCCATGTCTCGGCGCTGGCCGGCTACAAGGTCCTGATCCACGACGTCTCGTCCGACCGCATCGAGAAGGGCATCGCCACTGTCAGCGGCAACATGGCTCGCCAGGTCGGTTCAGGGAAGCTCGAGGAGAAGGCGCGCAACGAAGCGATGGCACGCATCTCGTCGGCATCCACCATGGCTGATCTCGCCGCCGCCGACCTCGTGATCGAGGCGGCGACGGAGGACGAGACGGTCAAGCGCAAGATCTATGCCCAGCTCTGCCCGCAGCTCAATCCGGAAGCGATCCTGGCGACCAACACCTCGTCGATTTCGATCACGCGGCTCGCCGCCCAGACCGACCGGCCGGAGCGCTTCATCGGCATTCATTTCATGAACCCGGTGCCGGTGATGAAGCTGGTCGAGCTGGTGCGCGGCATCGCCACCGAGGACAAGACCTTCGAAGCGGCCAAGGCCTTCGTCAACCACCTCGACAAGACGATCACCGTCTCCGAGGATTTCCCGGCCTTCATCGTCAACCGCATCCTGCTGCCGATGATCAACGAGGCGATCTACACGCTCTATGAGGGCGTCGGCACGGTCGACGCCATCGACACCGCCATGCGGCTCGGCGCCAACCATCCGATGGGGCCGCTGCAGCTTGCCGACTTCATCGGTCTCGACACCTGCCTGTCGATCATGCAGGTGCTGCATGAGGGGCTGTCGGACTCGAAGTACCGCCCCTGCCCGCTTTTGGTGAAATATGTCGAGGCCGGCTGGCTGGGTCGCAAGACCGGACGCGGCTTCTACGACTATCGCGGCGACCATCCGGTGCCGACGCGCTGATCCTCGTCGATTGAGCGCTTTCCGGCGCTCAGGATGCCGCGGCAAGCAGTAGAGACGTCACCCCTTCCTTCGGGACTTCGTCGGGTGCTGCCGAAACGCAACCGCGTCCGGCTGCCTTGGCGGCATAGCAGGCGGCGTCCGCCCGGGCGATGATCTCATCCACTTCGCCGCAGCCGGCGCGGATCGCCGCGAGCCCGATGCTGGCGCCGATCGAATGCGGGCGGCCGTCCCAGACGAAGTTCAGGTTGCGGATGGCGTCGATGGCGGAGCGCGCCGCGATTGCCGCCGGTGCCGCCGCGCTGGCTTTCAGGATGACGGCAAACTCGTCGCCACCGAGGCGGGCAACGATATCTTGCGGCCCAAGCACGTTGCGGATAGCGTCGGCGACGCGCTTCAGCAGCGCATCGCCCGCGGCGTGACCGCCGGTGTCGTTGACCGCCTTGAAATGATCGAGGTCGACGAACATGAACTGGTGCTCGCCGCCGTTGAGACGGCACTGATCGACCAGCTTCTCCATCGTGCGGATGAAGCTCGAACGGTTGGCGAGCCCGGTCAGCGCGTCGTGGGCCGCGGCATAGGCCAGCTGGCGCTGCAGGGCGCGCGCATCGGTGAAATCCTGGAAGACGATGACCAGTCCGCAGAACTCGTTGCGATCGTTCATGATTGGCGACACCACCTGCCGGATGCTGCAGCGCGTGTCGTCGCGCCGGACGAGAACGGCACGTGTGTTCTGGTCGCAATGTTGACGGTCGCCGGCCGAGGGACGCGTCAGGCCGATCCTCTGCCCGGTTTCCTCGTCGACCGCCCAATAGACATGGCTGAGCGCCTTGCCCAGTGCCTCGCCGGCGGCAACGCCGGTCAGCTTTTCGGCGACAGGGTTCATGAAGGTGATGCGGTTGGCGGCGTCGGTGCAGATAACCGCATCGCCGATCGACTGCAGCGTCACCCTGAGCCGCTCCTTCTCGTCGGCCAGCATGGCCGCCGAAACCTTGAGACGTTCTTCCGCTTCCTTGCGCTCGGTGATGTCGGTCAGGCTGCCGATGGCGCGGATCAGCCGGCCTTCGCCGTCGCGCTCGATCGCCTTGCCGCGGTCCAGGATCCACACCCAATGACCGTTCTTGTGGCGCATCCGGAACTCGGCCTCGAAGAAGGCAGTCTCATCGGCAAGATGCGCCCGGTCTGCCTCGGCGACGCGCTCGCGGTCGTCCGGGTGGATCATCGTCAGCCAGCGGTCGGGATCACCGTCGAGCTCGCCGTCGTCATAACCAAGCATCCTCACCCAGGTTTCGGAATAGGTCGTGCCGCCCTTGCGCATGTCGAGGCTCCAGACGCCTTGTCCGGCGCTGGTCAGCGCGAAGTTCCAGCGGGTCTCCGCTTCGGCGATGCGCGCTTCGGCCTGCTTGCGCGCATCGATGTCCTCGATCTGCGACACGAGATAGAGTGGCCTGCCGGTCTCCTCTTCGCGGATGACGGAACCGGCAAGCTGCGCCCAGACCGGAGTGCCGTCCTTCTTGAGGTAGCGCTTCTCGAAATGGAAGGAATCGATCTTTCCCTCCTTCAGCGCAACCATCGTCTCGCGGCCGAGCTGCTGATCGTCCGGATGCGTGATCTGGAAGAAGGTCAGCGTCTCAATTTCCGCGCGGCTGTAGCCGAGCATGGCGGCGAAGGCGGGATTGGTCTGCACGATGCGACCGTCGAGACCGACGATAGCGACGCCGATCGCTGAATCCTCCATCGCGCGGCGGAAGCGCTGCTCGCTTTCGGCGATTTGCCGGTGGTCGCCGGCGATCCGGCGAATGAACAGCGCGAAAAGGAAAAGCGACGCTCCGATCGCGGCAATCGACAGCTGCAGGCAGAGCCTGAGCGCCTCGGCGCTAAGCTGAAAGCTCGGCGACAGAATCGATGCGGCCACGGCAACGATGCCGGCTGTCATCAAGACCAGCACCGCGCGCTCGCTGGCCCGCGGAGCTTTCAAACCCAACCACGTCAAATGCGATCCACCCCATGCGCAACTGCGCGTTGCCACAACCCTGGCGGATCGATTTTAAGGAATGGTTGCATGGGAGACCGGCCGCTCCGCTAACCGGCAAACAATTGCCGGCATGATTAAGGATCGGTGTGCAATCCTACCAGCGCACGAATAGCCGCCCGCCAAGCGCGCCGAGCGCGGTCAGGAAGGCGATGGCGATCGTGTACCAGGTGGCGACGAACAGCGGCGAATCGTCGAAGCAATGCGCGGCATAGAAGGTCGCCGCCAATCCGCCTGCCAAAAGGCCCGCGACCGCGCCGGCCAGCACCGGTCGCGTCGGCGCGCCGTAGCGCAGCATGCCGAGGAAGATCGCCAAAGGGCCGATACCAATCAGCGGAATGAAGGTCATGCAGATCATCATGTTGGAGCCCACGAGCCGCCTGCCCCAGTCGGCCTCGGGCACGACAAAAAGCTCCAGGACCACCGCCACCGCGACGAGCAATGGCGCGGCGAGCATCCACGCCATCGTCCGCCTTGTTGCCGCGCCGGGTATCGACAGGGCGCGGATCAGCGCGAAAGCGCTGGCGGCGAGCGTGAGTGTGAAGACGAACTTCGACATGAAGCGCATCGTGTGCATGGCGGGCATGATGTCAGGGCGCGGGCCGATCGTCATGAAGAAGACCGCCGCCGCGACCACCACCGCCACGCCGAAGGCTGCCCACCAGGCCAGCCCCAGCGGCATCGCCTTGCTGCTTGCATCGGCGTCGAGCGCCTTGATGAGATCCTCGGTTCTCATGTCACTGCCGTCCGAACCTTTTGGCGATCGCGGCAAGGCCGCGATGCAGCGACACCCTGACCGCCGTCTCGCTGACGCCGAGCTTCGCCGCCGTCTCGCCGATCGAGCGGCCATCGACCGAAATCGAGGAAACCACCGAACGCTGCGTCGGCGGCAGGCCGTCCAGGGCCCTGGCGATGTCGCGCTCGCTGACCGTCTCGGCTTCCGGCTCGGCGAAAGTCTCGGCGATTTCGTCGATCTCGATCTCGATCCGACGCCCACGCCTGCGGAACGCATCGATCAGCTTGAAGCGGGCGATCGCATAGACCCATGGCAGCACCGGCGCGTCCTCGCGCCAGGTATGCCGTTTGACGTGAATGGCCAGCAAGGTTTCCTGCACGACATCCTCGGGGTCGACCCCGCCCTGTACGATCTTGCGCCGGACAAAGCCGCGAACGAGAGCGGCAATCCGGTGCAGAAAGTCGGCATACGCCCTTTCATTTCCCGCGATTGCGGCCCTGAACAGCCCGGAGAGTTCGGTCTCGTCCTTGCCGGTCACAGAGTCCACTCCCCCGATTTTCGTGCCTCGGCGCTGATTTGTTACGTGGCCGGTCAAATAATGTCCAAGCCAAAGTACCGGAAAATCACGAAAGTTTGCGGCGCGGGCGACCAATTGAAGCAGCATCACAATGTTGACTATGATAATCAGGTATTGCTAGGTGCAGCCGTGCCCGAACCCCTGTCTCCAGATTTTGAGGACGATGCCCATGAAACTTGCCTTTTCGACCCTTGCCGGCGCCGTTGCGCTGACGGCCAGCCTGATCGCAGCGCCGGCTATGGCGGAGGATGCAGGCATCATCGTCTACAACGCCCAGCATGAGAGCCTCGCCAAGGAATGGGCGAAGGGTTTCACCAAGGAAACCGGCATCAAGGTGACGCTGCGCAATGGCGGCGACAGCGATTTCTCCAACCAGATCGTAGCCGAAGGCGCTGCCTCGCCGGCCGATGTGTTCCTGACCGAAAACTCGCCGGCGATGGCGCTGGTCGAGGCGGCGGGCCTGTTCGCGCCGGTCGATGCCGACACGCTGGCGCAGGTGCCGCAGGAATACCAGCCCTCGAGCGGCAAATGGGTCGGCGTCGCCGCCCGCAGCACCGTCTTTGCCTACAACAAGGACAAGCTCAAGGAAGATCACTTGCCCAAGTCGCTGCTTGACCTCGCTGACCCGAGCTGGAAGGGCCGCTGGGCCGCCTCGCAGGCCGGCGCCGATTTCCAGGCCATCGTCAGCGCCCTGCTCGAACTCAAGGGCGAAGCCGCGACCGCCGACTGGCTGAAGGCCATGAAGGACAACTTCACCGCCTACAAGGGCAACAGCACGGTGATGAAGGCGGTCAATGCCGGCGAGATCGATGGCGGTGTGATCTACCACTACTACTATTTCGGCGACCAGGCCAAGACCGGCGAGAACAGCAAGAATGTCGGCCTGCACTATTTCAAGAACCAGGACCCGGGCGCGTTCGTGTCGATCTCCGGCGGCGGCGTGCTGGCCTCGAGCAAGCATCCGAAGGAGGCTCAGGCCTTCCTGAAATGGGTGACCGGCAAGGGCGGCCAGGAGGTGCTGAAAACCGGAACCTCCTATGAATACGCTGTGGGCAAAGGTGCCGAGTCCAACCCGAAGCTCGTGCCGCTGGCCGATCTGCAGGCACCCAAGATCGATCCGACGCACCTGAACTCCAAGAAGGTCATCGACCTGATGACGCAAGCCGGCTTGCTTTAGTTCGCGTTCGTCCTAAAAGGACAACCGACCGTGCTCCTGCGGGAATTCGCTTTCCGCGGGAGCGTTTTTGTTTTGGAGATGGCCTCGTCGATGACGATCAGCTGCCTTTCCGGCCGCGTCAGCGGTTCATCGAATCGCCTTCGTTCGTCGAGCCTGGCGATGCACACCCCCTGATGGCGTCCGCAATCGACCTCACGCCTGCAGGCTTGCCGGCTGCCGCAAGGCAGCGCCGAAGGTCCACGTCGTGGATCACGCTTGCCGCCGCACTGATCTCGCTGATCGCGCTGCTGCCGCTCGCCTTCATCGCTTGGACAGCGATCCAGACCGGGTGGGAAACCGTGATCGCGCTGATCTTCCGCCAGCGCGTCGGCGAGCTCCTGGTCAACACCATCCTGCTCGTCGTGGTCACCGTCCCGATCGCCATCGTGCTGTCGGTGGCGCTCGCCTGGCTGACCGAGCGCAGCGATCTGCCCGGCAACCGGCTGTGGTCGTGGCTGTCGGTCGCGCCGCTCGCCATTCCTGCTTTCGTCCACAGCTATGCCTGGATCAGCCTTGTGCCTGGCCTGCACGGGCTCTGGGCCGGCGTGCTGGTCTCCGTCATCGCCTATTTTCCCTTCCTCTATCTGCCGATCGCGGCGGCGCTGCGCCGGCTCGACCCCGCGCTGGAGGACGCCGCTGCCGCCCTTGGCCTCGGCCCATGGCGTGTCTTCGCGCGCGTCGTGCTGCCGCAATTGAGGCTCGCCATCTGCGGCGGCTCGCTGCTGGTCGGTCTGCACCTGCTTGCCGAATACGGGCTTTATGTCTTCATCCGCTTCGACACCTTCACCACGGCGATCGTCGACCAGTTTCAGTCGACCTTCAACGGCCCGGCGGCCAATATGCTCGCCGCCGTTTTGGTCGCCTGTTGTTTCGTGCTGCTCGGCGTGGAGGTGATCGTGCGTGGCGAGGAGCGTTATGCGCGCGTCGGTTCCGGCGCGGCGCGCCAGCAGCAGCGCACCCGGCTCGGCCGCGCCATGCTGCCTTGCCTGCTGCTGCCTGTCGGCACCGCGCTGCTCACGCTCGGCGTGCCCTTTGTAACGGTCGGCCGCTGGCTGCTTGCCGGCGGCGCCGATATCTGGCGTTGGGACGAGATCGCCCCCGCATTCAGCCAGACGCTGTTCCTCGCCATCGCCGGCGCGCTGCTTGCCACGATCGCCGCGATGCCCATGGCCTGGATCTCGATCCGCGCGCCGGGCCCGTTGCAGCGCCTGCTCGAGAGCTGCAACTACATCGTCGGGTCGTTGCCCGGTGTCGTCATCGCGCTGGCGCTGGTGACCATCACCGTGCGCGTCGCCTTGCCGCTCTATCAGACGCTGTTCACCATCCTGTTCGGCTATGCGCTGATGTTCCTGCCGCGCGCGCTGGTCAGCCTGCGCGCTTCGATCGCGCAGGCGCCGGTGGAGCTTGAACGCGCCGCCTCAAGCCTCGGCCGGCCGCCGCTCAAGGCGCTGTGGGCGACGACGATCCGGCTGTCGGCGCCGGGTGCCGCGGCCGGCATGGCGATGGTGGCGCTCGGCATCACCAATGAACTGACCGCCACCCAGATGCTGGCGCCGAACGGCACCCGCACCCTGGCGGTGGCGTTCTGGTCCTACAGCGGTGAAATCGACTATGCCTCCGCCGCACCCTACGCCCTGATCATGGTCGCGATCTCGCTGCCGATGACCTTGATGCTCTATGTCCAGTCGAAGCGGATGGCCGGACGATGAGCTTCCTCGAACTCAATGGTGTGGCGAAATACTATGGCAAGGTGGCAGCACTTGCCGGCGTCGACCTGCAAGTCGAAAGCGGCAGCCGCACCGCGATCGTCGGGCCGTCCGGCTGCGGCAAGACCACCTTGCTGAGGCTGATCGCCGGCTTCGAGGCGCCGGACCGTGGCCGCATCGCGCTCGACGGCAAGGTGCTCGCCAATGGCGGCGCCGCCGTGCCGGCGCATCGCCGCAGCATCGGCGTGGTGGCGCAGGACGGCGCGCTGTTCCCGCATCTCACCATCGCCGACAATATCGGTTTCGGCATGGCGCGCGGCGAGGAAAAGCGCATGGAGCGCATCGTAGAGCTCGCCTATATCGTCGGGCTGGACAAGGCCATCCTGAAGCGCCGGCCGCATGAGCTTTCCGGCGGCCAGCAACAACGCGTCGCGCTCGCTCGCGCCATGGCGATGAAACCCAGGCTGATGCTGCTCGACGAGCCGTTCTCGGCGCTCGACACCGGCCTGCGCGCTTCGATGCGCAAGGCGGTGGCCGAACTTCTGGAGGAAGCAGGCATCACCACCATCCTGGTCACTCACGACCAGGCCGAGGCGCTGTCCTTCGCCAGCCAGGTGGCCGTCATGCGCGACGGCCTGTTCTCGCAGGTCGGCACGCCGCGCGAGCTCTATTTCCAGCCCAAGGACAGGATGGTTGCCGAGTTCCTCGGCGATGCCATCATCGTGCCGGCCAAGATCGCGGACGGCTTCGCCATCTCGCCGCTCGGCCGTATCGCCGTCGACACGGCCGAGCGGCGCGACGTCGCCCGCATCATGCTCAGACCCGAGCAGGTTCAGCTCAAGCGGACGTCGCGCGAGGGCATGTCCGGAACGCCGGACATGCTGTTCGGCGAAGTGACTGCGTCCGAATTCGCCGGCTCGGTCTGCACCGTCGCGGTGCGGCTGCTCAACAGCCCCGACCCGCCAGATGCGGCCGCTATCGGCAACACGCCGCTCATCCTGCGCAAGACAGGCATGGACGCGCCGGCGGTCGGCGAGATCGTGCGCCTCACCGTCATCGGCAAGGCGCACGTATTCGCTTGATCTCCTCCCTGAAAATAATGCAACTCTGCATTATTTTAGCGCTCGGAGGCCACATCATGACGACATTGACGGTTACAGCACGGGGCCAGGTCACGTTCCGAAAGGACGTGCTCAAGCACCTCGGCATCCAGCCCGGCGACAAGATCAGGCTTGATCTTCTACCCGATGGGCGAGCGGAGCTGAAAGCCGACCGGGCAAGGGCTCCTGGCAAGAGTTGAGCGGGATGCTCAAGGGCAAAACGAACGGCGCACGGCTTTCGATCGAGGAGATCAACGATGCGATCGCCGACGCCGGCGCTTCGGGCGGGATGCGCGGAACCGAGCGCAAGTGAAGATCAGCCTCGACACGAACGTGCTGTTGCGCCTTATGGTCGGGGATGACGTAGCGCAGCAACGGACAGCAGCCGGGACCCTGGAAGGGGCCGAGTTGGTCTCGATCAGCGTTCAAGCGCTCTGCGAGTTTGTTTGGGTGCTGGATAGAAGTTACCGAGTTGCGCGGCCCGACATATCCGCCTCGATCCGCGTCAAAAACAAAAAGCAATAGAGCGGTTCGCCGTTTCCGTGAAACGGTGAAACGCACTAATGCATGTCGCGCAAAAGTGCGCAGCGGTTTTGCGAAAACGACATGCATAAAAACAAGGACTTAAAGCGCGTCGCCTGAATCCGTTTCAGCGCGACGCGCTTTGGTCTACCGCACGCGCTCGCCCGTCGCCGGCGACCAGAGCGGCCAGCTTTCCAGGAAATCGCAGCTGTGGATGAGCACGCGTGCGCCGTCGATCAGTATGATCGAATAGGCAGGCGGCGCCTGCTCGACCACCTCATCGCCGACCAAGTCGAGCATGAAGCGGGCATGCAGGCCGCGCTGCGCCGAGAACGGAATGCCGGCGACCGTACCGGCAATGTCGCGATGGACATGGCCGAAGAAGATGTAGCGGACATTGCCGTGACGCATGAGCACGTCGAGCAGACGCTGCGGCTGCTCGAGGCCGAGCGGATCGAGAATAGTCAAGCCGAGCTCGACCGGCGGATGATGCAGGAACAGATAGACCGGCCTGCCGGCCGCCTCGGCAAGCCGGGCGTCCAGCCAGGCGAGGCGATTGTCGCACAGTTCTCCGGTGACGCGGCCTTCGGCCAGGCTGTCGAGGAACACCAGCCGCCCCTCCGGCGTGGCGAAGACCGATTGCACGAAGCCGTTGCCGTCGGTTCCGTTTTCCGGAAAGGCGGCGATCAGGTTGGCGCGCCGGTCGTGGTTGCCGGGCAGCAGCCGGTACGGCACAGAGAGCCGGCTCAGCGCCGATCCCAGGTCGGCATAGCTCTCGGTCTCGCCGGATTCGGTCAGGTCTCCGGTGAAGACACACAGCGCCGCGTCGCCATGGCGGGCATTGATATGGTCGACGCAGCGGTCGAGCCGCTCATTGAGGTTTGCCCCGAAGCGGACCTCGCCCCGACGGCCGAGGTGGACGTCGGTCACCTGGATGATCTTCATTCCGTGAATCCTCTTTCGATCCTTACAGCGCAGGCTCCGGCGCCGAAGCCTTGAACACGTCGAGCCGGTTTCCGGTTTCCGACGAGAAGAAGTGCAGGTCGCTCTCGGTGAATTGCAGGCCGACGGCGCTGCCCGGCTCCGGGTGAACGGTCTCGGAGGTCACCACCGAGAACGGCGCGCCGTCGAGATCGACATAGACAACCCGGCCGGCGCCCAGTTCCTCGACGAGGTCGACCGTTGCATCGAGTGCGCCCGGCGTGCCCGGCGCCACCATGCGCACGGCTTCCGGCCGGATGCCGACCGCGACTTTCGAACCCACGGCGAGGCCCGTGCGCGATACGTTGAGCTTGCGGCTGCCGCCAAGCAGCGACAGCCCGTCGAGCGTGACCGTGCCTTCGAGCATGTTCATCGCCGGCGCGCCGACGAAAGTCGACACGAAGCGGCTTGCCGGCCGGCTGTAGACTTGCGCCGGCGTGCCGACCTGCTCGACGCGCCCGCCATTCATCACCACCAGCCGGTCGGCCAGCGTCATCGCCTCGACCTGGTCGTGCGTCACGAAGACGGAGGTGGCGTTGAGCCGCCGGTGCAGCTTGCGGATTTCCGAACGCATCTGCACACGCAATTTGGCGTCGAGGTTGGAGAGCGGCTCGTCGAACAGGAAGACCTTGGGCTCGCGGATCATGGCGCGGCCCATGGCGACGCGCTGGCGCTGGCCGCCGGAAAGCGCCATCGGCTTGCGGTCGAGCAGATGCTCGAGCTCCAGGACGCGGGCGACGGCCTGGATGCGCTGCGTGCGTTCGGCGGCGGCAATGCCGGCCACCTTCAGCGAATAGCCGATGTTCTGGGCCACGCTCATATGCGGATAGAGCGCGTAGTTCTGGAACACCATGGCGCAGCCGCGCTCGCGCGGCTCGAGCTTGTTGACCACCGTGCCGTCGATGGCGATCGTGCCCCCGGAGATCTCCTCCAGCCCCGCGATCATGCGGAGCAGCGTGGACTTGCCGCAGCCTGACGGCCCGAGGATGACGACGAATTCGCCGGATTTGATGTCAAGATTGACGCCATGCACGACCTGCATCTTGGCGTAGCTCTTGCGGACGTCGCGAATGGTGATGGAGGCCATTGTCCGTCTCCTTATTTCTCGGTGGCGATCAAGCCGCGCACGAACCAGCGCTGCATCAGCACTACGACGATCAGCGGCGGCAGCATGACGATCAGCGTGCCGGCCATGGCGATATGCCACTCCGGCGCGCCGCCGACATTGGGGATGAGCTGCTTCAGCTCGGTCACCGCCGTCGCATGCGACTGATCGGTGGTGATCAGCAGCGGCCACAGATACTGGTTCCAGGCCCACAGGAACATGATGGTGCCGAGCGCCGCCATGTTGTTGCGCGACAGCGGCAGCAGGATATCGACGAAGAAACGCAGCGCGCCGGCGCCATCCATGCGCGCCGCCTCTGTCAATTCGTCCGGCACGGTCAGGAAGAACTGCCGGTAGAGGAAGGTGCCGGTGGCGGTCGCGACCAGCGGCAGGATCAGGCCGCTGTAGGAATTGAGCAGCCCCAGGCTCAGCGAAACCTGCACGCCCGATATCTTCTCGATCAGCCAGGAGAGCCCGGTCAGGTCCATGATCGCCTGATAGGGCGACAAGACGTTGGCGACCACCGCGTAGGTCGGCACGATGCGCACTTCCAGCGGCAGCATCAGCGTGACGAAGATCAGCCAGAAGATCAGCATCCGCCCGGGGTAGCGGAAATAGACGATCGAGAAGGCTGTGAGCGCCGAGACGATCACCTTGCCGGCGGCGACGCCCGCCGCCATGACGAAGCTGTTGAAGAGCTTCGGACCGAGGTCGGCCGTCGTCCAGGCGGTCTTGACGTTGACCCAGAAGTCGCTGCCCGGCAGCAGCGACATCGGCACATCATTGACCTCCTTCAGATTGTGCGAGGCGGCGATCGCCACGATGACGAATGGCGCCACGCACAAAACGAAGCCGGCGAACAAGATCAGATGCGTGAAGAAGTTGAGGATCGGGGTGCGCTCGACCATGGCCGCCTCACCGATAATGCACGCGCCGCTCGATGAAGCGGAACTGGACGATGGTGAGCATGATGATGAGCAGCATCAGGATAATGCTCTGCGCTGCCGCGCCCGAATAATCGAGGCCTTTGAAGCCATCGGAATAGATCTTGTAGACCATCAGGTTGGTGGCGTTCGCCGGGCCGCCGGCGGTCATGATATCGACGATACCGAAGGAGTCCTGGAAGCTTTCGGTGATGTTGATGACCAGCAGGAAGAAGATCGTCGGCGTGATCAGCGGAAACTGGATGTCCCGGAAGCGGCGCACGACGCCCGAGCCGTCCATCGCCGCCGCCTCGATCAGCGAGCGCGGGATTGCCTGCAGGGCGGCGAGGAAGAAGATGAAATTGTAGCCGACATATTTCCATGAGAAGGCGATGATGACGGAGGCCATAGCGTCGGCGCCGTTGAGGCCGGGGTCCCAGACGCCCGGCCAGAACTTGTTGACGGCGGCCATGAAGCCGGCTTCCGGCGCCAGGATGAAACGGAAGGCCAGCGCCAGCGCGGGTGCCGCGATGCCGTAAGGCCAGATCAGCACGACGCGGTAGAGACGTGAGCCGGCAAGCTGCCGGTCGGTCAAAGTGGCGAGCACCAGCGCGATGACCATGGCGAGCCCGGTGCTGGTCGCCGCGAAGACAAGGCTGGCTGTGATCGAATTCCAGTAGTCGGCGTTGGCGAGGATCGAGCGGAAATTGTCGAGCCCGACCCAGATATTGCCGCCGCCCCAAGGCTGCTGCAGCGTCAGCGACCAATAGACCGCCTGTCCGGCCGGCCAGTAGAAGAAGGTGAAGATCAGGATCAGCTGCGGCACCGCGAACAGGATGCCGATCGTCCATTTGCCGAAGGTAACGCGTTTTTCCATCGATCCGCCGAAGCCGTCGAGCGGCTAGCCCTGATAAGAAAAGACCGCTCGCCGGCTGCCGGCGAGCGGCCTTGAATTCTATTCGCTTAGGGCAGCATCTTGTTGGGGTAGGTCTGCTGGAAGCGGTCGAGGATCGCGTCGCCGTTCTTGACCAGCGAGTCTATGCCGTCCTGCACGCTCTCCTTGTTGGCGAAGATCGCCTGCATCTGCGTGCCGAACTCGGCGCGGATCTGGGTGAAGTTGCCGAGGCGGATGCCGCGGGTGATCTCGGTCGGCTCCGAGGCGGTCAGGCTTTCGATCGCCACTTCACGGCCCTTGTAAGGCGCCTTGTCGTAAAAGCCGTTTGCCTTCATGTATTCGAAGCCCGACTTCGTCACCGGGATGTAGCCGGTGTTGGTCGACCAGAACAACGCGGTCTTGGGGTCGTGTATGAAGTTGAGGAAGGCGGCGGCACCTTTGTACTCCGCGTCCGACTTGCCGGACAGCACCCACAGCGACGCGCCGCCGACCAGCGAGTTCTTGCGCTCGGTGCCGGCATAGACCGGCAGCTCGGCGACATCCCAGTTCATGCCTTCCTTCTGGGTCTTGCCGACCGTGCCGTGGTCGCCGACCGAGGTCATGATGACCTGGCAGGTGCCGGTGGCGAAGGCCTGGACCATATCCTGGCCGAGGTCCTTCGATTTGATCTTGATCAGGCCGTCGTCATACCACTTCTTCAGGTCGGTGACGTACTGGACGAACTTGGTCTTGTTCATTTCCAGGCGGGCGTCGAGACCGTCATAGCCGTTGTTCTTGGTGGCGATCGGCTGGTTGTGGAGCGCCGAGAACTGCTCCATCAGCTGCCAACTTTCGTTGCCGGAGATGTTGATCGCCATCGGGCAATCATAGCCGGCGTCCTTCAGCGCCTTGAGGTCGGCGCCGACATCTTCCCAGGTCCTCGGCGCCTCGGTCTTGCCGATCTTGGTGAAAGCGTCCTTGTTCCAGTACATCAGCGCGGTGGACGAGTTGAACGGGAAGGACAGCATCTCGCCCTTCGACGTCGCGTAGTAGCGGGCGATGCCGGGAAAATAGTCGCTGTAGTCGATCTTGTAGCCGTTCTCTTCCATCAGCTTGTCGGCGGGCTTGTAGGCGCCCGACAGCATCATCGTGGCGGTGCCGACGTCATAGACCTGGACGACGGTCGGCTGTTTGCCGGCGCGGAAGGCGGCGATCGTGTTCTGCAGCGTGGCATCGTAATTGCCCTGGCTGGTGCAGACCACCTCATAGTCGGACTGCGAGGCGTTGAAGTTCTTGCACAGCGTGTCGACGACGCGTGCCAGATCGCCCGACAGGCCGAACCAGAAATCGAATTTAACCGGCGCTGCGGCGGCAGGCAGCGCGAGCGCGACGCCGAGCGTGCCGGCGGCAAAAGCCGCAAGGCCCTGCTTGATGATCGACATGGATTTATTCCCTCTTGAGTGGCTGAAGACAACGGGCTTGCGCAAGTCCTTGCCTGCTCTCTTAGAGAAGGTATGTGACAGTTCTGCTGTGGCTCGGGGCGTTGTGGAAAAGTCAGGTTGCGCGGCGACGGAACACGGCTTCCTCGGCCTGCAGCGCCTTATGGCCTTGCCGGCCGCGATCGATCTCCGAGCGACGCCGCTTCAGCCGACTCGCTTTCCGTCGCCGTCGAACCAGTGCAGCTTTTCGGCGCCGGCAGCGACATGCAGCCGGTCGCCCGGCTTGGCGCTGGCGCGGCCGCCGACGCGCACGACGATGCGGCCGCCGCCGGCCGCGCAGTGAAGGAAGCTCTCGGCCCCAACCGGCTCGACGGCTTCGACGGTCGCCGGCAAGACCAGAGCGCCGGTCGGCATCTCCGCGGCGACCGCGATATCGGCATCCTCCGGCCGAAAACCGATCGTTGCGGCTCGTCGCTCGGGGGGCGCGAGGTTGATCGCCGTCCCATCGGACAGCGCCAGACCGGCCGGTCGTTCCGCCAGGGGCAGCAGGTTCATCGGCGGCGCGCCGATGAAGGACGCGACGAATGTCGAGGCCGGCTTTTCGTAGATGTCGAGCGGAGCGCCCATCTGCTCGACCAGCCCGGCATTCATGACGACAAGCATGTCGGCCAAAGTCATCGCCTCGAGCTGGTCGTGGGTGACATAGACCGAAGTGACGCCTAGTGAACGCTGCAGGTTCTTGATTTCCACTCGCATCTGGCCGCGCAGCTTCGCGTCGAGGTTGGAGAGCGGCTCGTCGAACAGGAAGACTTTCGGATTGCGCACGATGGCGCGGCCCATGGCGACGCGCTGGCGCTGCCCGCCGGAAAGCTCGCGCGGGCGCCGGTCGAGCAGCGCCGACAGTTCCAGGATTTTGGCGGTCGCGCGCACCCTGCTGTCGATCTCGGCCTTCGGCGTGCCGCGATTGCGCAGGCCGTAGGCCATGTTGTCGTACACCTTCATGTGCGGGTAGAGCGCGTAGTTCTGGAACACCATGGCGATGTCGCGCTCGGTCGGACCGATGGCGTTGACGATCTTGCCGTCGATCGCAACCGTCCCGGAAGAGATGGTCTCGAGTCCGGCGATCATCCTGAGCAGCGTGGACTTGCCGCAGCCGGAAGGACCGACCAGCACGCAAAGCTGCTTGTCCGGAATGGCGATGGAAACGCCTTTCACGGCCTCGACGCCACCGGCATAGACCTTTTTCACATCGTTCAGATCAACGGTCGCCATCGGCCCTCACTTCTCGGATTCAACGAGCCCGCGCACGAACCAGCGCTGCATCAGCACCACGACAAGGATCGGCGGCACGATGGCCAACATCGCCGTTACCATGACAAGGTGCCACTGGGTGTCGGCATCGGCGAAGGAGACCATCTTTTTCAGCGCGATGACGATGGTGTTCATGTCGTTGCTGTTGGTGACCAGCAGCGGCCACAGATATTGCGTCCAGCCATAGATGAAGAGGATGACGAACAGCGCCGCGATGTTGGTGCGCGACAGCGGCAGGAGGATGTCGAAGAAGAAGCGCCACGGCCCAGCCCCGTCGACGCGCGCCGCCTCGACGAGCTCGCCCGGAATGGTCATGAAAAACTGCCTGAACAACAGCGTCGCGGTGGCCGAAGCGATCAGCGGGATGATCAGGCCGGCATAGGTGTCGATCATGCCGAGATCGACCATCACCTTGTAGGTCGGCAGGATGCGCACCTCGACGGGCAGCATCAGGGTGATGAAGATCAGCCAGAAGAAGGTCATGCGCAGCGGAAAACGGAAAAAGACGATCGCGTAGGCCGACAGGATCGAGATGAAGATCTTTCCGACCGCGACGCCGAGCGCCATGATCGTGGTGTTGAAAAGCAGCCTGCCGACGCTGACCCCGCCGATGCGCCCGACACCGCCGAACAGCGCCTCGCCGTAATTGTTCCAGAACTGGTCGCCGGGCAGCAGCGGCAAAGGCGGCTTGAGGATCGTCTGCAGCGTCTGCGTCGAGGCGACGAAGGTATAGTAGATGGGAAACGCGACGATCAGAATGCCGAGGATGAGAGCGGCATGGGCGATCAGGATGCGCAACGGGGACTGGCCGATCATCGCTCGCCTCAGCCGTAATGAACCTTGCGTTCCACATAGCGGAACTGGATGGCGGTGAGAGCGATGACGATGGCCATCAGGATTACCGACTGCGCCGCCGAATCGCCGAGGATCAGGTTGACGAAGCCATCATTGTAGACCTTGTAAACCAGCGTCTCGGTCGTCTTGCCCGGTCCGCCGCCGGTGACGGCATGGACGATGCCGAACGTGTCGAACAGGGCATAGACCGTATTGACGACCAGCAGGAAGAAGGTCGTCGGCGCAAGCAGCGGGAAGACGATGGTCCAGAAGCGCTTGGTCTCGCGAGCGCCATCGATCGCCGCCGCCTCGATCAGGGTTTTGGGCACCGCCTGCAGCCCGGCGACGAAGAACAGGAAATTGTAGCTGATCTGCTTCCATGCCGCGGCGGACACCAAAAGGATCATGGCGTGGTTGCCGTTGAGCAGCGGGTCCCAGGCGATGCCGAGACTTCTCAGCACATAGGATAGCGAGCCGATCGAGGGGTTGAACAGGAACAGCCACAACATGCCGGCGATCGCCGGCGCGACCGCATAGGGCCAGATCATCAGCGTGCGGTAGAGCGCTTTGCCGCGCACCACCTTTTCGGCCATCACGGCAAGCAGCAATGCCACGGCCATCGCCACGATCGCGGTGGCAAGCGAAAACACGACCGTGACCTTGATCGAGTTGAGATAGGCCGGATCGGCAAGCACTTTGCGGAAATTGGCGAACCACACGAACTTGCTCTTCAGCCCGAACGGATCCTGCCTGAGCATGGACTGGTAGAGCGCCTGCCCGGCCGGCCAGTAGAAGAAAACCAGCGTTATGGCGAGTTGCGGCGCCACAAGCAGGTAAGGCAGGACCTTGTTGGGAAAAACGACGCGAGGGGTCAGCTTCGTGCTCTCATCATGCGAGGGTCGCCCACGCGAACCTGCGCGGGCGACGTTCCGTCTCGACAGCCAGGGTCTAGTTCCCCAACGCGTCCTTGATGGCGGCATTGCCGCGCGAGACGGCATTGTCGAGCGCCTGCTGGGCCGTTTCCTGGCCGGCCAGCATCTTCTCGAACTCCTCGTTCTGGATATCGCGCACCTGCGGCAGATTGGGCAGCCGCACACCCTTGGAATTCTCGGTCGGCGCCTTGCCGGTCATCTGCAGGATCGGTGTCTCGCGGCCGGGGTTCTTGTCATAGAAGCCGGATTTCTTGGTCGCCTCATACGCTGCGAGCGTTACCGGCAGGTAGCCCGACTTCTGGTGCAGATATTCCTGCACCTCGGTCTTGGAGAGATAAGCGAAGAAGGCAGCGACGCCCTTGTATTCTTCATCCGACTTGCCGCTGAAAACCCAGAGGCTGGCGCCGCCCGGCGTCGTGTTCTGCGGCGCGCCCTTGGCGTCGCTGTCGTAAGGCAATTGGCCGATGCCGTAGTTCATGCCGGACTTGACGATGTCGCCGAGGCCACCTGACGATTCCGTGAAGATGCCGCATTCGCCGGCGAGGAATATCTGCTTTGCTTCGGAGGTGCGTCCGCCATATTTGAAGGTGCCGTCCTTGGCGAGGTCCGCCAGCGCCTGAAAGTGGTTAACGAAGATCGGCGCGTTGATCTTGAGCTCGACATCGCCTCCGGCCAGTCCGTTCTGCTGGGTCGCCCAGGACACATTGTTCCAAGCGGCAAAATTCTCCAGATGGATCCAGGTCAGCCATGTCGAGGTGTAGCCGCAAGGAGCGGCGCCGCTCGCCTTGATCTTCTTTGCCGCTTCCCAGACCTCGTTCCAGGTCTTGGGCGGGCTGTTCACGTCGAGGCCGGCCTTCTGGAAGATGTCCTTGTTGTAGTAGAGGATCGGCGAGGACGAATTGTAGGGGAAGGACAGCATGGTACCGTCCGGCTTCGAATAGTAGCCGACGATCCCGGGCAGATACTGGCTCTTGTCGAAAGTCATCCCGGCGCCCGTCAACACATCGGCCACCGGCTTGATCGCGCTTTCGGCTGCCATCATGACGCCGGTGCCGACGTCGAACACCTGGATGATGTCTGGCGCTTGGCCGGCCCGGAAGGCAGCGATGCCGGCATTTAGCGTTTCGGGATAGGTGCCCTTGAACACCGGCACGATCTGGTAGTCGCTCTGGCTGGCGTTGAAGTCCTTCGAGATCTTGTCGACGACCTCGGCATTGGCGCCTGTCATGGCGTGCCACCAGCTGATCTGTGTGACGGCAAAGGCAGAGGTGGTGGAAAACAGCATCAAGGCGGCACCGGCCGCGAAGCCGAAGAACTTCATGTTTCATCTCCCGTTTGTCATTGGCGGAAGGAATACTCCCGCAAAGCCAATATGTGCCGCCCGCCTCCGTCGGACAACGGTTTTGTTGCTCCTCGGCATACTTCGCTTCCGGCTAAAATAGCGAGAAGCAATGTAGATAGCCGGCTCACCAAAGGGCGAACGATACGCCGGCCCGGAAGGATTGTCTGCTAAGTCGGCCTCTGCCCATTGTCATTGCAAACCGTCCAGTGCTCTACAACCCGCAAAGCACGCTGTAGTTGCATGCGCAATAACTGATTTTTCAATCGTCGAGCCCTAATCAATTCCGACTTGATTGATGCGGGAAGATCAGGTGAAGCAGGATGTTGACCGTCTATAATTGCATCGTGCACGAGCACGATCTGAGATTGGTCGCGCTTGCGGCGCTCATCTGCGGAATCTCCTGTTACTCCGCGGTCAATCTTCTTCGCCACGTCCAGCAATCGACCAGTCGAAACCGCTATGCCTGGCTGCTGATCGCCGCCACGGCGACAGGATTCGGCATCTGGGCGACGCATTTCATCGCCATGGTCGCCTTCACGCCAGGAATACCCAACGCCTACAACGCGGAGCTTTCCGCGCTGTCGCTGGCCGCTTCCGTCATCCTGACGGCGGCGGGAATGTGGATCGCCACTATGCGTGGCGGCATCGATCACTACCTTGTCGGCGGCGCCGTGCTCGGCGCAGGCATCGCCGTGATGCACTATACCGGCATGGCGGCGTTCGAGGTCCAGGGCAGGATCGTCTGGAATGAGCTGCTCGTCGCTCTTTCGCTGGTGGCGGGCATCACGCTTGCCGCGCTTTCGCTGCTCGTTGTGCTGCGCCGCCCGTCGACACTTACGACGATCGCCGCCGCCATCCTGCTCACATTGGCGATCTGCACCCTGCATTTCATCGCCATGGGGGCCGTCTCGATCTACCCGGATTCCTCGATAGAGATCTCTCAATTCACGATAGCGCCGCTGTCGCAGGCCTTTGCCGCCGCGGCGGCGAGCCTGGTCATCCTCGTGCTCTCGGCCGCGGCGCTCAGGATCGATCTGCGCTTCCGCCGTCACCGGGTCGAGGCCGAGCGCATGCATGGCCTGGCCAACGCCGCCGTGGAAGGGCTCATCGTCTGCGACGGCAGCCGCATCGTCAGCGCCAACGACAGCATCGCGGCGCTGAGCGGCGTCACCGCCGGCACGCTGAACACGATGACGCTTGGCGATCTTTTCGGCGAGCGCGTTGCCTTAGGCGTCGCCGGCGGCACCGGCCAGGCGCAGGAAGCCGAGTTGCGCAGCCAGGACGGCACCCGGATCCCCGTCGAGCTGATCGCCCGCAGCATCGACTATTGCGGCAAGCCTCACGACGTCGTCGCCGTCCGCGACATTCGCGAGCGCAAGAAGGCCGAACAGGAGATCCTTCACCTGGCGCATTTCGATCCGCTGACCGGGCTTGCCAACCGCCGCAGCTTCACCAGCCGGCTCGAAGCCGAGATCGCCGCGGCGGGCACGAGCCGCAAGGGCGGGCAGCTCGCGCTCATGCTTCTCGATCTCGACCGGTTCAAGGAAGTGAACGACCTCTTCGGTCACGCGGCCGGCGACGCCGTGCTGCAAAGGGTGGCGCAATGCACATCGAGTGTGCTCCGCCACGGGCAGATGCTGGCCCGCCTCGGCGGCGATGAGTTCGCGATCATCGCGCCGAACCTTCCCGATCCGCAGGCCGCCGGCCGGATCGCCGAGGCCGTGCTTGCAAAACTGCGCCAGGAAAGCCAGTTGTCGCCCGGCGGCGAACTGGTGTCGGCCAGTATCGGCATCGCCCTTTTCCCGCTCGACGCCGACGAGCAGGCGGCGCTGGTCAGCCACGCCGACACCGCCCTCTACCGCGCCAAGGCCGAGGGCAAGGACACCTACCGCTATTTCGAGGCTTCGATGGGTGCGGAGACGCGCGACCGGCGCGCCATGGAACACGATCTGCGCCAGGCGGTGGCACGCGGCGAGTTCCGGCTGGTCTACCAGCCGCAAAAGGAAATCAGCAGCGGCAAGATGATCGGCTTCGAAGCCCTGATCCGCTGGCATCATCCCGAACGAGGCAATATCCCGCCGTCCGTTTTCATCCCGGTCGCCGAAGACAGCGGCGGCATCGCCCAGATCGGCGAATGGGTGCTGGCGACGGCTTGCGAGGAGGCCGCGCGCTGGAAAAATCCGCTGACGATCGCCGTCAATGTTTCGGCAGTGCAACTGCACAATCCGAATTTCAGCCGCAAGGTGCACGAGATCCTTCTCCGCACCGGCCTTGCACCCGGCCGGCTGGAGCTCGAGGTGACCGAGACGGCGCTTATCAAGGACATGCCGCGGGCGCTCGCGACCTTGCGGCAGGTCAAGGCGCTTGGTGTCCGCGTCGCGATGGACGATTTCGGAACCGGCTATTCGTCGCTGTCCAACCTGCGCGCCTTCCCCTTCGATAAGATCAAGATCGACGGCTCCTTCATCAAATCGGTCGACAGGAACGGCCAGGTCGCGGCCATCGTGCGCGCCGTGCTGGGGCTGGGGCGCGGTCTCGGCCTGCCGGTTCTGGCCGAAGGCGTCGAGACGCTGGACGAATTGCGCTTCCTCGATGCCGAGGACTGCGAGATCGGCCAGGGATACTATCTCGGCAGGCCGGGCCCGATCGAGACCTTCAGCGAGCTGACCGGCGTGCCGGCGCCGGCGGCCAACGATCGCGCCCAGGCTCGCGGCGGCAGCATCCTGATGCTGGAGCCGGCCGCCGCATCGCGCTCAGCCTGACGGACTGACCGCTGCTTCCACCAGCCGCTTGGCGTCGGGGCTCGACCATTCCGCCGGGCCGTTCATATGCGCGATCGGGCAGGCCCAGCGCCGGCTCATGTTTAAGGCTTGATCACGTCCACGCCTTCAATCGCTTTGTCGAAAATTTCAGGCCGCCGCAGCTGAAACTGTTCCTCCTCGACGAGCGCGAATCTCATCCTGTCGCATCGGAAGCTGCGCACTGCGTCACGATCTCGATCCCATCCGATCACGTACCAGACGGGATAGTTCAATAGCAGGAGTTGCGGTTCCACCAGCCGCATCGCTTTTCTGTTCTGCACGTCCGTGTAGCTGAAACGCAACACGCGTGTTTCGAGGAAGGCGCGAAACAGCGCATTGATGCTATCGCCGTCGGGGACCGCGAAGCCCTGTACGACCGAAGCGGATGCGCTGTGGCCGATGAGGATACGGTTCCGCAACGCTTCGATGCGGTCGCGGAGGGCCGGGGCGAAGGACGCCGTCAGCTTGCGCCGAATCGAGGATAGATTGGCAATCAGCCAGGGGGACTGAAGCTGCTCCGCGATGGCGAGGCTAACCAGCAGGTCGACCGCTTCGCGATAGGTCAGCGTCACGCGCCCAATACCCCATGTCCGGTGCAGCCGGACGCCGCCCCCTCGACCTCGATCCGACTCTACCGGCAGCCCTCGCTCGCGCAGGATCTCGAGGTCGCGGGCGAGCGTCCGCGCGCTGATGCCGAGCTCGCTGGCGATCTCAGCGATGGTCATTGGTTCGTCCGCTTTAAGACGGCTCGCGAGCAAATCAAGCCGGTCAAGCCGGCTGCGGGCAGAGGCACGTGGCATTGGAGAAATATGCCATAAAATGACAGCTTTAAAACTACGAGAAATCATCGCAATCGAGGATACGACAATGACTGCAATCACTGTGGAAATGGCGAAGATCAATTTGGCCGTCGGGAAATCAGAAGCCGAACTCGTCGCTGCATCAGAACGGTTTCAGCGAGAGTTTCTTGGCAGGCAACCGGGGTTCCTCCGCCGTGAGCTTCTACGGCTGTACGAAGGAAACTACCTCGATCTTGTCCATTGGCGAAGCGCTGCCGACGCCAGAGCGGTAATGGAGCATGCGATGGAGTCGCCCCAGTGCCAGGCGTATTTCGCGGTTATGGCGATGGACGCGGACAAGCCCGACGAGGGGGTTGCTCACTATACGTCCCTCGCGGTCTACGGCTGAGGTCCGCTCTTGGAGCCGTTCAAGAACGTCTTCTCGCCGGATTTGGTGCGCTGTCTGGCGGCGCACCTGAAGCGGTGCATGCGAGGATTCGATGCCGCGGCCTTTGCTGCCGCAATCGAGCCGCGGCTTGCCGGGCTGGAGCTCAAAGCACGAGCACAGTTGATTGCAGACCAGCTGCATGACGCCCTGCCTGCCGATCCGGCTCGTCGCGCGGAAATCCTGCTTGCGATGCTCCACCCTGACCGGCTCGATCATGCCGATCAGCCTTCCGATGAAGACGGCATCTGCGGATGGGCCATCATGCCGCTGACGATGCTGGTCGGCCACCATGGGATCGACGATTTCGACCGTTCGATGTCGCTCATGCGCGAGTTGACCACGCGCTTTTCAGCGGAGTTCGGCATCCGCTACTTGCTGCTCGCGGACCAGCCCCGCGCATTGGCGATCATGGCGGGTTGGATCGGCGATCCCAACCGCCATGTGCGACGATTGGTTTCAGAAGGTACACGGCCGCGCTTGCCCTGGGCCATGCAATTGCCGGCGCTGATAACCGATCCGGGGCCAGTTATACCGCTGCTTGAACGATTGCGCGACGACCCCGAACCTTATGTGCGTCGATCAGTGGCGAACCACCTCAACGACATTTCCAAAGATCATCCCGCCATAGTTGTCGAACTTGCAGCTCGATGGATGATCGGAGCAGAGGGCGAGCGCAAAGCGTTGCTTCGGCACGCCTGCCGCACGCTCATCAAGCAAGGCCAGGCAGACGCCCTTGCGATTTTCGGAAGCCGCCGACCGGAAATCGAGATGGAACCGCCCAGGCTGTCGGCACGAGAAGTCAGGATGGGCGAAACAATCGACCTGTCAATCACCCTGCGGTCGCTGTCGACGCAATCGCAGCGCCTGACCATCGACTATGTGCTGCATCTCCTGAAGGCCGGCGGTTCAAGACGACCGAAAGTCTTCAAGGGTGGGAATATCGTCCTCGCCCCTGGCGAGGCGACGACATTCAGCCGCCGGCACGCCTTCAAGGAGGTCACGACGCGGCGGCACTATCCAGGCGCGCACGGGGTTTCGTTTCGAATCAACGGACAGGACACCGCGCAGGCAGATTTCTCTCTGTTATTAGATGGGCATAGCTGACCCGGGAACTTCTCCCGAACTGAAATTTTGGCAGACCCGCGTTCACGGCGCCAATGCGGTCTCCACCAGCCGCTTGGCGTCGGGGCTCGACCATTCGGCCGGCCCGTTCATATGCGCGATCAGGCAGCCTTCGCCGTCGATCAGCATCGTCACCGGCAAGCCCAGCGCCAGCCCGCGTGTCTTGACCTCGTTGAACAAAGCTATCGTCGGATCCCGGTAATAGCCGAGCGTCTCGACGCCGATCTCCTTGAGGAATTTCTTAGGCTTGGCGTCGTCGCCGGTGTCGACGTTAACCGAGACGACCTCGAAGGCGTCGCTGCCCTTTTCCTTCTGCAGCGCGTCGAGCGCCGGCATTTCGGCGCGGCAGGGTGCGCACCATGTCGCCCAGAGATTGAGCAGCACCGTCTTGCCGGCACGGTCGGCGATCGTCATCGGCTTGCCGTCGGGGCCGTTGAAGGCAAGGCTCTTCAGCGACTGCGGCGGATCGGCCGGCTGCAGCGCTGCCACCTGGCCGACGGCCTTTGCCGCGACCTGCCTGGCCCGCTCGCCCTTGGCCTTGCACGCGACGTCGTCCTTGCTGCTGCCGGCGGCGGCAACCTGATCTGGCGCGTTGTTGCCAGAACCGCTCTCGCTGACATATACCGCGACCGCGCCCGCCAGCACGCCCGCCGCAAGGGCGGCGAGGATGAGGCGCGGGGCCGGGAAGAATTTATTGCCGTCTGCCATTTTCTTAAAAACTGCTCCGGAGCACGGGTTATAGCGATGAGCGACAAGAAGGCCAGCAACCAGATGTGGGGCGGACGTTTTGCCTCGGGTCCGGCCGCGATCATGGAAGCGATCAACGCGTCGATCTCCTTCGACCGCAAACTCTATGCGCAGGACATCCGCGGATCGATCGCCCACAGCGAGATGCTGGCGCAAACGGGCATTATTTCGGCGGCCGATCAAGAAAAAATCGCTCACGGGCTGAACACGATCCTGAAAGAGATCGAGGCCGGCAAATTCGAATTCTCGACCAGGCTCGAAGACATCCACATGAATGTCGAGGCGCGCCTTGCCGACCTGATCGGTACGGCCGCCGGCCGCCTGCACACCGCCCGCTCGCGCAACGACCAGGTGGCGGTCGATCTGAGACTCTGGGTCAAGGAGGAATGCCAGCGGGTCGCCCTGGCACTGAAGGACCTCATCGCCGCGTTCCTCGAACGCGCCGAGGAGCACGCCGCGACCGTGATGCCGGGCTTCACCCACATGCAGGCGGCGCAGCCGGTGACCTTCGGCCACCATTGCATGGCCTATGTCGAGATGTTCGGCCGCGATCTGTCGCGCGTCCGCGACGCCATCGAACGGATGGACGAGAGCCCGTTGGGCGCCGCCGCGCTCGCCGGCACCAGCTTCGGCATCGATCGTCACATGACGGCGAAGGCGCTCGGCTTCCGCGAGCCGATGCGCAACTCTCTCGACAGCGTTTCCGATCGCGACTTTGCGCTCGAATTCCTGTCCATCGCCGCGATCTGCGGCACGCATCTGTCACGGCTCGCCGAGGAGATCATCATCTGGTCAACGCCGCAGTTCGGCTTCGTCCGGCTGTCGGATTCCTTCTCAACCGGCTCCTCGATCATGCCGCAGAAGAAAAACCCGGACGCCGCCGAGCTGGTGCGCGGCAAGACCGGCCGCGTCAACGGCCACCTCGTCGGCCTGCTGACGGTGATGAAGGGCATGCCGCTGACCTACGGCAAGGACATGCAGGAAGACAAGGAATCGGTCTTCGACGCCGCCGAGACGCTCGACCTGATGCTGGCGGCGACCACCGGCATGGTGCGCGACATGGCCATCAATGCCGCCGCCATGAAGAAGGCCGCCGGCGCCGGTCATGCCACCGCGACCGACCTTGCCGACTGGCTGGTGCGCAACCTCGGCCTTCCCTTCCGCGAGGCCCATCATGTCACCGGCCGCGCCGTCGCTCTGGCCGAAGAGAAGAAAGTCGGCCTGGAAAAGCTCCAACTGGAGGACCTGCGCTCGATCCATTCCGGCATCACCAGCGACATCTTCTCGGTGCTCGCGGTGCAGAATTCGGTGAAGAGCCGCGTGAGCTTCGGCGGCACCGCGCCGTCGGAAGTACGGAAACAGATCCGCTACTGGAAAAAGCGCCTGGCCAAGGCGTAATGCCGGGATGCAATGCGCCGAAAACTCAGCTAAAAGCGGCGGCACAAGAAAACAGTTTCGAACGGATGGATCGATGACCCGAGGCAGGATTTTGGTGACGCTCGTGCTGCTGGCGGCGGTTGTCACCGTCACGGCCTGCGGCAGGAGGGCCGGCCTCGATACGCCCTACGAGGCTGCCGTCCAGGCGCGCAAGGACGCGGAGAAGGCGAAGCAGCCGCTGCCGCCCGAGCCGGAGAAACCGGTCAAGGACAAGAAGTTCATTCTCGACCCCTTGCTCTAGAGCCGATGAGATCGCCCGATCTCATCGTGCTCCAACTTTCGGACCATTTCCCGTGAACCATTTCGATTACCGCGACGGCGTGCTTCACGCCGAGGACGTCGCGATCCCCGACATCGCAAAGCAGGTCGGCACGCCTTTCTACTGCTATTCGACGGCGACGCTGACCAGGCATTTCCGCGTCTTCAAGCAAGCTTTTGCCGGCCTCGACGCGCTGGTCTGCTACGCCATGAAGGCCAATTCCAACCAGGCCGTGCTGAAGACGCTTGCCAGGCAAGGCGCCGGTGCCGACGTGGTGTCGGAAGGCGAATTGCGCCGCGCTTTGGCCGCCGGCATCCCGGCCGGCAGGATCCTGTTTTCGGGCGTCGGCAAGACCGCGCGCGAGATGGATTTCGCGCTCGCGGCCGGCATCCTGTGCTTCAACGTCGAATCCGAGCCTGAGCTGGAATTGCTTTCGGCGCGCGCGACCGCCCTCGGCAAGGTGGCGCCGATCTCGCTGCGCATCAATCCGGACGTCGATGCCAAGACCCACAAGAAGATCTCGACCGGCAAGGCCGAGAACAAGTTCGGCATTCCATGGCAGCGGGCGCGCCAGGTCTATGCCCGCGCGGCAGAGCTCCCCGGCATCAAGGTGACCGGCATCGACACCCATATCGGCAGCCAGATCACCGAGCTGCAGCCTTTCGACGACGCCTTCGCGCTGCTGGTTGAGTTGGTCGGCGTGCTGCGCGCCGATGGCCACGCCATCGAGCATATCGACCTCGGCGGCGGCCTCGGGATCCCGTACCGCGTCGACAACAACCCGCCGCCGCTGCCTGACGCCTATGCCGAGATCGTCCGCAAGCACGTCAACAAGCTCGGCCTGAAGGTGATGTTCGAGCCTGGCCGGCTGATCGTCGGCAATGCCGGCATCCTCGTGTCGGAAGTGATCTATGTGAAGGAAGGCGACGCCAAGAACTTCCTCGTCGTCGACGCCGCCATGAACGACCTGATCCGGCCGACGCTCTACGACGCCTTCCACGATATCAAGCCGGTGGTGCAGCCGCCGGCTGTCACGCCGCGCATGAAGGTCGATATTGTCGGCCCGGTCTGCGAGACCGGCGACTTCATCGGCCTCGACCGCGACATGCCCAGGCTGAAGGCCGGCGACCTCATCGCCGTCGCCACCGCCGGCGCCTATGGCGCGGTGCAGGCCGGCACCTACAACACCAGGCTCCTGGTGCCCGAAGTGCTGGTCGACGGCGACCGCTTCCATGTCGTACGGCAGCGCCAGACCTATGAGGAGCTGATCGGACTGGACTCGCTGCCCGATTGGCTGGAGTGACGCCTAAATCTTCTGCTGGATGAGCGCCTTGGCTTCGGCGATCCTGTCCTCGTCGCGGCGATAGAATATCCATTGCTTGGTGCGCTTGGCGCTGAGCAGGCCCGCCTGGGTCAAGACGCGCATATGTTCGCTGAGCGTCGCCTGGGTGATGCCGAGCTTTTCGGCGATCAGCAGCGCGCAGACGCCGTCCTCGACCAGATCGCCATCGGCCTGGCGCGGGAAATGCGCGCGCGGATCCTTCAGCCAATCGAGGATCTGCAGCCTGCGCTCACTGGCAATCGCCTTGAAGATTTCGACCTCTTGCATTTAGCCATTTTGCTAAGTTACTAATTGATGTCAATCCCAGGGAGCAAGGCATGTTGAACAGCAGGACGATCACGCGCGAACGCATCGCCGCCGTGGAGCCGCGCATACGCCCATACGTCCGCCACACGCCGGTGATGCGCGTCGACATGGCCGACTTCGGCCGGCCTGCCTTCCCGGTCGACCTGAAGCTCGAATGCCTGCAGCATTCCGGCTCGTTCAAGGCGCGCGGCGCCTTCACCAACCTGCTCGAGCGGCAGGTGCCGGAAGCAGGCGTCGTTGCCGCTTCCGGCGGCAATCATGGTGCCGCCGTCGCCTACGCCGCCATGAAGCTCGGGCACAAAGCGACGATCTTCGTGCCCGAGGTCAGCCCGCCGGCCAAGCTCGAACGCATCCGCGGCTATGGCGCCGAGCTGGTCGTCGGCGGCGCGCGCTACGCCGAGGCGCTGGCCGCCAGCGAGGATTTTGCCGCCAGGACCGGCGCCTTGCAGATCCATGCCTTCAACCAGGAGGAGACGCTTATCGGCCAGGGCACGCTCGGCCTCGAGATCGAGGCCGACCTGCCCGAGATCGACACACTTCTGGTCGCCGTCGGCGGCGGCGGCTTGATCGGCGGCATCGCCGCCTGGTTCGCTGGCCGCATCCGCATCGTCGCCATCGAGCCCGAAGGCGCGCCGACGCTCTACCGCGCCTTCGAGGCCGGCAAGCCGGTCGATGCGCCGGCGGAAGGCATCGCCGCCGATTCGCTGGCGCCGAAGCGCGTCGGCGAGATGATGTTCCCGATTGCGGAAGCCTTCGTCGAGCGCTCGATCCTGGTCAGCGACGACGACATCGTGGCCGCCCAGAGAGCGCTCTGGGACCGCGCGCGAATCATCGCCGAGCCCGGCGGGGCCGCTGCCTTCGCCGCGATGCTTTCCGGCCGCTACGCGCCGGCACCTGGCGAGCGCGTGGCCGTCCTGGTCTGCGGTTCCAACACAAATCCCGCGAATTTCTAACGATAATCTGGGCGAAGCTCTTCACGATTTTGGAACCCGCCTCGCCTTTGCCGTGTTTGCTGTTATTCTTTTGCTCATGAGGCTCGGGCTGTCCTGCCCGGGCAGGAAGGGCCGATGACGGAACGACCCATTTCCAGCGAACGCGGTCTGGCCGGGCGTCTGGCGCTCAGTCGGCTGGCGACGCGGGCCTCGATGATCTTCGAGCGTGGCTGGCCGTTGCTGCTGCCGCTGGCAGTGGTCGCCGGCCTGTTCCTCAGCGTCTCGTGGTTCGCCCTGTTCCAGCGTTTGCCGGATCCGGCGCGGATCGGCCTGGTGATCCTATTCTCCATCTTGGCGCTGGCGGCGCTCTATCCGCTGCGCTTCTTCCGCCTTCCTTCCACTGCCGAGGTCGACCGGCGCATCGAGGCCGCGAACGAGCTGCTGCACAGCCCCGTACAGGTGCAGACCGACAGGCCGAGCGGCGCGGAGAGCCTTTTCTCTCAGGCTCTGTGGCGCGAGCACCAGAAGCGCATGGCCGAGCGGCTCTCCAGTCTCGGCGCCGACAGGCCGCGCACAAGCGTGCCGGATTACGACCGCTGGGGCCTGCGGGCTCTGGTTGGGCTGCTGTTCGTCACCGCCTTTGCCTTCTCGTTCGGTCCTTTCGGCGGCAGGATCGGCGACGGCTTCGTCGCCAGCGCCGCGCGCGATACCGTGCCGCCGCGCATCGATGCCTGGGTGACGCCGCCCGCCTATACCGGCAAGCCGCCGCTGTTTTTGACCGCCGACGTCAAGCAGGCCGCGCAGACCTTCAGCATCCCGCAGGGCAGCGACGTCTCGCTGCGCGTCACCGGCGGCTCGGGCGAGGAAACGTTGAGCTATGCCGACACGAACGGCAATGACCGCGCCATCGAGCCGGCCGCGCCGAAGGGTGTCGCCCCAGCCGCCGCCCAGCCCGGACCCAAGGTGCGCCAGTTCTCCGGCAAGCTGAGCACCAATGGCACGCTGACGCTCAAGTCCGGCGAGGACGACCTCGGCCGCTGGGCCTTCGCCATCATTCCGGACAAGCCGCCGACGATCCGTTTCGTCGGTGAGCCGAAGCGCGCCGTCAACGGCGCCATCGAGCTCAACTACCAGATCGACGACGATTATGGCGCGGCCTCCGCCAAGGCTGCCTTCGAGCTGTCGGATCCGCCGCCGGCCAATGCGCATCCGCTCTATGGCCCGCCCGACATGCCCCTGACCCTGCCGCGTCGCGGCGGCAAGGCGAACACGGCCAAGACGACCAAGGACCTGACCGAGCATGTCTGGGCCGGCAGCACCATCAAGCTGAAGCTCATCGCCACCGACGATGCCGGCCACACCGCCACCAGCGAAACCAGGACTTTGGTGATGCCGGAGCGGCCCTTCGCCAATCCGCTGGCCCGCGCCGTGATCGAGCAGCGCCGGCTGCTGGCGCTCGACACCAACGCCAAGCCGCGCGTGCTCGATCTGATGGACGCGATCACGCTGCGCCCCGAGGATACCTTCGACAACATGTCGCATTATCTCGCGATCATGAGCGCGAGGAGCCGGCTGAAACTCTCCGGGACCGACGACCAGTTGCGCAACGAGGTGGGCTATCTGTGGGAGATCGCGCTCGGCATCGAGGAAGGCAATCTGTCGGCCGCCGAGCGGCGCTTGCGCCAGGCGCAGCAGGCGCTGCAGGACGCCATCAAGAACGGCGCCAGCGATGAAGAGCTCGAGAAGGCGATGAAGGAACTGCGCGAGGCGATGAACCAGTTCCTGCAGGAATTCGCCCAGCGCGCGCAGCAGAACCCGAACGCGCCGCAGATGCAGCAGAACGGCCGGGAACTGCGCCAGAGCGACATCAACCGGATGATGGACGAGATAGAGAACCTCGCCAAATCCGGTGACCGCGACCGGGCCCAGCAGCTCCTGTCGGAGCTGCAGGACATGATGAACAACCTGCAGGCCGGCCGCCAGCAGCAGGGCGGCGAGCAGGACAGCGAGATGCGCCAGCAGATGGACAAGCTGGGCGAGATCATGCGCCGCCAGCAGGAGATGATGAACGACACCTTCCGCCTCGACCAGATGCAGCGTGGCCAGCGCGGCCAGAACGGCGACCAGCAGATGGGTGAGGATGGCGAGCAGGGCCAGTCGCAGGAAGGGCAGAAGCCAGGCCCCGGCGACGACCGCGACCCGCTTGGCCGGCAGAAGCCGATGACGCAGCAGGAATTCTCCGACGCGCTGAAGCAGCTGCAGGAGGGCCAGGGCCAGTTGCAGAGCGAGCTCGACAAGCTGAAGAAGGGCCTCGAAGGCATGGGCATGCAGCCGAATGAGGGCTTCGGCGAGGCCGGCAAATCCATGGGCGATGCCGAGCATGCGCTTGGCGAAGGCGAAGGCGACCAGGCGGTCGGCCATCAGGGCCGGGCGCTGGAGGCCCTGCGCCGCGGCGCCAAGGACATGATGAAGCAGATGCAGGCCATGCAAGGCGACCAGGGCGGCAGCGAGCAGGGCGGGCGTCAGCAGGATGCCGACCGCGATCCGCTCGGCCGGCCGCGCGCCACCAAGGGTCCCGACGACGGCAATTCGGTCAAGGTGCCGGACGAGATCGATGTGCAGCGCGCCCGCCAGATCCTCGAAGCGATCCGCAAGCGGCTCGGCAACGCGCTGAGCCCGGACATCGAGCGCAGCTACCTCGAACGGCTGCTCGAGCTGAAGTAGCCGTCAGGCCACTTTGTCGAAGTTCCGGGCGAGCCGGGCGGTTTCAGTCAATCAAAGATCGGCTGTCGCTTGCGCCTGCCTGGTCAGCATGAAAGCCTCGCGGATCGCGTCCTCCATGCCGTCGATCGCTTCGCCGGCCGCCTGCGGATTGCGGTGCAGCACCACATTGGAGGAATCGATGTCTCCGAAGCCGTCGGCCGCCGTCAGCTCGCGGCAATCCGGCGGGATGTTGCTGCGCGAGATCGGCGCGATCGCGAGACCGGAAGTGACCGCCAGCGCCAGGCCGCCATTGGTGTCGCTGGTATAGGCAACGCGGTAATCGAGGTCGCGTTGCTGCAGCGACTTGATCGCGAAGTCGCGGCACCAGCCGTCGCGGCTGTAGAGCGCGATCGGCACCGGCCGCTCCTCATGCATGTGGTGCAGCGTCGATGTCACCCACACCGTCGGATCGTGCATCAGCACCTCGCCGCCGGAAAAGCCTTCCCACTCGAACACCACGGCGAGGTCGAGCTCCCCCGCCGCCAGCGCCCTCACCTGCGAGGCCGAGTGGGCATAGCGCACCGTAACCTCCACGCGCGGGTGGCGTTTGGCGAATTCGCCGAGCGCCCGCGACAAGATCGAACGGCCGTATTCGGCAGGGATCCCGATGCGCACCAGCCCGCCGAGCGGTGGCGCCACCAGCGAAGCCGCCGTCTCGTCGAGCAGCGACACGATCCGGCGGGCGTTGCCGATGAGTTCGCCGCCGCGCCGTGTCAACGCCACCCCGCGCGAGCCGCGCTCGAACAGGCTGTCGCCGACCATGTCCTCCAGCTTCTTCATCTGCATGGATACCGCCGACTGGGTGCGTCCGGCCCTTTCGGCGGCCTTGGTGAAATTGCCCGTCTCGGCCACCGCCACGAAGGTGCGCAGGAGGTCGCTGTCGAGGGTGGGCTTCATCGAAGTCGCCATAAGAAATTTTGATTGCTGGTATCATTCCAATTCGTTTGCAACATGTCAAACGCCGCAGGATAGTTGCTCTACCCATTGGATATGCGGCCGCGAGATTCGGCCGCGGACCAATTCGAAGAGTCCTCACTCGTGCCCGCTGCCCGAAACGGTGGCGGGCTCTTTTTCGCTGGATCGACCATGCAGAACCGGACGGCGCTTGGCATTCTGAGCCTCTGCCTGGGTGTTCTCGTTTTTTCGTTGCAGGACCCGCTGGTGAAGGCGGTTTCAGGCGGCTATCCGGTGACGGAAGTGATAGCGATCCGCGCCATCGTCGCGTTGCCGATCCTTATCGTTATCGTCCAGGCCGACGTCGGTCTGAAGGCTTTGTTGTCGAAGCGAGCAGGCATGCTGACGCTGCGCGCCTTCATCCAATTCAGCTCCTACACCGTCTACTATTTGGCGATCGCCGCCCTATCGCTGGCCGACGCCATAGCGCTTTATTTCATGGCGCCACTCTTCATCATGGCGCTTGCCGGGCCTTATCTCGGTGAGCACGTCTCCTGGCGGACGCTGACGACGGTGCTGATCGGCCTGGTCGGGGTGGTCGTGATGCTGCGTCCGGGCGCCGGATTGTTCGACTGGGCAGCACTCCTGTCGCTCGGCTCGGCGTTTCTTTACGGCTTCTCGCAGCTGATGGCGCGCCGGATCGGCGACACCGAATCCTCCACCGTCATGGCCTTCTACCAGAACGGTGCCTATCTCACCGGCGCTGTGGCGGTCGCCACGATATTTCATCTTGCCGGCATCACCCACGCGGGCCATCCGAGCCTCGACTTCCTGGTGCGGCCATGGGTGTGGCCGGCGCTGCCGGACTTCCTGAAGATGGCCGCCTGCGGCTTCGTCGCTTCCGCCGGCATGATTTTGCTGTCGCAGGCCTACCGGATGGCGCCCGCGAACCGCGTCGCCACCTTCGAATATACCGGCATCCTTTGGTCGCCGCTCTGGGGTTTCCTGTTTTTCGCCGAGGTGCCGCGCGAAACGACGGTGCTGGGCGCGGCGCTCATTATCGGCGCCGGCCTGGTTGCGCTCAACGGTGAACGCCGGCGCAGTGCGGCACCGACGGTCGCCGCGACCGGCGATGCTGTCTAAACGGTCAAGCGAAGCAGCTAAGCGCCCGACCGACGCGGGCGCGGATTTCGGCCAGCGTGAACGGCTTCTGCACGACGTCGAGGATGATGCCGTTCAGTTCCTCGGCGCGCTCGCGCTGGTCGGCATAGCCGGTCATCAGCATGATCTTCATCGCCGGGAACTGTTTTGCTGCCGCCGTCGCCATCTCGATGCCATCCATCTCCGGCATGCGGATGTCGGACACCACGAGATCGTAGCCGCCATGCGCCTGCCGGATCAGCGCCAGGCCCTGCGCGCCGTCGGCGGCAATGGCTACGTTGTGCCCATCGCGCTCCAGCGCGCGGGCGGCGAGGGTACGGACGGACTCATCGTCCTCGACGATCAGAAGTTTTGCCATGCCGAAATACATGGCTGGGAAACGTTGACTTTTTCTGAAAATTCGAAAGGTCGGCGAAACGTTGTCAGCGCCGCCCTACGCATCGCCCTTCACGACGCCGACAAACGGCAACTCGCGAAAAGCATGCGCGACATCCATGCCGTAGCCGACGACGAAATAGTCGGGACAGTCGAAGCCGACATAATCGGCGTTGAGCGTGGTCTGGCGCCGCATGCGCTTGTCGAGCAGCACCGCGATGGCGCAACTCCTGGCGCCGCGCGACAGCATGAGGTCGCGGGTGAAGGAAAGCGTCTTGCCGGATTCCAGTATGTCGTCGATCAGCAGCACGTCGCGGCCGGCAACCTCATTGTCGATGTCGCGCAGCACCTTGACCTCGCCGCTGGTGGTACCGGCGCCATAGCTGGAGATGAAGATGAATTCCACCTCGGGCGACAGGCCGACATCGTGCATGGCGCGGATCAGATCGGCGGCGAAGACGAACGAGCCCTTCAGGATCGAAATCACCAGAAGGTCGTGGTAGTCGCGCCCGGCGATCTCCTTGGCGAGCTCGAGATTGCGGCGGGCGATCGCCGACGCCGAAAACAGGACCTCGATGTCCTTGCCGCGCACAACTGGCATCGATTGCCTTTCTTGAGAGATCGCCTAGCCGGCGAAGATTACAGAGACGGTTTTTACACCGTTTCTAGGCACATCGAGCCGGCTGGAAAAGCCGAATCTTTCGCCGGGTGCCAGCGGGCGGTTGGATGTCCCCAGCCTGTAGCGGATGACGTTGCTGGCTTTGTCTGTGACGCGTATCTCGATTGGCGGCAGCGACTCCGATCTTGCGCCGTCATTGGCGGCCTCGCCGTCGACGAAAAGAACGGGCTTCAATCCCGAGGCATCGATTCGCGACGTCACGCCGGAAATGCTGAGCGCGCTTGCCGGCTGCGCAGCCGCCCAGAAAGGGCTCTGACGCACCAGCGCGTGCCCGCCCGAGACCCAGAAAGCGACGAGCGCCGCGCCCACTCCGGCGGTCCAGAAGACCGGACCGCCGCGCGAAGCCGGGCGCGCGGGCGCGGCCTCCGGTTTGCGCAGCATGCCCATGCCTTCGATGGAGGGCGTCGAGGGCGTTGGCGGCGGCGGCGCGATCGGTTCCGGACGAGTTGCGAAACGCGGCAGCACCACATAGTCGGCGTCGACGATGTCGGGCGGGACATCGAGCACGACGCGCTCCGGCGCGGCATTCGCCGCCCGGCCGGTCATGATTTCGCCGGAAACAGGGCGCGCGGTTCTATCCTCAGCCATTACGGCCCCAGTGCAATCTTCGTTTGTTTTGGGTAAACGCAAATGGTTAACGCTTCCCCACCGGAACCGCTGTGAAACGTCGAAAACGAGCCGAAATTAACCGACCATTAACCATGCCGGCCGATGGTCTTGGCACAGAACAGGCTGGCAGAACGCCGCCCAAGGTTTCAGGTCGCCGAACGTGATCCGCTTCGAAAATGTCGGCCTCCGCTATGGCATGGGTCCGGAGATCCTCCGCGACATCTCCTTGCACATTCCGGAGCGCTCCTTTCAGTTCCTGAGCGGCCCCTCCGGCGCAGGCAAGACCACCTTGCTGCGGCTGCTCTTCATGTCGCTGAAGCCGACGCGTGGGCTGATCACCATTTTCGGCAAGGACCGCTCGCGCATCTCGCGCGGCGAGCTGCCGCTATTGCGTCGCCGTATCGGCGTGGTGTTCCAGGATTTCCGCCTGCTCGACCACATGACTACCTATGAGAACGTCGCGCTGCCTTTGCGCGTGCGCGGGCGCGAGGAGGCAGGCTACCGCACCGACGTCACCGAGCTCCTGAAATGGGTCGGCCTCGGCGACCGCATGCACGTGCTGCCGCCGGTGCTGTCCGGCGGCGAGAAGCAGCGCGCCGCGATCGCACGCGCGCTGATCGAGCAGCCGGAGATCCTGCTTGCCGACGAGCCTACCGGCAATGTCGATCCGCCGCTGGCGCGCCGGCTGCTGAGGCTATTCATCGAGCTCAATCGACTAGGCACCGCCGTGGTGATCGCCACCCACGATCTCGGCCTGATGGAGCAGGTCGATGCGCGCCGCATGATTCTCGCCGGCGGAAGGCTGGACGTCTATGACTGACCTTCCGGCCGATCACATGCATGACGAGGCCGTCGAGACGACGGCGACGGTGCGGCGCGTTCAGCGCAAGATGGCGCCGATCGTGCCGGCGCAGAACATCGCCGGCCGGGCACTGGTGCTGGTCATCGCCATCATGACCTTCCTGTCCTGCCTGACCTTCGGCGCCGTGACGCTGGTGCGCGACACCGCTTCGGTGTGGGAGAACCAGATCTCGCGCGAGGCGACGATCCAGATCAAGCCGGTCGAGGGCCTCGACATGGAAGCAGCCCTCGCGCAGGCCTCGCAGATCGCCAGCGAGTTTCCCGGCGTGAAGGGCACGAAGATCGTCGACCGCGAGGCGACGGCGCGCCTCTTGGAGCCGTGGCTGGGCACCGGCCTCAACATCGACGAACTGCCGGTGCCGCGCCTCATCGTCGTCACCATCGACGAGGCCAGTCCGCCCGACTTCGCCGCCATGCGCGCCGCGATCACGCCCAAGCTGCCGAGCGCTGCGCTCGACGATCACCGCACCTGGGTCGACCGGCTGGTCGCAATGGCGCATACAACGGTGACGATCGGCTTTGCCGTTCTGGCGCTGATATTGTCGGCGACGGTGCTGACGGTGGTGTTCGCCACGCGCGGCGCCATGGCGGGCAACGGCCACATCATCGAAGTGCTGCATTTCGTCGGCGCCGAAGCCCGCTTCATCGCGCGCGAATTCCGCTGGCATTTCCTGGTCACCGGCATGAAGGGTGCCGCCGCCGGCGGCGCGGCGGCCATTTTGGTCTTCATCGTCTTTTCCTGGTGGTCGTCGCGCAACATGGCGACGCCTGAGGCCGACCAGGCGACCGCGCTGTTCGGCAATTTCGCCATCGGCTCCACCGGCTATCTCGGCGTCGGCCTGATGGTGCTGGTGATCGGCGCGCTGACGGCGGCGACCTCGCATGCCACGGTCGTTGCCTATCTCAGCGATATCGACATCCGCCAGCCGGATGCGGGCTGATCATGACGCGATCGCCGTGGGACGAAATGAACACCGGTCTGAAACCGTTATGTTCGGGAAGGAAAACGATCACAGAGTGGGAGCTGCCGTAACGCAATGTGCGCCGCCTTATCTATCAAAGGCCGCATTTCAGAGTTAACCATAGGATGTTTTCAGGATTAACCTGGGGATGATGGACGCGCGGGATTCGATCGGAACGGCTGGACGGATGCCAGCAGCGCTTGCGCGCGGCGCGGTGCCTGCAAGGTCCGGGCGTCTGAGATTTGCGCTTCGTATCTGCTCCTTCTTCGTGCTTGCCCTGCTGGCGCTTTTCGCCGGCGGCTTCGGATGGTTCGCCGACAAAGTCAGCAGCATGACGACGCCGGCCAATCCGGCCAAGGCCGATGCCATCATCGTGCTCACCGGCGGCCAGTCGCGGCTCGACGCCGCCATGGATCTGCTGGCGTCGGGCAAAGGCGAGCGGTTGCTGATCAGCGGCGTTCACCCCTCGGCCAGCCGCCGCCAGCTGCAAGTGGCGATGGGCGGCGACAAGCAGCTGTTCTCCTGCTGCGTCGACATCGACCGCGCCGCGCTCGACACGATCGGCAATGCCGAGGAGAGCGCCAAATGGGTGGAAAGCCACGCCTATGGCAGCATCATCCTGGTCACCAACAATTATCACATGCCGCGCAGCCTGCTCGAGATGGGCCGGCTGCTGCATGGCGCGCGGCTCGAACCCTATCCGGTGGTCAACACCAAACTCGGCAACGGCAGCTGGCTGACCAAGCCTGAAGCGCTGCGCGTTCTGCTCACCGAATACAGCAAATACGTGCTGGCGCTGGCGCGCGGCGTCGTTCCGCTTCGCCCGACCGCCGAGGGCGTCACCATCGCCGAAGCTTCCACAGTCAGGAAGAACTAGTTTCTCCCGGCACAGAAATTTTAGCGAATCGGATAGCGCTTGCATTGGCAGATCGCATGCCTTGGCGATTGGCCGAAAACGCCCCTCGCTTCGTCATCCTATGGCGGAGCAAGGAGCGAAGCGACGCGGCGCAGACCATAGGATCCATGCCGTGGCTTCGACGTGCCGCTGCGGTGCAGAATTCTGCTCCGCTGCGTTCTTCGGCTAAGGTCACGGCATGGATCCTTGGGTCTTCGCTCCGCTTCGCGTCGCTACGCCCTGGGATGACGACGTTGGGAAAGCCTCGCCTAATCACGAACGTTTGCGATGATTCACCGAAACGAGCATCTGCAACCTTTCAAAATCCCTGTGTCGAAGAACTAGGCTTCATTCCCCGCGCTGTCGCGCAGGCCTGCGACCTCCCGTTCCAGATCGGCGATGCGCCGGTCGCGTTCGGCAAGCGCCGCGGCCACGTCTGCTGCTTCAAAACGCTGCGGAATGTGCTGCGGGCAATTGGCATCCCAGGCCGTGATGGTGAACAGGATCGACTGCTCCGGCCGCGCCTTGTAGTTTGCCGGCATCAGCCTTGCCGTCAGCGCCGCATCGTCTTCGACCACCCGTGCCCTGCCCCAGATCTTGATGCGCTGCCGAAGCATGTAGTCGATCAGGAACAGGAAGGCTTGGGCGTTGTCTTGAAGATTGCCCTGGGTGATGAACTGCCGGTTGCCTGAGAAATCCGCAAAGCCGATCGTCTGCTCGTCGAGCACCTTTAGGAAGCCGGCCGGGCCTCCACGGTGCTGGATATAGGGCTGACCCCCAGCATTGGCCGTCGCCAGAAACACGCTGGTCTGCGCCTCGATGAATGCGGCAAGATCGGGCGTGATCGTTGCCTGCCAGCCGCCCCGCTCCTCGACCCGCCCATAGGTTCCGCGCGAACCTTTGCGGGACTGGATGGCCTTGACCGTAGGCGTGAAGGCGACATCGCTGGTGAAGGCATTCATGGCGGCGCTCCTCAAACCAAGTAGCAGGACATTTAGTCCCTTCCGAAATCCGGAGGTAGAAGGCATATTCGTAATCTGTCCTTCCATTTTCCGGAAGAATGAATGGATCGCCTCGACGCCATGTCCCTGTTCGTCGCTACGGTGGAGGCCGGCAGCCTCTCCGCCGCCGCGCGGCGCGCCGGCATGCCGCTGGCGACCGTCAGCCGCAAGCTCTCCGAGCTGGAAAAGCATTTGAAGACGCGCCTGCTCAACCGCTCGACGCGTCGCCTCACACTGACCGATGCCGGCCAATCCTACCTGGCCGCCTGCCGCCGCATCTTGGATGAGGTGAGCGAAGCCGAGCGCGCCGCCGCCGGCGAATATTTGAGCCCGACCGGCGAGCTGGCCGTCACTGCGCCGGTCGTCTTCGGCCGCCTGCACGTGCTGCCCGTGGTCACCGCCTTCCTCGCCGCCTATCCCGACGTCGACATCCGCCTGACGCTGTCCGACCGGATCACCCAACTGGTCGAGGAGCATATCGATCTCGCCGTGCGCATCGGCGAGCTTCCAGATTCGGCCATGGTCGCAACGCGCGTCGGCGCGATCCGCCGCATCGTCTGCGCAAGCCCGGCCTATCTCGCCGAGCACGGCGTGCCGCTTGAACCGCGCGACCTCGTCGGCCAAGACTGCATAACCTTCGAAGGGCTTGCCGCTCTTGCGACATGGAGCTTCGGCACGGGCAAGAGCGAGACCGCGGTTTCGGTACGCTCGCGGCTGCAGGTCAACACCGCCGAGGCGGCAATCGATGCGGCGATCGCCGGTCTCGGCCTGACCAAGGTGCTCTCCTATCAGGCGGACGCCGCCGTGCGCGCCAGCGCGCTTCGCGTGGTGCTCGAGCCGTTCGAGCCGCCGCCCTGGCCGGTCAGCCTTGTGCATGCCGGCCAGGGCCTGCTGCCGGTGAAGCTGCGCGCTTTCCTCGATTTCGCCGCGCCGCGCCTGAGGGAGAGGCTGGCGCGGTCATTGTGACGGGGTTCGCTCGCCACGCCGTTTCCTTTTTGGCCGCGCTTGGTGTAACCAACGCACACTTTCACACCGGGCTCCTTCCCGCATGCTTTATATCCGCTCGCTGGCGTTCAACCTTGCCTTCTATCTCAGCCTGGTCGTCCAGATGATCTTCTGGACGCCCTTCTATTTCCTGTCGCCACGCCATCGCGCCTGGTTCGTGCCGAAATTCTGGTCGCGCACCTCGATGTGGCTCTACGACAAGATCGCCGGCACCAGGAGCGAGATCACGGGCGCCGAGAACCTGCCTGAAGGGTCCTTCATCCTGGCTCCCAAGCATCAGTCCTTCTGGGATGCGATCGCCTTTTTTCCTTATCTCGACGACGCCTTGTATATCCTGAAGCGGGAGCTGACCTGGATCCCCTTCTTCGGCTGGTACATCATGAAGATGCGCATGATCCCGGTCGACCGCGGCAGCCGCTCGAAGGCGTTGAAGGCGGTCGTTGCCGCGACCAGGCAAGAGATGGCGCGCAATCCCCGCCAGCTCATCATCTATCCCGAGGGCACACGCCGCCCGCCGGGCGCCGAGCCGTCCTACAAATACGGCATCGTCGAGCTCTACACCCAGCTTGGCGTTCCCGTGGTGCCGGTCGCCCATGTCGCCGGCCTCTACTGGCCGCGCCGCAAGTTCATGCGTTATCCCGGCACCATCAAGGCCCGCTTCCTGCCGCCGATTCCGCCCGGGCTCGACAAGGAGGAATTCATGCAGCGGCTGATCGGCGAGACCGAAGCCGCCTGCGATCAGCTTTTGATCGAAGCCTCGCGCGCGCCGAACCCGCCGCCCATGCCGCCGACGGCGGTGAAGCGGCTAGCGGAGCTTGGCGCGGCGGCACAGGCTAAAGCATGATCCCGAAAAGTGGGAACCGGTTTTCGGAGAAAGATCATGCTCCGCAAAGAGTTAGATCGGGATGGCGATTCAGCGAAACGCCATCACGATCTAAGGCCTGACTCACGGCAGCGCCGCCAAGGCGGTGGTCAGCACCAGCGTCGCCGCGAAAACCAGGTTGATGACCCGCGACGCCGACGGATTGCGCAGCAGCCCTGCGAAGACCGTTCCGGCGACAAGCCAGAGCACATGGATGGCGACGATCATCGCGGCGAGCACCAGCAGCTTGCTCGAAAGCCCCAGCTCATCGACCTTTGACGAAGCGCCGGCAAACACGGCGCCGATCGCCACATAGGCCTTCGGATTGGCGACGGCGAGCATGAAGCCGCCAAGGAAGGTGGGATGTGCCGCGTCGTTTCCGCCTTCGGTCAACGGCCGCGCCGTCGCGATCCTGAAGGCGAGATAGAGGATATAGGCGGCCGAAGCGATCGTCAGCATGGGCGCCAGTCCCGGCATCGAAGTGAGCACGCTGACAATGCCGGCGGCCACCACCAGAAGCACGGCGATCGTTCCAAGCACGACGCCGCAAGTGTAGCGCAGCGAGGGCCGCAGGCCGAAGGCTGCGCCGACGGCCGTGACGCTGATCGTCGCCGGACCCGGACTGCCCATCACCACGGTGGCCGCCAACACCAGCGCCAGCAATTGCTGCCAGGGCTGCGCTCCAGACAGAACTCCTCCGGCCATGCCGAACCTCAATTCCCGCCGCGATACGGCAAGGAATTATCGCGGGGCTCCCGCATGGTCTTGGACGATCGTGCGGACTGCACCAAGGTATGTTGAGATTCAGGTCAGGCCGAGCCGGAGTCGAAGACGGGCGCGAAGCGACCAAAATGGCGGCATCCGAGAACCGGAGCGGAGCGTACTTAAAGTACGTGAGCACCGGCCCACGCCGGCCGTAGCCTTAACTGCCACACCACTCTCAAGTCATGGATGCTTCGGCCGGCGAAGGCCGGAAGCGCAGGAGGCCGCCATTTGCAGACCGGCATCACCTGAATATCAACACGCCTTAGGCGCTGGCCCGGTCGAGCGCTCCGATATCGTCCGCGGAAAGTTTCAGCGATGCAGCACGGATCAAGCTGTCCATCTGGGCGGGCGTCGTGGCGCTGGCAATTGGTGCGGTGACGCCCGGTCGCGCTATGATCCAGGCCAGCGCCACTTCCGCCTGCTTGGCCGAATGGCGCCCGGCGGCGGCATCGAGCGCGGAGAGAATGCGCATGCCGCGCTCGTTGAGATACTCGGCCACATCTTCACCGCGCTCGCTCTGACCGAGATCGGCCTTGGAGCGGTATTTGCCGCTCAGGAACCCCTTGGCGAGGCTGAAATAGGTGATGACGCCGAGACCCTCCGCCTTGCAGAGATCGAGCAGCGGGCCATCCAGCGAAGACCGGTCGTACAAATTGTATTCGGGCTGCAGAACTTCATAACGCGGCAGGCTCCGCAGGCTGGCGACGTCGAGGGCCGCGCGGAATTGCCCGGCATCGAGATTGGAACAGCCCGGATAGCGGATCTTGCCCTTCTCGAGCAGGCGCTGATAGGCGCCGAGCGTTTCCTCGTAAGGCGTGGCCGGGTCCGGCCAATGCGACAGATAGAGGTCGATGACGTCGGTTTGCAGCCGTTTGAGCGACGCATCGACGGCTTTCTCGATGTAGGCCGCGGACAGATCCCGCCTGCCCTGGCCCATGTCGGAGCCGACCTTGGTGATGACGACTATTTTGTCGCGGTTGCCGCGGCTCTTCATCCAGTTGCCGATGATGGTCTCGGATTCGCCGCCCTTGTTGCCCGGGACCCACGTGTCGACGGCATTGAAGCCGGCCTCGGCAAAGCGGTCGAGCAGGTCGAAGGAAGTCTTCTCGTCGGCGGTCCAGCCGAAGACGTTGCCGCCCAGAACCAGCGGCGCGATGGAAAGGTCGGTGCGACCGAGACGGCGTTTCTGCAAGATTGATCTCCGATGCTGGGATGGGGCCTCGACGCCGCCCAAGGATGGATTGCCGAGATGGATTGCGGTTAAGCTAGGTCTTGTCCCGCCGAGGTCAAAGGCATGGTTTTGCTTTTTGATCGGGCCAGGCCGTCACGAAGGCGCGACCTGCCGCCCAACCTGCTCCAGCCAGTGATCGCGAATGCCGAGCGCTTTCAGGTGCTCGAGCGTGCTGAGCACATAGTCCTCGTTCCGGCCCGACTGGCCGACGGCGCCGCGAACGACTGCCGCGGCATGGCTGGCGTCGAGTCCGCCGGCATATTGCTCATGCGCGCGGTCGACGATGTAGGCGACCGCCTCGACCGTTCGGTCTCCTCCCGCCCTATTCCCGTCGAGCCGGACATCGAGCATGCGTTCGAGATAGACATTGGTCACCAGCTCGCGCTCGCGCAGGTAGGAAAGCACTTCATTCCGCAAATCGCCCGGCACGCGGAACGCCAGGCCGATGCAGGAGCCGCCGCGGTCGAGACCCAGCACCAGGCCCGGTCTCTCGCGTGTGCCGCGATGCACGAAGGAATAGACGCAAAGCGACCGGCGATAGCCGTAAAGGCGGGCCCGCCGCGTCTCGACATGTGCGAATCCCGGCCGCCAGATCAGCGACCCATAGCCAAAAACCCAAAAATCGCCCATATCGCCAAGCCTGATCGCACTCGAGTGACGACATCGCACCGTGAGGTGTTTCTTCTGTCCCCCGCTTGTTGTGCATGAGATTAACAGCCCGCTCGCCGCACGAGGGGTTAACGAGAGCCGCAGCATGACGTCAAGTGACGAGCGATCGCGCAAACCTCGCCGCCGGCTGTTCTGGCTTGCCGCATTCATTGTCGTGCTGTTCGCGCTCTACAGCGCCGGCTGGTTCTATCTTGCCGACCGCCTCAAGACGGAGACCGACCAGGCGGTGGCCAAACTCGGCACCAAGGGCATCGCCGCCGGCTGCGCCAACCTTACCGTCAGCGGCTATCCGCTGAGCTTTGCCGTTTCCTGCGACAGCCTGGCCTATCAGGACGATAGCAAAAACATCGCCGCCTCCACGGGCAACTTCAACGCGGTCGCCGGGATCACGCAGCCTTTGTCGCCGGTGGCCGACGTGCGGGGCCCGCTCAGAACCTCGGCGCCGGGCATGCCGCCGCTTTGGATCGACTGGGACAAGCTGAACGCGACGGTCAAACTGTCCTGGCCGCTGCCCAGGCGCGTGTCGCTGCAGGCTGAAGGCCTGTCAGGCCAGACCGACCCGGCTGACGATTCCGATCCAGCCGAATTGTTCTACGCGGCAAACGCGGCCGGGCAACTGGCCCCCAAGGACCAGGACGTCGTCTATACCGGCAGCTTCAGCGATCTTGAAATCGATGCCGACGCGATCGGCGGCCGCGTGCTGCCGGCGCTCGATGGCGGCGGTGAGGCGACGCTGAAGAACGGCGTCGCGCTGATCGCGGCACCGCCCAAAAGCCTGCGCGGCCAGTCGGTCGACATCGCCAAGCTCGACCTGTCGTCCGGAACGGCGCGCGTGACGGTGTCCGGACCGGTCTCGGTCGACGCGGACGGGCTGATCGACGCCAATCTGACGATCAAGCTCAAGGATCCGAAGGCGGTGGCCGCCATTCTCTCAGGTGCGATCCCCGAGCACAAAAGCGAGATCGAGCAAGGTTTTGCCGGCCTGGCCATGCTCGGCAACGAGCCGTCCATGCCGCTCAGGATCGTCAAGGGCAAGGCCTCGCTCGGATTCATTCCGCTCGGCAAGATCAAGCCGGTCGATTGAGGGCTGCGATGGCGGAACCGGTCAGACTGCTCAGCGTCGGCGCATTCACCCTCGACACTATCCTTCGTGTCGAGACGCTTCCAACGCATCAGGGCAAGTTCATCGCCAGCGACGGCGTCCAGATCGCCTCGGGCATGGCAACGAGCGCCGCCTGCGCCGCGCATCGCCTCGGCGCCAGCGTATCGCTCTGGGCGAGCGCGGGAGACGACGCGGTCGGCGACCAGCTCATCGCCGAGATCGAGGCGGAGGGCGTCGACTGCAGCCTGGTCCGCCGCGTCGCCGGCGCGCGCTCGGCGCTGGCCGCGATCCTGGTCGATGCCCATGGCGAGCGTGTTATCGTGCCGTTCTACGACGGACAAGCGCAGGCTGACCCTCACTCCTTGCCGCTCGCCGATCTCTCCGCCTTCGATGCCGTGTTGGTGGATGTGCGCTGGCCGGGCGCCGCCGCGCTCGCCTTGACGGCCGCGCGGGACGCTGGCCATCCGGCGATCCTCGACGCCGACACAGCGCCCGTCGAGGTGCTGGAGCGACTGCTGCCTTTAGCCTCGCACATCGTCGCCTCGGAACCGGCGGCCCGCATCGTCTGCGGCCACGCGCCCGCCCCTGAAAGCGCCTGCGCAGATCTTGCCTCGCGCACCGATGCCTTTGTCGCGGTGACGGGAGGCGCTGCCGGAACCTGGTGGCATGACCGGGAAGCCGGCCGCGTCCGCCATGTCGAGGCGCCGAAGATCAAGGCGGTTGATACGCTCGCCGCCGGCGACGTCTTCCACGGCGCCTTTGCCGTCGGCCTTGCCGAAGCGATGCCGCCCGAGCGGGCGCTGCGCTTTGCCAGCGCCGCCGCGGCGCTCAAATGCCTGCGCTTCGGCGGCCGGCTCGGCGCTCCGGACAGGGCCGAGACGCTGGCGATGATGGCAGCGCACTGGCCGTCGTCGACCTGACTAAGATTTGGCCCCAGGATGCTCGACCGCCTGGCGGCCGAAATCCGGCACATCGATGTCCTGGCCGGCCTCGATGATCGAGCGGCGGATGGCGCGGGTACGGGTGAAGAGGTCGAACAGCTTTTCGCCGTCGCCCCAGCGGATCGCCCGCTGCAGCGAGGCGAGATCCTCCGAGAACCGCGCCAGCATCTCCAGGATCGCGTCCTTGTTGTGCAGGCACACGTCCCGCCACATTGTCGGGTCGGAGGCCGCCAGACGGGTGAAATCGCGAAAACCGGAAGCGGAATATTTGATGACCTCCGTCTTGGTCACCGATTCCAGGTCGTCGGCGGTGCCGACGATGTTGTAGGCGATGATATGCGGCAGGTGCGAGACGATGGCCAGGGTCATGTCGTGATGCTGCGGGTCCATCGTGTCGATGTTCGAGCCGCAGCGCCGCCAGAATTCCGACAGCTTCTCCAGCGCCTCAGGATCGGTGCCCGGCAGCGGCGTGAAGATGCACCAGCGGTTGTCGAAAAGATCGGCAAAGCCGGCATCGGGGCCCGATTTTTCCGTACCCGCCAGTGGGTGGCCCGGGATGAAATGCACGCCGTCGGGCACATGCGGCTCAATCTGCGCGATCACCGATGCCTTGGTCGAGCCGACATCGGTGAGGATGGCGCCTTTCTTCAGCGCCGGCGCGATCTCGGCGGCGACCTCGCCGGACGAGCCGACCGGCACCGAGATGATGACGAGATCCGCGTCGCGTGCCGCTTCTTTGGCCTCGGTCGTGTAGGAATCGCCGAGGCCGAGCTCCTCGGCCCGCTTGAGCGTCGCTTTGCTGCGCGTGGCGATGGCGATATGGCGGGCAAGCCCCTCCCGGCGGATGACACGGGCGAGCGACGAGCCGATCAGGCCGATGCCGACCAGCGCTATTTTCTCGAACATCGGTGATGTCATGGTGCTTCAGCTTTTCAGGAAACTCGTCAGCGCGTCGACGACGCCGCGATTGGCCTCTTCGGTACCGATGCTCATGCGCAGCGCGTTCGGGAAGCCGTAGCCGGTGACGCGGCGCAGGATATAGCCCCTTGCGCTGAGATAATCGTCCGCGGCCGCCGCCGAATGCCGCCTGTCGTCGGGAAAGTGGATCAGCACGAAATTGCCGACGCTCGGCGTCACGCGCAGCCCGAGCAGGGTCACCTGTTCGCTGACCCAGGCCAGCCATTTCTCGTTATGCGCCACGCTGCGCTCGACATGGGCGCGGTCGCGGATGGCCGCGATGCCCGCCTCGATCGCTGTCGCGTTGACGTTGAACGGCCCACGCACCCGGTTGATCGCATCGACGATATGCGCCGGGCCGTACATCCAGCCGACGCGCGCGCCGCCGAGGCCGAGCTTGGAGAAGGTGCGGGTCATGACCACGTTCTCGGCGCTGCCCGCGAGCTCGATGCCCGCTTCATAGTCGTTGCGCCGCACATATTCGGCATAGGCCGCGTCGAGCACCAGGAGCACGTTCTTCGGCAGCCCGGCATGCAGCCGGCGCACCTCCTGGAACGGCACATAGGTGCCGGTCGGATTGTTGGGATTGGCGAGGAACACGATCCGGGTCGCCGGCGTCACCGCCGCGAGCATCGCGTCGATGTCGGCGCGCTCGTCGGTTTCCTTGACCGCGACCGGTCTGGCGCCGGCGGCCTGGATGTAGATCTTGTAGACCATGAAGGCGTGTTCGGTGAACACGGCCTCGTCGCCCGGCGCAAGATAGGTTTGCGCCAGGAGCCCGAGGATCTCGTCGGAGCCGTTGGAGCAGACGATGTTTGCCGGATTGAGCCCATGCACGTCGCCGATCGCCTCGCGCAGCCGGCGAGCTGAGCCGTCGGGATAGACGTCCAACCTGGAAGCCACGTCCCGCGCGGCCTCGATCGCTTTCGGCGACGGCCCGAGCGGGTTCTCGTTGGACGACAGCTTGTAGACTTTCGTCACGCCGGCCGGTGCCGTGCTCTTGCCCGGCACGTAGGCCTCGATGTCCATGATGCCCGCGCGGGGCGTCGGACGTGGCTGATCCTGCTTCATGTCACAAATCCGTCGAGAAGGCCGTCGAGGCCGCAGCGGAAATACAGGCCGTGGCCCCGAATGTCGAGTGCCGGTGCTTGCGCCAAGATCCTGATCCCAAGGTGCTGCCCCCAAGATGCTGCCCCCAGGATGCTGCCCGTTGACGAAGCGCGGCGCTGGTCCTAGAAGAGCAGCCGGACTCCGTGGTGATTTGGCCGGTCGGCTTGCAGCCACGTTAAACAATTCGCTAAAGGGCCGTTTGCAACCTGTAACCGGCTTTGCGAAGGCAGGCCGGTTTTTTGTTGTCCGCTGCCGGCCGGATACCGCATCGGCGAAATCGATGCGGACTGGATGGGGAATGCGATGGCCGCTCAGCGCGCTCTAAGGACCAACAACGAGGCCGACCACCCATCGAGCCCGGTGTTGCAGTTCGGCCCCGACAAGCCGCTGAAGCTCGATGCGGGCACGGTGCTGTCGCCGTTCCAGGTCGCTTACCAGACCTATGGCATCCTCAACGACGCCCGCTCCAACGCCATCCTCGTCTGCCACGCGCTGACCGGCGACCAGCATGTCGCCAACACCAATCCGGTGACCGGCAAGCCGGGCTGGTGGGAGGTGCTGATCGGCCCCGGCAAGATCATCGACACCAACCGCTTTTTCGTCATCTGCTCCAACGTCGTCGGCGGCTGCCTCGGCTCCACCGGCCCGGCCTCGATCAATCCGGCGACGGGCCGGCCCTACGGCCTCGACCTGCCGATCATCACCATCCGCGACATGGTGCGCGCGCAGCTGATGCTGGTCGACCATTTCGGCATCGAGAAGCTGTTTTGCGTGCTCGGCGGCTCGATGGGCGGCATGCAGGTGCTGGAGTGGGCCGCCAGCCATTCGGAGCGCGTCTTCTCGGTGCTGCCGATCGCCACCGGAGCCCGCCATTCCTCGCAGAACATCGCCTTCCATGAGGTCGGGCGGCAGGCCGTCATGGCCGATCCGGAGTGGCACGGCGGCAAATATCTCGATTTCGGCAGGCGTCCGGAAAAAGGGCTCGCCGTGGCGCGCATGGCCGCCCACATCACCTATCTGTCGGAGGCGGCCCTTCACCGCAAGTTCGGTCGCAACCTGCAGGACCGCGAGGCGCTCACCTTCGGTTTCGACGCCGACTTCCAGATCGAAAGCTATCTGCGCCACCAGGGCATGACCTTCGTCGATCGCTTCGACGCCAACTCCTACCTCTACCTGACCCGCGCAATGGACTATTTCGACCTCGCCGCCGACCATGGCGGACGGCTGGCCGATGCCTTCGCCGCCACCAAGACGCGGTTTTGCCTGGTATCCTTCACATCAGACTGGCTGTTCCCGACCGGGGAGAGCCGCTCGATCGTTCATGCGCTGAACGCCGCCGGCGCTTCCGTCTCCTTCGTCGAGATCGAGACCGATCGCGGCCATGACGCCTTCCTGCTCGACGAACCGGAACTGTTCGCGGCCATCAACGGCTTCATCGCCTCGGCCGCCCGCGCCAGGGGACTCAGCCTATGAGCGGCTCGCGATCTCTTCGTTTTAGCAGCATTTCTGCGACACCGAGCGATTCCGCTTTGGCTTCGAATGCTCTAAGGCCGCGGGTGTTCCCATGAGCGTCAATCGTGCCCAACGTGTCGATCTCGAGGTTATCAACGATCTCATCCCGGCCCGTTCGCGTGTCCTCGATGTCGGCTCGGGCGACGGCCTGCTGCTGGAGCTTCTCCAGGAGACAAAACAGGTCGACGGCCGCGGGATGGAGCTGTCGCAGCGCGGCGTCAACGAATGCGTGGCGCGCGGCCTTTCCGTGATCCAGGGCGATGCCGACAAGGACCTCGAATTCTATCCCGACAAGGGCTTCGATTTCGTTGTGCTGTCGCAGACCTTGCAGGCGACCCGCAATCCGAAGCTGGTGCTCGACGAGCTGCTTCGGATCGGCAACCGCGCCATCGTATCGTTCCCCAATTTCGGCCATTGGCGCGTGCGCTTCTCGCTGCTGATCAAGGGCAGGATGCCGGTCACCAAGGATCTGCCCTATTCCTGGTACGACACGCCGAACATCCACTTCTGCACCATCCGCGACTTCGTCAATCTGTGCGAGGAGCTTGGCGCAACGGTCGAGAAGGCGACCGCACTCGACGCCAACGGCCAGAAGATCGGCCTGTCGATGCCCTGGTGGTTCTGGAATTTCTTCGGCCAGCAGGCGGTGTTTTTGCTGAAGCGATGATCGGGATGCAGCTTTTTCGTCGGCGGCCGCCGACGGTTAAAATCCCTCCGGACATTCTGTCGGAGATACGAGCGGGAATTCTCGTCTGCACATCGCCGCGCAGCGGCAGCAATCATCTTGCAGGACTAATGGCTTCGGCCGGGTTGGGCAATCCACTGGAATGGTTTGGCGGTCGCCGTCTGCTTGAACTGCCCGGCTACCCGCGCGAACCGAGCGCCCAGCTTCTTCGTGCGTTGACGGAGGGGCGGTCCTCTTCCGGAGTCTACGCGATCAAGCTCTTCGCGAGCCAGTTCGCTCAAGTGGCCAAGAAGGTGAACCTGCCGGCCAGTCTTCCGAACCCGCGCTATGTGCGCCTGACGCGTAGCGATCTGCTGGGCCAGGCGATCTCATGGGCACGCGCGCGGCAAACCCGCAGATTCCGCTCCACTGAAGTCAGCCATGCACCGCCACGCTACGACAGCGGAGCGATTGCCGAGTCGCTTGAGAAGATTTTGATGGAGAATTTGGCTTGGGATGCTTGGTTCGCGAAAAACGGACTGTCTTTTCTCGCATTGACCTATGAGCAAATTCAGCAAGATCCGGTTGGAAGCCTCAAGACGATCGCGCAGCTGGCGGGTGTAGAGCCCGTCTGGAGAACGAACCTCGAGTCAGGTCTCGAAGTCCAGCGCGACGCGATCAACGACGAATGGAGAAAGCGTTTCCTGTCTGAATATACCGACCCGTCGAGCTTCCGGCATGGAAAAAACTATATCCGTGGCTTCTTGAAGAACTAGCAATCGGTGAACCGCCAATCGAAGCGGAAACTCGCAAATAGATGGCGCCTTTGATCGTTTGACAGCATACGTTCAGGGCTATAGCGACTATCCCGATAAGCTGGTGGTGATTAACTCTATGGCTGAACATCCAACCTATTCGATCGTCGTGGAGATGGAGAACGCCAAATCCATTGACTGGGACGAGATTGGCGTGGGCCTGAAGGCCCTGGCGCGTGAAATTGCTGCCGTTTCCGCAACTGGTTTCGCAAGGCCGAAGGTTGTCGTGTCGCATGGCGGGCCCGATTCGGACGCCGATTTGCTGCGAGCGAGCATCGACGCTGAAGCACCTCAACTTACGCAGGTTGCCGAACTGACATTCGCGGCCTGCTCCGGTGGTCGGTATTACGACCTCAAGAACAATGGCGTGCCCTTGACCGAAGGAAACATCGTCGTTTTCCTGGATTCCGACACAGTCCCCGAGCGGGATTGGCTCTCAACTCTGCTGAAGCCCTTCCAACACCCGGAAACCCTCTGCGTAAACGGGCATACCTATCTTTCCTACGACGATTTTTTCTCGCGAACCTTTGCTTTGATCTGGTTCTTCCCGATGGCCCGGGGGGACGAAAGGTTCGCCTCGAAACGTGCGATCAATGCCAACAACATTGCCTTCCAACGCGACTGGATAGCCAGCCATCCGTTCCCGGCACACAACGGCTTCAAGGTTTCCTGCACGCTGCTGATGCACCAGCTTTGGCGCGAGGGCCACAGAATCGTCAATGTCGATGCGCGCGTCTATCACTACTCGCCGCGCGGCTGGCGGTTCTTCTATTGGCGCGCGCTGGTGACCGGCAGGGATGCCGACCGAAAATTCGTCGAGCTCCATTCCCCCACCCGCGCCCAGCGTATCGTCAAATCGTTCACACGCTGGGGGACGATGTCGTGGCGCACGACACGACGCGTGATCGGTCATGCGCCGCAAACGGGCATGCCAATCTGGCAGATTCCGTTTTCAGTGGCGGTCGGCCTGGCCTTTTACACGCTGGCATTTTTCGGCCATTTCAGCCTCGCAGCCGGTCTCGTTCGCGACGAAATCGAGATCGTGCCGGACTATGTGGGCCACAGTTGAGGACAAGTCGCCCGCAAAGTGTTGCTTTCAAACCGCATGGCTTTGAAGAAATATGCTCCGAACTTGATCCTGACGCGACGCTTCAGGTGACATAGACGCCTCTTTTCTGTAGCGTTTTGTCCATCCGGGGGCGGACACGGAGGGGCAGGTACGAGATCCAACCGATCATCGCGTATCCGCTCCACAACGAAAGTTAGATGCCGGCTGCTTCCGACACAGCTCCGCTGATCACCGTGATCACGCCGACGCACAACCGGCGCAGCCAGGTCGTGCGCGCCGTGGAAAGCGTTCTTGCCCAGACACTTACGCGCTTCGAGCACATCGTGGTCGACGATGGCTCGACCGATGGGACGGCCCTGGCGCTCGCCGAAATTCGCGACCCCAGACTGATCTATGTCGGGGCGAAATGGCGCGGCGCCAATGCCGCGCGCAACGCGGGCATCGAGCGCGCGCGGGCGCCGATCGTGACCTTCCTTGATTCGGACGATGTCTATCTGCCGGACCGCCTGGAGCGGACGGTGGCGCATTTCGACAAAAACCCTTCGCTCGAAGTGCTGATCAGCTCCTTCATCTCGGTGAAGGGCAACCGCAGCACCAAATGTATCAATCGCCAGGCCTTGCTCGACAAGAGCACGCTGCAGCGCGCGCTGGTCTCGCAGACGATCTTCATCGCCGGTTCGGCGATTAGCGCCCGGCACGAATCGCTGCTTGCGATCGGTGGCTTCGACAGCGACATCACGCGCATGCAGGACCGCGAGCTGCTGCTGCGTTTTGCCAACCGCGGCGGCGCCCTGCTGTCGGAGGAGATCGACTGGAAGAAGTATAATTCGGAGAACTCGATCTCCGGCCGCCGCGATGGCTATGTCGAGGCCTATGCCAACTTGATCGGCAAGCACCCTTATATCGCCGACCGTTATCCCGACGTGCCGCCCTATATGATCGCGCGCCAGATCATCGCCGATACCCTGAAAGGCCGGCTGCCTCAGGCTTTCTCGGGCTATCTGGCCAACCGGTCGTCCAAAGCCCTCGGCTATTCGCTGCCGCAACTGCTGCGCGGCTATGTTGTCGGCCGCCGCTGGCGTCGCGATTGCTATGACGAATTCCGCGCCAAATATGGCGCCCGGGCGGCCTGAGGCGCACCAAGTGGTGCCTCACCGATCCAGCTCCGGAAAATACGGATCGGAAAACCGCTGCCGCAGCCGCTCGCCGAGCAGGCAGTCGGTCGGCGCCTCCGCATCGACGCGGATCTTTGTGGCATCACCGACACTGCTCACCTCCTGGATCAGCTTGCGGCGGATCGCGGTCGAGAATTCGGACGCCGCATAGATCGGCAACACGAACGAGCCGGGGCCGCCGGTGACGCAATCGGCATAGTAGCGATCGAGACGGCTGACGCTCGGCGACGGGCTGATCAGGATCGGCAGGCCGTTGATGATTATGCCGCTGGCCAGGGCGGCGTCACGGGTCAGGGCGACAGGCAGCCCGGCATTGTTGGGCCCGTCCCCCGATATGTCGATGACCCGACGCGGCGCCGAAAAGCCATTTTTCTCCAAAAGCCCGGCGCCGAAGCCGAGAGCGCCGGAAATCGAGGTGCCGCGAAAGCTCCGGAACGGCCGGCCCGCGATCTTGTCGGCAAAGGCGTTGGCGCTGTCTGCGCCGTCGATGACCTGCCAGGCGATCACGCCGTCGTCGCGCACGACGCCCGCCCATTCGAAATAGGCGAGCGCGATACGGCCCTTCGGGCCTGAGCGCACCGCGCTGATGAAGTCGGGATGGCGCAGCGCCTCGACATAGCCGGCGCGCTGCAGGGCGAACTCCCCTTCGTCCATCGACTGCGAGATGTCGACAGCCAGCACGAGCTCGACATCGACGGGCGTATCGCCGCCGATTGCAGGCATTGGCGCCGCCTCGGCGCAGGCAAGGCAGGCAAGCAGACTGAGCAGCTTGAGCATGGCACAGCTCCGACCACGCCGGGATTCTTCCCGGCGATCGCGGCGAAATAAAGCTATTTCTTGGCTCTCGCCGCGGTCGGTGGCGGTTCGATCGCCCCGGCGCGCAGGCGGGCCGGCTTGAGCGCCGATCCGCCGCTGTCCTTGACGATGGTAAGCGCGCGCGGGAAGAACTGGTTGTTGTGCAGGCCGCGCCCGATATTGAGGATCGCAGCGTCCGCCAGTCTCGCCTGCAGCATGGCCAGCACGCGCCGCAACGTGGCGCCGTCGAACGTATCCAGCGCTTCGTCGATGATCACCCATTTCGGCTTCCTCAGCGCAAGCCGGGCAAAGGCGAGCAGCCGCTGCTCGTCGTCGGCCAGCTCATGCTCCCAGCGCGCCGAGCGGTCGAGCTGGGATGACAGGCGCTCCAGGCCGACTTCGTTCAGCACCGCTGAAATCTCGGCGTCGTCTATCCTCGCGCCTTCGGCATGGTTGAGCGCGTCGCGCAGCGTGCCGAGCGGAAAATAGGGCGTGCGCGGCACGAAGAATGGCGTCTCCCCCGCCGGCATGCCGATGCGGCCGCTTCCCCATGGCCAGAGGCCGGCGATGGCGCGGAAGAACAGCGTCTTGCCGGCGCGCGGATCGCCGGTGATCATGACGCGCTCGCCGGCCTGGATCTCGACGCTCGTCTCGGCAAGCTTGGTGCAGCCGTCGGGCGACGCGACTTCGAGCTTGTCGAATGTCAGCTTGCCATTTTCGTTCTCGCCGAACTCGATGCGCTTTTCCTTGGCGTGCAGGATGTCCGTTTCGCCAAGTGCGATGCGGAAGTCGGCGACGCGCATCAGCGTTGCCCGCCAATCGGCGATGGCGCCGATATTGTTGATGAACCAGCGCAGCGAGGAATTCACCTGGTTGAAGGCGCCGACCGCCATCATCAGTCCGCCGAAGCTGATGTCGCCGGCGAAATAGACCGGCGCCGCGACGAGGATCGGCGCCACCACGGTGACCCAGCCATAGGCGTCGGTGACCCAGGACAGGTTGATCTGAGCGCCGTAGATGCGCCGCATGGCGCCAAGCACGCCGCCGAGGTCGACATCGAGCCGCCGGCTGGCGTCGGCCTCGCCATGGGCAAGCGCGATGGCGTCGATATTCTCGTTGATGCGGACCATGGAGGAGCGCAGCTCCGCCTCCCGCGTATAGCGATCGCTGTTGAAGCGGATCAGCGGCCGGCCCACCAGCCAGCTCAGCCACGAGGCGATGCCGGCATAGAGGATCGCCGCCCAGACCATGTAGCCGGGTATGGCCAGGGAATGGCCGCCGACATGGAAGACGAAGCCGGAAGAGAGCTCCCAAAGCACGCCGATAAAGGACACAAGAAGGATGAAGGACTGCAAGAGGCCCACGCTGAGATCGGTCGACAGATCCGACAAATGGCCGGCATCCTGCTGCATGCGTTGGTCGGGGTTGACGCCGATGGCTCCCGCGTGGGTGAGCCGGAAGGCGCGCGCCGGCCGCATCCATTCATCGATGAGGTCCAGCGTCAGCGCCTCGCGCAGCCTCAGCCGGATCATCTGGTTGAGCCAGGTCTGGCCGACGTTGAGCACCAGGAGGCTACCGGCGATTACGGCAAAAACCATCAGCTGGTGCAGGAAACCCGGCAAGTCGCGCCGCGCCAGGGCATCGTAGAAAGGCTGGTTCCAGCGATTGAGCAGGACCTGCCCGACCGATGTCGCGACGATGACGCCGACAATGCCGATCGATACCCACGAAAGCTGCCTGCGAACCGGAGACGTCTTCAGCGCCTGCCTGATTGTCGCCAGTTGGTCACGCAGGCTGCTTGCCTCGACCGAGACAGTCTGTTCGGTTTCTGGCTTGTCAACCGTTTGGTAGTCCATGTGCAAAATCCCTGCTTTCGGGAATGGTCATCGACGCCGATGCCGCGCCGTGTCCCCGTCCCTGAGATAGGGCGATGATTGCCGTGCGGCGCAAGGCTTGATCCCGATCACGAACGCGTCACTTGCCCGGTCCGGGACATTGCCTCGGTCGTCTTTCGTCCAAGCCGCGTCGCGCCCTGCGGCGAGAACACCGGCACGAAGACGCGGCGCGAGGCGCGCTGCGCGACTGGCACGCCCTGGTAGAGCCGCTTCTGCGCCTCGACGACGATGACGCCGGAAAAGATCGGCCAGAAGCGCCGGCCGGCGCGCTCCAGCACATTGTGGAACTGCATCATGAAACGCCGCGGCGATGGCGGGAAGAACAGCGCGTCGGACCATGCGGCGGGCGTGAAATTCGCCTCGCGCAGCAATTCGGTGAGCTGGCCGCGCGAGAACGGCCGGCCATTGCCGAAGGGCGTATGCTCGAAGCGTGCCCAGACACCGCGCCGGTTGGGCACGACGATGACGACTCTGCCCGCCGGCGACAGCACGCGCCAGATCTCGTTCAGCGTCTCGCGCGGATTTTCGACATGTTCGAGCGAATGCACGAGCAGCATGCGGTCGATGCAGGAATCGACCAGCGGCAGCTCCTCGTCGAAGACCAGCGCCGTCGCCGTCGGTCCCGTCGCCGGCCACACCACCGCCCCTTGCGTCGCCGGCATGAAGGCAAAGACTCGCTCGGCATCGGTGCCGAATCGCTCCAGCCAGGGCAGCGTGTAGCCGAGGCCGACCAGACGCTCGTTGGGAACGCTTGCCCATATCGATGAGAGCGCCATGGTGATCGCGCGCTCGGCCAGGCGGCCGAGCGTGGTCGAATAGAAGGAACGGAGGTCGACGATGTCCGAATGCATGCGGGCGACGGTAGCCGCGATAAATGCCGAGTTCAACAAAGGCCGATGACATCGGCCGCCGGCCGCCCTATGTCTGCGGCAGCTCCTGCATCGGCCCGAAATCGGTTTCGATTTCGGAAAGCACGATGCGGCAGATACCAAGTATTAGAGTGTCCTTTTGTGCATCCACCTGGTTGCACGGCGCTCTAGCGGAGAGCGATGGGATGCCGGTCGAAATCGAACAGTTCATGTGCCGCACCGACAATTTCGGCGTGCTGGTGCACGATCCCGAAAGCGGGCAGACGGCGATCATCGACGCTCCGGAGGAAGCCCCGATCCTGGCCGCGATCAAGCGCACCGGCTGGACGCCGACGATGATCCTGACCACGCATCACCATGGCGACCATGTCGAGGCCAACCTGGCCCTGAAAGAGCGCTTCAAGCTCACCATCGTCGGGCCGGAAGCGGAAAAGGCGAAGATCCCCGGCATCGACGAGACCGTCAGGCAAGGTTCCGTCATCCGGCTTGGCGAGGAAAGGATCGACGTCATCGAAACGCCCGGCCACACCGCCGGCCATGTCTCCTACCATCTGCCGGCCTCGAAAGTGGCCTTCACCGCCGACACGCTGTTCGCGCTGGGCTGCGGCCGGATCTTCGAGTGCAAGCCGCCGGTGATGCACGACTCGCTGAAGAAGCTTGCCGCCCTTCCGGCCGAGACCGTCGTCTATTGCGGCCACGAATACACTTTAGCCAACGCCCGCTTCGCGCTGACCGTCGACCCCACGAATTCAGCCTTGAAGGAGCGCGCCGTCAGGATCGAGGCGCTTCGCGCCGACAACAAGCCGACCCTGCCGACGACGATCGGCGAGGAACTGTCGACCAACCCGTTCCTGCGCTGGCACGACCCGGCGATTCGCAGGCATCTCGGCATGGAGCGGGCGAGCGACGTCGAGGTGTTCGCGGAAATCCGCAAGCGCAAGGACCATTTCTAGAGCTGTTGCCCGAAAGTGCGCAAAGCAATTCCAGGAAAAGTGTGAAACCGGAATTGCGCTAAAATAAAGAGCGGTTCTGGGATAACGACATGCATCAAACAAAGACCGGCATGACCAGCGCCGCTGAAATCATCGCAACGCTCGGCCTCGAGCCGCACCCCGAAGGCGGCTGGTATGCCGAGACTTTTCGCGATGGTGCGGGAGGCAGGCGCGGCCATTCGACCGCGATCTATTTCCTTCTGGAGCAAGGCCAGCTTTCGGCCTGGCACCGGGTGAAGGATGCCGCGGAGGTCTGGCACTTCTATGCCGGCGCGCCGCTCGCGCTCGCCATGCATGAGGAAGGCACCGGCGCCGTCATCGAACAGGTGCTGGGCGCGGCACTTGCCTCGGGCGAGCGGCCGCAGATCGTCGTGCCGGCAGGCTGGTGGCAGTCGGCGCGCAGCCTCGGCGAATGGACGCTGGTCGGCTGCACGGTGGCGCCTGGCTTTGACTTCGCCGCCTTCGAGCTGGCCGAGCCGGGTTGGCAGCCGAAAACCGCTTAACTCAGCAGGAAACCGAGCGTAGTGGCGAGTTGGGCTGCATAGTAGAGCACCCAGACCGCGTAGCGCATCCAGACGCGCTGCGGCGAGATCGCCGCTAGCAGGAAACGCTCCGCTGCCAGCAACCCGTCCGAGGCCATGAACAGCACGGCGCCGGCGATGACCCAGGGATGGTAGCCGGTGAGCGCCGAGATGCCCATGGCGAGGATCGCGGCGACATAGACAGCGATCGGGATACGGAGCGATGGGCCGACGCGGCGCCACAACGCGGCGAGCATAACGATGACGAACGCCGCCATCGCCAGCGCCATCGCACCACGCCAGGATTCTGCGGCGAGCAGCCCGATCCCGCCGCCTGCCTCGAGGAACAGGGCGACATAGGCGATATGCGCGGCAAGAAAGCTCGCCAGCCCGCCGAGGAAGGCCTTCTCGCCGTGCTGCGAGAGGAACGCATCGCCGACGGCGCTCAGCGCCAGCGCCGCGACGAGCAGCAGCGGACCGCCCTGCATGACGGCGAGCGCCGCCAGCAAGGCGACGGCCAGCGTCTTCGCGGCGGAGCGGGCGAGCCGCGGCGACAGTTCGAGCGCAAAGGCGTAGATCGCAGCAGCTGCGATCGAAAATAAAAGCGTCGCGTTCGGGTTGGCGTCGATGCCGCCTGGAAACGGCATCATGCGTGCGCCCCGCCGGTCGCGGGCCTGCGCGGCAACAGCGACTTGGCTGCGAGTGCTGCTCCGCCGGTGATGAGCACGCAGGCCGCGAGGATGCGCGGCGACGGCTCGGCCACGCCCGCGGCGATCAGCACCAGCGTCGACAAAAGCGGCGCGGCGTAGCTTGCGGCGCCCAGCACCTGGATGTTGCCGCGCTTGACGCCGATGTCCCAGGCATAAAAGGCGGCCCCCACCGGCATCAGGCCGAGCCCGATGACCGCCAGCCACTGGCCCGGGCCGTCGGGCAGCACGGTTTTTTCGAGCAGCAAGTGGCAGGCGAGCGAAAGCACCGACGTCGCCGCACAGAACCATGTGACGATCGAGGTCGGCACCGACGGGAAGCGCCGCGACAAGAGCGAATAGGACGACCACAAAAGCGCGCAGACGGCCGCCATCGTATAACCGAAGGCGTAATGCGCGTCGAAGGCGAGCCCACCGCCCTTGGTGACGATGAGGAAAGTGCCGGCCAGCCCGAGCAGCGCGCCGACGACATGGTTCCAGGCAAGCCGCTCGCCAGGCATCAGCGCCGAGCCGAGCACGATCAAGAGCGGCCACAGATACGCGATCAGGCTCGCCTCGACGGCCGGCGCGTTGCGCAGCGCGGTGAAGTAGAAGAAATGGTAGCCGAACAGGCCGGCAATTCCGATCAGCCACACCTGCGGCGGTACCTTCCGGCTCTTGTCGCGAGAAGGCATCACCAGCCTGGCGGCAAGCCCGACGCAGGTGCCGATGGCGAAGGTGATTGCCGACAGCAGGAATGGCGGCACCTGCCCCGAGGCGTCGGTGAGCAGTGCGAGCAGCGCCCACATGGCGACCGCCGAGAAGCCGATCAGTGTTGCGCGCCCCATAGCTGCCCCCCGACGGCGCGCCGGGGCGCCCCTCAAGCAATTCCAGGAAAAGTGTGTAACCGTTCGGAACTGCGTAAAAACAAATGACTAGAGCAATCCCAGGAAAAATGCGTGGCGGTTTTCCGTCCGGAATTGCATAAAATTACTCGACGGCTTCGAACCGTCTCGCGCTGATGGTCAGCGGACCGATCTGGGTCCCGACCGTGGCGCGGATCGGCGCATATACGCCGGATTGGCCGACCGGCGCAAATGTCACCATAATGCGGCTCTTGTTCTTGAGGAACTCCAGCGCCTTGCGGCCCTTGCGATAGCCCGCGACCGGCTCGAAGCCCATCTTGCAGGTGACGGTGTCGCCCTTGAAGCCGGGCACCGAGATCGACCCTTTCGAGGCATAGGTCAGCGACAGGTTGGCGCGCATCTCGCCGTCATAGAATTTGACGGTCCGCCCGCAGACCTTGTCCAGGCTGTCGGCGTGGATGACGGTCGCCGCCATCGGGTCGAGCACCGACCTCAGGTCGCCGTCGCCGACCGGCACCCAGCTCTTGGGATCGCGCTTGCCGGGTTCCGGGACGACCTTCGTCGAGGCGACATCGCCCTTGGCGAAGCGTATGTCGACCACCGAGGCTTTCTTGCCGGAGGTGTAATCCGCCCGGAAGGCCTGCGGCCGCATCTGCTGGCCCGAAATCGTGCCTTGCGATGAGATCGTGCCCTTCGTGTCGTCGAACAGCTTGGCGATGCCGGCGGCCGAGACAGTGCCGTTGATGGCGTAGTTGTCGCCGTCGTAACGGCTCGAAAAAGTCGCCCTGGCGACCGAAAGGCCAAGGAAAGACACCGTGTATTCGCCCTTGAAGGACTGCGGCGAGGCAGCGGCGAAGCCCGTCGTCGGCACAGAGACGGCGAGCAGGGCGGCAAGGGCATGGGATGGTCGAAGCATGGCGGGCGGTAAGTCCTTGATACTGGCCGGAAACGCATCGGTTCCAGCCCGGCAATCCCTTCGCGAAGGGCTTATAGGGCGAAATCCGGCCTTAATATGGAGCGTGTCACGTCACCGCGCACGCGGTAGTGTCTCAGTTTGAAATTTGCGCCGCCGTCAATGGTGGTCGCCTGACTGTCGCCTGACAGGCCGAACTCCTATATGCTTAGCGCAAAAGCATGGGAGAAACGCATGGGGCTCGTCGTAAATCACCCGAACGCGAAGACGGTGTGGACCACCTTGGCATATTCACGGGGCGTAACGTCAACCACGATAACAATCGAAACGGACTTGGCTTTGAACCCAGGCGATCCGGCATTCAATGGTGCAGCTGTTCAGGCTTTATTGGACGCAGCGGCGCTTCAAGCTGGTCAGAGAGGCTTTAGCGCCGACACGTTCCAACTTGTGGAGGCAAACCAGCCGACGTGATTGGCAACGCCGTCCGCGCTATGCGCATTGCCACAGGCGAGGAAGCCGACGACGTGATTGATGACGGCAAGAGCGCCGCCGCCAAAGAGCTTGGTCCGAAAGGTGGGAAGAAGCGCGCCGCCAATATGACGCCGGAGCGGCGCGCAGAGATCGCTAAGAAGGCGGCGGAAAAGCGCTGGGGTGGTCGCCTCGAATAATTCTCGGAATATTTTTCTTGATTTTTGTCGCGTGAAAGGTATGCTTTCACCTCGGGACTCAGCGGGGTAAAACCACATGCCGAAACGTTCGATTACGGAAATCATGGAAGCGATGGAGGGCTTCCTTGATGATTTTGATCAGATTGCGCGAGAAGCGCACTCTCGATATCGGGCTTACAGTCCGGCAGACCTCTTGGAGTTGGACGTAAGGGCGCAGGCGGCATGCACTTATGCCCATATGGTCGCCGCCGCCGATCGCCGATTCGACGGAAGGCCGCGCGTTCGCCCGCTTGAGATTCGCGGCCTTAAGGTGTGGCTCCTCGATGAGCCGAACGTCGTTATCCGCTTGAAGAAGATGGATGAGAATGGCGCTTCCAGGCGCTACCCGACAAAACAGGCCAAGGCCTTTGACGCCGGCAAGGAACTGCCGAATTTGCCCATGCCCCCGGTACGTCTGACGATTGGCTATCATCTGGACCGCACGGGGACGCAATTTGTGCGCTCGCAAGTTGCGCATCCAGAAGGTCGTTCTATCGCTTGGTGCGCCGCGATTGTTGCGCAGGAAGATCGGGAAGCCGATAAGCCGATTTGGATCGATGTGACCAGACAGTCGCGTTTCGCCGCCTAACGCACTTTCGGGTACAGCATATGGGACACTTTAATCATCACATGATGATGCTCGCGAGAGATTCGCGGGGCCTGACCCAGTCAGAATTGGCCGACTTGCTTGGCGTGGGACAGGGGACGTATTCAAAATATGAGGGCGGATTGTCAGACCCGCCCTCTGCTTTCGTCGAGGATGTCGCACGCATCCTGCGTTATCAAATCAACTTTTTCTTCGAAGTCGGCAGACCGTATGGCATGCCGCCGTTCCACTACCGCAAGCGGAAGAAGCTATCGGCGAAGGCGCTTGCGCGCATTGTGGCGGAAATGAACATCCGTCGAATGCATATCGTCAAATTCCTGCGATCCTACGAGCACAAGACCAACGGCTTCATCCCCGAGATTGATCGCGACGAATACATCGGCAAGTCGAGAGCCGCGTTCTCTATTGAGGAGATCGCTCGCCATATGCGTGAGCAATGGATGATCCCGACCGGCCCAATCCCGAACATGGTCGAGCTAATCGAGGATTTGGGGGGCGTCGTTGTACCGTGCGATTTTGGATCCGATCTTATCGACGCCATGAGCCAGCGTATCGACGGGTTGCCGGTGCTGTTCTTCGTGAACGTAAACGCGCCGGCAGATCGAATGAGGCATACCCTTGCACATGAGCTGGGGCACATGCTGCTTCATACGATAGCAGTTAAGAGCGACGAAGAAATGGAAGACGAAGCCGATGCCTTCGCCGGTGCCTTCCTGTTGCCGGCAGCGGAGGTTCGACCACAATTGCGGCGGTTTGACCTCCGTCAATTGATGAACATGAAGGGCTATTGGAAGGTTTCCATGGCGGCTCTCGCCGTAAGAGCTGATCGCCTCAGTCTCATTACCCCTTACCAGCGAAAATCGTTCTGGATGGAAATGGGGCGGCTTGGATATCGAAAGCGAGAGCCGAATGAGCCGCCCAAGGAAATACCATCTTTGCTTCGCCGGATGGTTGCGTTCCACATCAAGAAACTGGGTTACTCCGTCACCGACCTTGCCAACATGCTGCATCTGACTGTGGAAGAATTTCAATCAATGTATCGGCCAGAGATCGTCGGCGAGACCGGAGCGACAGCAGGTTTCCTTCGCGTAGTTAAATGACCTTTCATGCTTGACACTAAGCATGAAAGTTCACATTGGGCATGAACAAGCTCCCCCTGCAGACCCGCGTCCAAATCTTCTCGATGCTCTGCGAGGATAGCTCGATGCGGTCGATCTCCCGCGTTGCCGATGTGTCGATCAATACGGTTTCCAAGTTGCTGGTCGATGCTGGCTGTGGCGGCTGGCGTGTCTCAGACGCTCTGGTCGATGGAAGACCTTTGCGAGAAGATGGACGCTGTTGCGCCGAAGTCGGGCAAACGCGGCTCCTACAAAAAGCGCGACCTATGAGTGATACTTTTGGATCGTGCTCGGCTGCAGTTCTTTAAACTCATCCGCGACAGGCTCTAGCGAGACAGATACGCCATGACCGATGAAAGCTACCTCGCTACGCCATCCCTTCGCTAAAACTTTTTGCAGCGGTGGAACATAGTCCGCATCTCCTGCCACTAGAACCATCGTGGCAGGGCCTGCCTTCTCATAGAGAGTTTCCATGATCTCTGTAATAAGAAATGCATCATCCTGTTTTGAGCGATTGTTGGAACCCAAGTAACCACGCCGCACTTGAAAACCTTGGCTTTTGGCTACCTCCCAAAAGTAATCGTCATCAGGAATAACACCCGCGATGTAAGCAGACCTCACCGGCCTAGCTCGTCCGTCTGGACCCTTTGCTGTTTCAAGAAGCAATCTGCCGAAATCCATGCGATAGCTTTTCCCATATCGCGCATCATTCGTGATGCCCCAGAACAGATTTTGATCGTCAACAAACACATGAACGCCAGGGTCGGCCAGTGCGGCGTGTGCTGGTGCTCGCGCGGTACGATCTTCCATCAGGCCTTTCTTCGTCTTCGCCATATCTTCACCCCTCCCATTCTTCATCTGTCTATAAGACAGATCGAACGCGGCGTCGATACGAGCTATTTCGTGCTGTGCTAGTAGGGTGCGTCGCATGGTCAAATTTCAAACTGAGACACTACCCGCACGTGCCGGAGCTTGACGTGGTGGCGAAATGCAACTATGGAACGCCAACTTTTCCAAAGGCCGCCTGACCGAGACCGCGCGCCGCCTGGCGCGGGCAGAATGGTTTGGCAGATTTAGAACTGAAGGTTAGACAAGATGTCCCGTACCTGCGAGCTCACTGCCAAGGCAGTCCAGACCGGCAACAATGTGAGCCATGCCAACAACAAGACCAAGCGCCGCTTCCTGCCGAACCTGGTCAATGTGACGCTGATTTCCGAAGTGTTGAACCAGAACGTGCGCCTGCGCATTTCGGCCAACGCGCTGCGTTCTGTCGAGCATCGCGGCGGCCTCGACGCCTTCCTGGCCAAGGCCGACGCCAAGGACCTGTCGCAGCGCGCGCGCCTGCTCAAGAAGCAGATCGCCAAGAAGCTCGCTGAGCAACCGGCCGCCTAAGACCGCTTTCAGGCGGGGACGAACCGCCTTCCAAGGAGTGTCGTGCGGATTCGGCATGACATTCCGCTGGTTCCATTACCCAGGATAAAAAAATGAACTTCCTGACACGATACCTGCCCTTCGTGGCCGCCATGGCGCTTGTCGTCGTGGCGTCGAACATTCTTGTCCAGTTCCCGATGCAGGGTCAGATCGGCGGCCTGTCGCTGGCCGACCTGCTCACCTGGGGCGCCTTCACCTATCCCTTCTCCTTTCTGGTCACCGACCTTGCCAATCGCCGCTACGGCCCGGCCGTGGCGCGCAAGGTGGTGTTCGTCGGCTTCATGACGGCAGTGATCTGCTCGATCCTGGTTCCGCCCTTCCTGTTCCGCCACGGCCTGATCGAATTCGAGACCGCCGCCGACCGGCTGGTGCGCATCGCGGCTGCTTCCGGCGCCGCGTTCCTCACCGCGCAACTGCTCGACGTGACCGTGTTCAACCGGCTGCGCCGGCAAAGCTGGTGGCGCGCGCCGATCGTCGGCACGCTGGTCGGCTCCATCTTCGACACGGTGGTGTTCTTCGGCGTCGCCTTCTCCGCCGCCTTCGCCTTTGCCGGGCCGAACGACGGCTTCGCGCTGGAGACGGCGCCGCTGATGGGTGTGCTGCCTGTCGAGACGATGCGCTGGGTGTCCTGGGCGTTGGGCGATCTCTCGGTCAAGCTGATCATCGCGGTGGTTGCGTTGATCCCCTACCGGCTGCTTGCCACCCGCTGGAGCCAGCCCGCGATCGCTGTATAATCGTGATCCCTTGGGTTCAGCTCGACTCAGCCCGCACGCCTGATGGCGGCCAGGAACTTCGCCTGAAGCAGCGCGGCGCTGAATTCTCGATCATGCTGGGCACCAATGAGCTGATGAACAGCCGCCTCAGCGGCTCCGAGGAGGCACTGGCCAGGCTTTCCTGCGAGCGGATCGCTGGCCGCAAGCAGCCGAGAACCCTGATCGGCGGGCTCGGCATGGGCTTCACGCTGCGCGCCGCTCTGGCCGCACTTGATGGAGACGCTGCCGTCACCGTCGCCGAGTTGGTCCCCGCGGTCGTCGCCTGGGCGCGCGGCCCGATGGCCGAGATCTTCGGCGGTTGCCTCGACGACCCTCGAGTCACCATTCGCGAGGCTGATGTCGGTCAATTGATAAGGGCGCAAGCGGCCGCTTGGGACGCCATCCTGCTCGACGTCGACAATGGCCCGGAAGGCATCGTCTACAAGGGCAATGACGCGCTCTACGGCACGGCCGGCCTCGCAGCCGCGCGTGCCGCATTGAAACCCGGCGGCGTGTTGGCCGTCTGGTCACAGGGACCGGACAGCGGCTTCACGCGGCGCCTGAAACAGGCAGGTTTCGTGGTCGAGGAAATCAACACGCGCGCCCGCGGCAAGCGCGGCGCCCGCCATGTCATCTGGATCGCAACCAACGGGGGCTGACCTCTGCAGGCTGCCCACCGCCCACCTGGGCCAGCCCGCCATCGCCTGGCGATCCGCGCTATCCGCCTTCATCGGCTTTACGCTTTGTTACGGCCATTGGTGCAGGATCGCGAAAACGATCCAGGACCTCGCCATCAGCATGACCATCCAGGGCACCGGTTGGAAACATGACTTCCTGCTTGCGCTTTGCGCGACGCTGGTCGTGCTGGCGATCAATGCGATCTCGGGCTTCCCGACGATCGCGGACCTTGGCCCCGACAACGACAGCATGCTGAGGCTGGTCGAGGTTCGCGACCTGCTGGCTGGCCAGGGCTGGTTCGATCTCCACCAATATAGGATGGGCCTGACCGGCGGCTTCGTCATGCACTGGTCGCGGCTGGTCGACACGCCGATCGCCCTGATCATCCTCGCCTTCCACGCGCTGGGCGCCGGCACCGCCGCCGCTGAAAGAGCCGCGCAGATCATCTGGCCGCTCTCTCTTTATGGGCTCACCATATTCGTCATCCTGCGCGCCTCGCGGCGTTTTGCGGGAGCGGACGTGGCGATGCCGTCGCTGGTGCTCGCGACCGCGGCGCTGTTCTTTCTCGGCGTTTTCAGCCCCGGCACGCTCGACCATCACAATGTCCAGCTCCTTTTGACGGCGGCCAGTCTCTGGCTTCTGATGGAGGCTCCCTTCTGGCGGCCCGCAGCCCTTCTGTCCGGGCTGTGCGCGGGCCTCACGCTGGCCGTCGGCATGGAGACCGCTCCTTATGTGGCCGCACTTGGCGCCTGTGCCGCCGTGCTTTTCATCCTCGATGAAAAGGAGCGCCTGACCGCGCGCGGCTTTGGCATCGGATTTGCCGCAACAGCCTCGTTGGTCCTTGTCGCCACCATACCGCCGGCGGCCTGGGCCGTAGCCCAGTGCGACGCCTTCTCGGCCTTTCAGTTCGTCATCGCGGCGCTGTCCGGCTTCGGCCTGGCGGCGGTTGCCGGCTTGTCCGGGCAATCGACGGCCAGGGCGCGGCTCGTCTCGATGTCCGCATTGGCCGTGGCGGTCGCGGCCGTCGCGATCCTGTTCTTCCCGCAATGCCTGGCAGCGCCCTATGCCGGCATCGACGAGCGCGTTCGCACCTATTGGCTGAACGACGTCGTCGAGGCGCAGCCCTTCCTCAGCGTTGCCGTGAACCAGCCGAAGTTGATGGCGGCGCGCTATGTGACGCCCTTCATCGCGATCCTGTTGATCGGTCTTCAGCTGCGCAGCCGCCGCCTGCGCCGCGAGGAAGCCCTTGCCGCAGTGCTGCTGGTCGTCGCTTTCGTCGTTAGCCTCTGGCAGGTGCGCGGCTCGACCTTCTCGGTCGCCTTCGCGGTGCTGCCGCTCTCGACCTGGATCGCCGGGATTCGCCTGCAGGCGAGCGCCGCCCAGTCATGGCGCATCTCCTTCCGCATCGCGGCGGCATGGCTGGTGTCGCTCAACGCGACCTGGGCGGGCGTTGCGGTCGCCGCGCAGTCCGTGGTCCAAAAGGCGCCGACAGGAGTCAATTCCGATGCGGATCATGCGCTGACCTGCAGCAAGGCTTCGGACTTCAGCGAGCTGGCCGCCATGCCGGCGACGACGGTGCTAGCGTCTTCCAATCTCGGCTCGGCAATAGTGATGTTTACCGGCCACAGGGCGTTGGCCGGCCCCTACCATCGCAATGTCGGCGGCAACCTCGCCATGCTCGACGCCTTCATGGGAACGCCGGACGCCGCCCGCGCCATCGTCGAGCGCGAACATGTCGGGCTGGTCGCCATATGCCGCGGCAATTCGGAAGAGATGTCGCTCGCCGCCGAAGCTCCCACGGGCCTGGCCGCGCGGTTGCTGAAGCGAGACGTGCCCGACTGGCTGGAATTGGTGATCTCGACGGCGGACAAGCCCGTCGAGATCTACAAGGTCCGCTGAGGATCAATTCCAGGGATTGTCTGAAATAGGAATAGAGCGCTGCTCAATCCTGATGGAGAATGAACTCCAGATAGAGATTGCGCTGCAGGATCGAGTGGTTGTCGTCCGACACCAGCGACACCATCAGCGCGCCGTCGTCGCGGGTCCAGACGTCCAGCCCTTCCATATTGTCGATCTGGTAGCCCATATCGGCTTCCATCAGCACCGGGCCGTCGGCCACCGCGCCCTTCTCGATGCTCTCGCCGTAGATGCGCCGCAGCCGCATCTTCACCCCGCGCGCCATCGAGAAGCTGCGTTCGAGCAGAAGCAGGTCGCCGTCCGGCAGGAAGGCGCCGTCGGTGATGTCGAAATCGCCGTTGCGCTTGACGGTGAAGACGCCCTTCCTCGGTCCCTTGATGATGGCGGCATAGATGTTGCCGGCCTTGTCGAGGCTCTTTTCCGAGACCACGACCAGGCCGCCCTCGTGCTGGCCATGGGGATTGGCATGAGCGACCGTCTCGAAGCCGCGGTTCTGGCGCAGCTCCCGGGCCGGCACCAGATAGTCGAGCGTCTTGAAGGGCGCCTTCATATTGTCCGGATCGATCTTGAACTGGACGACGCGTTGCTCGCGCTCGAAACCGACGGTGGCGATGCCGTCCTTGACCGCGAGGCCTTCCGCATCGACCTCCCACTTCTCCTCGATCGGCCGGCCCGAAGCGTCGACCATCTGCTGCATGCGGAAATCCGACACGCCCGAGGGACGCTTGTCGGCATCGTGCGTGATGGTGCCGAAAAACCAGAAACCGGTGTCGGCGACACCGATGAAATCGCCGCCGGGCTTGAGAAAGCGAAAGGCCGACAGCGCGACGAAATCGCGCGAGGATGCGGTCATCTCCAGCCCGCCGACGAATTCCAGCGGCCCGAACAGCTTTTGGTTATGACCGACTTGGAACTCAGTGATCGGCCGCGCCGAAACCTCGATCGCCTCGACCGGGGCGCGCGCCTCGGCGAATGCCGGCGAAACCGACGCGCAAGCCAACACGCAAGCGAGAAGCGCTTGCCGTATCCCGCCCCGCGAGAAGATCATCCCGTACGCCGCAGGCCACCGCGCCGCACGTCTCGCGCGCTTTCCTCGTCGAACAGCGAGGCCAATTGCTCGGTCATGGCGCCCGCCAGCTCCTCGGCGTCGACGATGGTGACGGCGCGGCGATAGTAGCGGGTCACGTCGTGGCCGATACCGATGGCGAGCAATTCGACCGGCGAGCGCGTCTCGATGAGATCGATCACCGCGCGCAGGTGACGCTCCAGGTAGTTGCCTGGGTTGACCGACAGAGTGGAATCGTCGACCGGCGCGCCGTCCGAGATCATCATCAGGATCTTGCGCTGCTCCGGCCTTCCGATCAGCCGGTTGTGCGCCCAAAGCAGCGCCTCGCCGTCGATGTTCTCCTTGAGCAGGCCCTCGCGCATCATCAGGCCGAGATTGCGGCGCGCGCGCCGCCACGGATGGTCGGCAGACTTGTAGATGATGTGGCGCAGGTCGTTGAGCCGGCCGGGATTCGGCGGCTTGCCGTCCTTCAGCCATTTCTCGCGCGCCTGCCCGCCTTTCCAGGCGCGGGTGGTGAAGCCGAGGATTTCCACCGAAACGCCGCAGCGCTCCAGCGTGCGCGCCAGGATGTCGGCGCAAGTCGCGGCCACCGTGATCGGCCGGCCGCGCATCGAGCCCGAATTGTCGAGCACCAGCGACACCACCGTGTCGCGGAACTTGGTGTCGCGCTCCTGCTTGAAGGACAGCGGCTGCATCGGATCGATGACGACGCGCACCAGCCGCGCCGGATCGAGATAGCCTTCCTCCAGGTCGAAATCCCAGGAGCGGTTCTGCTGCGCCATCAGGCGACGCTGCAGCCGGTTGGCGAGCCGGCCGACCACGCCGGAGAGATTGGCGAGCTGCTTGTCGAGGAAGGCGCGCAGCCGGTCGAGCTCCTCTTCCTCGCAAAGGTCCTCTGCTCCGACCGTCTCGTCGAAGGCGGTGGTGAAGACCTTGTAGTCGATTTCCTTCGGCAGGTTGAGGAACGGATTGTCGTTGCGGCGCGCCTCGCCCGGCGTCTCGGCGTCGGAATCGTCCTCGTCGGAGAGGTCGTCGGATGTGGCGTCCGTCGCCTCCGTCTCGGCAGAGTCCTCCTCGTCGGCGGAGGCCTCGGCATCCTCCGACTGCGACTGCTCGGAGCCGGAATCGTCCTCGCCGCCCTCCTCGCTCTGCTCCTCGCCCTGCTGCTCGTCCTCTTCGTTGTCCTCGGAGTCCTCGGTCTCCTGGTCGTCGCCGAGCTCCTCGGCCATTTCCATGGAGACGAGCATGTCGCGCACGATCCGGGCGAAAGCCTGTTGATCATCGAGCTTGGACGACAGGCCGTCGAGATCGGCGCTCGCCTTCTCCTCGACCCAGGGGCGCCACAGATCGACCAGCCGCTCGCCGCTCTTCGGCACGGGGCGGCCGGTGAGCTTCTCGCGCACCATCAGCGCCACCGCCTCCTCGAGCGGCGCATCGGCCTTGTCCCTGACGTCGACGAGGTTTGCCTTGGCGTATTTGTCCTCGAGCATCGAGCCGATGTTGTCGGCCACGCCCTGCATGGCGCGGCTGCCGATCGCCTCGACGCGCGCCTGTTCGACGGCGTCGTAGATGGCGCGCGCCAGCTTGCCTTCCGGCGCCAGCTTCGTGTGGATGCGCTGATCGTGGCAGGCGCGCTTCAGCGCCATGGAATCGCCGATGCCGCGGGTGATCGCGATGTCGGTGCGGGACGCCTTCTTCGGCAGTTCGGGCAGGCGGGCGCGGTTTCCCGCCAGCGCCGGCCGGTCCTTGGCGAAGCCGACCTCGAGGTCCTTGTCGCCGGCGACCGCGCGCATGCAGACGGTGACGGCGCGCTTGAAGCTGTCGGCTTCAGACCCGTTCTTCGGCTTGTTGCGCGTGTTGTCGCCCGGACCCGCCATCGATCATTCCCTGCGCGATTTGGCCCGAAAGGCCAAGCCTTCCGGCACGCGCTTAGCCAAGCACCACGTTGGCGGCGCTCTCCGGCAGATCCTCGCCGAAGGCGCGCTGGTAGAATTCGGCGACCACCGACCGCTCCAGTTCGTCGCATTTGTTGAGGAAGGTCAGCCGGAACGCCATGCCGATATCGCCGAAGATCTCGGCGTTCTCGGCCCAGGTGATGACGGTGCGCGGGCTCATAACGGTCGACAGGTCGCCATTGATGAAGGCCGAGCGCGTCATGTCGGCGACGCGCACCATCTTGTTGACGATCTCCTTGCCCTTGCTGTCGCGGTAGTGCTTGGCCTTGGCCAGCACGATCGACACCTCGTTGTCATGCGGCAGGTAATTGAGCGTGGTGACGATCGACCAGCGGTCCATCTGCGCCTGGTTGATCTGCTGCGTGCCGTGATAGAGGCCGGTGGTGTCGCCCAGCCCGACCGTGTTGGCGGTGGCGAACAGCCGGAAGGCCGGATGCGGGCGGATGACCCGGCTCTGGTCGAGCAGCGTCAGGCGGCCAGACGATTCCAGCACGCGCTGGATGACGAACATCACGTCCGGGCGGCCGGCATCGTACTCGTCGAAGCAGAGCGCAACATTGTGCTGATAGGCCCAGGGCAGGATGCCGTCGCGGAATTCGGTGATCTGCAGGCCTTCCTTGACGACGATGGCGTCCTTGCCGACGAGGTCGATGCGGCTGACATGGCTGTCGAGGTTGACGCGCACGCATGGCCAGTTGAGGCGCGCGGCGACCTGCTCGATATGCGTCGACTTGCCGGTGCCATGATAGCCCGACACCATGACGCGGCGGTTGTAGGCGAAGCCGGCGAGGATCGCCAATGTCGTCGCCTTGTCGAAGAGGTAGTCCGGGTCGATGTCGGGCACATGCTCGGTCGAGACCGAATAGGCGGGAACCACCATCTTGGAATCGAAGCCGAATTTCTCCTTCACCGGCACCGTCGTGTCGGGCAGGTTGGCGATGTCGCGATCGACCTTGTTCATCACTATCAACGTCTCCACGGGCGAAACGCCGCGTTTCGCCGGCAATCGATTTTGTTCGGGGGCGGTCTTAGAGCCTTTTCCAACCTTATGTAAGTTGGAAAACGACACGGACCGTAGGGTCGCTCAGCACAATCCTGCTTGCTTGAGCACGCGATAGGCCTGCAGCACATCGCGGAACCGGTCTTCCGAACCCCTGTCGCCGCCATTCGCATCGGGATGGTGGCGCTTTACGAGTTCCTTATAGCGCGCCTTGATATCCTTGCCAGTCGCCTTTGTATCAAGGCCAAGCGTTTCCAGCGCCTTGGCCTCAAGCGGCTTTGCCTTGCGCTCGCGCACCTCCCGCGTTCCGCCGCCGAACAGGTTGAAGGGGTCGCGCATGCGATTGTAGTAACCGGCGCGCCCCGAACGCTGCTGCGCGAAATCGGGCGCCGAACGCATCCCGCCGCCATTGGCGCCCATGCGCCAGGTCGGCCGGTGGCCGGTCAGCGCCTCCTTCTGGAAGCGGGCGATCTCGCTGTCCGACACGCCCGAGAAATAGTTGAAACCCTTGTTGTATTCGCGCACATGCTCGAAGCAGAAGCGGAAATACTCGCCCTCCTTCAGGCGTCCGACCGGCGCGCGATGCGTCCCCGCCTCGCTGCAACCGTCCCACTGGCAGATCGGGGCGCGCGACTTCAGCTCCGCATCCTTTTCCGGCCGAATGCGGATTTTCTCGAAATATTTGGGGTACGGTTTCATCTCACCCATTTATGGGCTGTTCGCTAGTGCGAAACAAGAATTGACATTTCGCCCATGATCGCCCTAACCGCTGAATCGCGGCTTAAAAGCGGTCGAAAATTGAGATTTTGCGGCTATGCCGCAGATGTGGTGAAGGGAAGGCCCGATGTCCATACAGTCGACGATGGAAAACAAGCTGAAGGCGGCATTTTCGCCGGAAAGACTCACCGTCATCAACGAAAGCCACCTTCACGCCGGCCATCATCATGTCGAGTCGGGCCATCACGCCACCTTTGACGGCACCGGCGAGACGCATTTCCGCGTCCGCATCGTCTCGCCGGATTTTGCCGGCATGAGCCGCATCGACCGCCACCGCGCCGTCAACCAGCTGCTTGCCGACGAGCTGAAGGCCGGCGTGCACGCGCTGGCGATCGAGCCGGCCGCGCCCGGCGAGAAGACCCGCTGGTAAGTGCAGCGAGCCCTGTCATTGTGGCTTCGGGACAGGCGCGGCAAGCCGCGCCGGCCGTTCGATCACAAAATACAGCACGATCGACAGGGCAATTGAAAGCACGCAGGCGGCACCGCCCAGCAGGACCTGCGTGGCAGTCCCCGCGTGGTCCGGCATCAGTTTGACGGCGAGTTGAAGCACGTAAGGGTGCGACAGATAAAGCGAATAGGACACGTTCCCCAGCAGAACCATGAACAGGACGATTGGCGTCGGGGCCGGCGCCCATGGCAGGACGGCGGCGACCAGCAGGACCGCCGGAATGCCGTTGGCCACCAGCCAATGGATTTCAAGCAGCGGCGCGCGCAACGCCATAGCCGCTACGAACATGAGGAATATCGGCAACGAGCGCCCGTGAAAGATCGCGGGGCTGCGCCTGTAAAGAAGGTAAAGGCCGATGCCGAGCACGAATTCGAGCATCAAAGGATTGGTATAGAACCGCCACGGGACATAATCCAACTTCACAAGACTCACCGCGGCGACGAGAAGTACGATGATTGCGGCCGGCACGAGCGGGCTGCGTTGGCCGAGCGCCAAGCACGCGGCATAGGTGGCGTAGAAGAACATCTCATAATTGAGCGTCCAACCCAGAAACAGGATCGGCTGCACGGCTCCATTCGCTTTTGCGAACGGGATGAAGAACAGGGACTTGATCAAGGTCTCGCCGTTGACCACCGTCGAATTCAGCAGATCGGGTTTCAGCATGGCCAGGACCGCAATGCCCGCGGTCAGCGTCCAGTAGAGTGGGACGATGCGCATAAGCCGACGCCTGACAAAATACAGCGCGCCTGTTTTGGGATCGGTCGTGTAGGCGATGATGAAGCCGCTGATGACAAAGAAGATGTCGACCCCAACCGCTCCGTTGCGAAAGATGTTGGTCCGGTTTCCAAATTCGGCCTGCAAACTGACGCCAAGATGAAACAGGACCACGAAAAAGGCGGCCACAAACCGCAGCACCTGCAGGCCGAGCAGTTTGGAACGGACGGACGGCCCGCGCGGCGGCGCGCCGGCGTCTTGCAAGCCAGTCGTGGATGCTGCCCTCATTGGGTGTGCGTCCAGCCGAGGTCCGCCTCGATCCGGTCCTCAAGCTGATTGGCCATGCGTTTCTGGCCGGCCTCGTTGGGATGCCAGTCGCAGCCGCGCAACGACGCCCCAGGCGGTTCGGTGAAGCGGATCATCGCCGTCTTGCTGTCGCCGGCGTCACGCCGCTGCTTGACCACGTCGTCCACTGCCTTGTCCGCCGCGGCGAAGTCCTCCCCCGTTAGCAATGGCCCGAACCCGGCGTAGATCATCGCATCAGGTGCATTGGCGCGCAGTTTCGCCAGCAGTTCGGCATAGCTGGCTGCAAAATTGGCGGGCCGGGCACCGCCGCTGAAATCGTTCGTCCCGAGATGAACGATGATGACGTCGGTTTTGGGCAGCGTTTCGCGATCCCGCCGCGAGGGCAGAACCCGGTCGTACAAATCCACCATTGTGCGCCCCTTGGCTCCCTGAAAGTTGCGAACGAGCCCCTTTCCCGAAGCGGCCAAGGTGATTACGTCCGCATCGTAGCGTCGCGCCGCGATCGCGGCATAGGTCAGGTACTGGTTTTCCGTATCGGCGCTGAACTTGCATTTTGCGTCCTTGCCCTCGATGCCGTAACCGGCGGAAATCGAGTCTCCGATCACCAAAAGGCTGCGCTTCTTCCGCTCAGGCTGCAGAAGCGTGCCATCGGTGCGCACATCCTTGAGAGTGGTGGTTCCGAAAAACGCCTCGGTACGGCGCACGAGCCGGACGGAGTGGCGACCCGCGCCCTGCCTCGCGACGAGACGGTAGGTGTTGGAGCCCTTCTTCAGATCGATCCGGGACAGTCTGCCGTCGACATCCAGCACCAGGCTGTTCTTGCCGCGGTCGTCAAGCACGACGTCCAGCCAACTGCCCTCGAACGCGAACTCGATCGCGCTGCCGGGCCACTCGAAAACCGCTTGATCGCCGGTGTCGAGAAACCGTCCGATCAGCCGGGCATTCTTCAAGGCTGGCTCGGCAGCATATGTTGGCCAGGCAGCAAACCCAATGACGAGCAACAATGCGGCCATCAGGGTCGCCTGCGCGCGTTTATCAATCATCTCGGGCAAGACCTTTCAGGGGTGACGTTCAACTAGAACGCGAACGCCCCTTCTCCCCAAAGGTTGCACCGCCGCGCCGACAATTAGTCGCAGCGTGCCTGGCCACCGCTTCGATGAGGAACAGCCCCGGGCGCGACAGCGCGCCTTCGAGCAGCGCGTCGAAACGTTCGAACGTGCCGGCGCGGCCGCTTCCACCGACTTTGACGTGATCCGGTTTCGCCGGCGTTCAGGCGACCGTCGCCTTCAGGAAAGCCATGACCGCGGCGGTCAGCGCATCGCCATCCTCGCCGACGCGGCGGTTGATCGCCATGTGCGAATAGGCGCTGCCGTCGAACAGCGTGACCTTGGTGCCCCCTGCCCGCAGCCGATCCGCCAAATCACGCGCCACGGCCGCGCGGATCGGCGCGTTCGAATAGGCGATGAAGACAGGCGGCTGCTTGTCCTTGCCGATATAGGTCGCCGGAGACAGCGCCCGCCACTGGCTTGGATCCGAAAAGGCTTGCGCGTAGATCGGCCGCAGCGTGCCGCCCTGCGCCTTGGCCAGAGCCTCGATGTCATAGGCTTCGGTATCGTCGAGCACCAGCCCGGCGGCGCCCGGCAAGCCGCCGCGAAACCCCGTCAGCGCCGCGAGATGGCAACCGGCCGAGTGGCCCATCACCACGATGCGGTCGGGATCGCCGCCATATTTGGCGATATTGGCCCGCACATAGGCATAGGCCTTCTCGACGTCGCTCGCCTGGGTGGCGACATCCGCCTTGGGCAGCATGCGGTAGTCGATAGAGACGAACAGGAAGCCGTTGGCGAGCAGGAAGCCCGGCTTGGCGTTGACATTGTTGCGGTTACCGAGCCGCCAGGCGCCGCCATGGATGAACAAGACGACCGGATCGCCCTTGGCGCCGTCGCGTGCGGAGACGTCGAGCTTGGCCGGCCCATAGTCGAGCGTCTGCGGCGGCCGGCGCAGGCGCCAGGCTGTCTGCGCACCTGTCGGCAGCAGCGCGGCAACGGACACAAGGACAAAATGTCGCCGATCGATCATCGTCATCTCCTGACCACCCATCCCGCCCTGACCCCCCTCGGCCCCGACCGCGCCAGCAAAGAGTGCATGCGAGCGCGGCGGGCGTCCAGTTAAGGATTGTTCATCGGCCGCACGATTGGCTCGTCAACAGTTGGCCAACTTTCGCCCGTCGAATGCGCCGGCGCGCAACTCAGCCGCCTGGGCGGACCATGGAACATTTCCCTAGTCTGGCAGTTTTGATTGCCGGGCGGATTGCTAGTCAGACCGGACCACCGACGCCCTCAGCCGGTGCTTTCCGAACGGTGATTACCCATGAAGAAGACGTATCGAGTTCCAGCCGCGCATCGTAACGGGCGCCCAGGCAGTTTGCGGCTTCTGCGGCTGTTTCCCGCAATTGCGCTCGCGGCTTTCCTTTCCGGTCCCGCCGCCGCGCATCAGGCTCCCAAGGGCTGGCAGTACGACAGCTCATGCTGCTCGGGGATGGATTGCTACCAGGCGCCCACGGCCGACGTGAAGGAGACGAAATATGGCTACCAGCTCTCCACCGGAGAGCTCATTCCCTACTCCGACAGTCGGATCAAGCGCTCGGGCGACGAGTTCTTTCACGAGTGCAAGCCCGGCGGCGACGCAAATTCCCGGCACTCGTTCTGCCTCTATGTTCCCGACCACGACATGTAAGTGGGGGAAAAACCAAGATTCTCCTTGAAGCTCTCCCGGCTATCACCACCTAAATATAACAGGTGAGCATTCCGTCTGAGTCGGGTGCTTTGAGACGTCGATGCCCGATTGCAGACGCTCTCCTTCATGTGAGGGAACCACAATGCTTTCCGGCAGTTGAATACGAGACGGGCCGACTTGGCCGACTGGAAGCCAGAGCGGCTCTGAGGGCACAATATCATGCGTGAGAACCAATCCGACGTCTTCGATCTGTTTTCGGAGATTTATTCCAACGCAGCCCAGGAAGAGTTGAGCCTCCAGCAATATCTGCTTGGCTGCCGAGAGGACAAGTCGATGTATGCCTCGGCACCCGAACGGATGGTCGAGGCAATCGGCGAGCCGAACCTGGTCGACACCAGCAAGGACGAGCGGCTCGGGCGCATTTTCTCGAACCGCACCGTGAAGGTGTACCCCTCCTTTTCCGATTTCTACGGAATGGAGGATACGATCGAGCGCATCGCCGGCTATTTCCGCTACGCCTCGCAGGGGCTGGAGGAGCGCAAGCAGATCCTCTACCTCCTCGGCCCGGTCGGCGGCGGCAAGTCCTCGCTCGCCGAACGGCTGAAGAAGCTGATGGAGCAGCGCCCGATCTACACGCTGAAGGTCGGCAACCAGATCAGCCCCGTTTTCGAATCGCCGCTCGGCCTTTTCCATCCCGACCGGATGGGCGATTTGCTGGAAGACAAATACGGAATAAGCCGCCGTCGGCTCAATGGGCTGATCTCGCCCTGGGCGGCCAAGCGCCTGGACGAGCTTTCCGGCGACATTTCCAAATTCAGCGTGGTCAAGCTCCTGCCGTCGCGGCTTCGCCAGATCGCCATCGCCAAGACCGAGCCCGGCGACGAGAACAATCAGGACGTCTCGGCCCTCGTCGGAAAGGTCGACATCAGGCAATTGGAGAACTTCAGCCAGTCCGATCCGGATGCCTATTCCTACAGCGGCGGCTTGAACCGCACTACGCAGGGCCTGCTCGAGTTCGTCGAAATGTTCAAGGCGCCCATCAAGGTCCTGCACCCGTTGCTGACGGCAACCCAGGAAGGCAGCTACAACGGCACCGAGAATTTCGGCTCCTTCCCCTATCAGGGCATCGTCGTTGCCCATTCAAACGAATCGGAATGGCAGCAGTTCAAGAACAACAAGAACAATGAGGCCTTCCTCGATCGCATCCTGGTGGTCAAGGTTCCGTATTGCCTTCGCATCACCGAAGAAAGGCAAATCTACGAGAAGCTGCTGCGCGAAAGCGATCTGGCGAACAGCCCCTGCGCGCCTGAAGTGCTGGACATCTTGAGCCGTTTCACCGTCTCGACCCGCCTTGCCGAGCACGAGAACTCCCCGCTCTACACCAAGATGCGCGCCTATGACGGCGAGAATCTCAAGGAAATCGACCCGAAGGCGAAGTCGGTCCAGGAATATCGCGATGCCGCGGGCGTCGACGAAGGCATGACCGGGGTCAGCACGCGCTTCGCCTTCAAGATCCTGTCGCAGACCTTCAATTACGACACCAAGGAGGTGGCCGCCGATCCCGTGCATCTGATGTACATCCTCGAGGAGGCGATCAAGCGCGAGCAATTCCCGAAAGAGACCGAAGCCGCCTATCTCGAGTTCATCAAGTCGGAGCTCACAACGCGCTATGCCGAGTTCATCGGCCATGAGATCCAGAAGGCCTATCTGGAATCGTACAGCGAGTACGGCCAGAACCTCTTCGACCGCTACATCGCCTATGCCGACGCCTGGATCGAGGATCAGGACTACAAAGACCCCGATACCGGGCAGATCCTCAATCGTGAGGTTCTGGACAAGGAATTGTCGCAGGTCGAGAAGCCGGCCGGCATCGCCAATCCCAAGGACTTCCGCAACGAAGTGGTGAAATTCACCTTGCGCGCCCGGGCTCGCAACCATGGCCGCAACCCGTCTTGGACAAGCTATGAAAAGCTTCGCGAGGTCATCGAGAAGCGCATGTTCGGCCAGGTCGAGGATCTGTTGCCGGTGATCAGTTTCGGCTCCAAGCAGGACAGCGTCACGGAAAAGCGGCACAATGAATTCGTGCAGCGCATGGTGGAACGCGGCTACACCGAGCGGCAGGTGCGCCGGCTGGTCGACTGGTACATGCGCGTGAACAAGGCGGGCTGAGCAAAACCGGGACGGTTCCATGCCGATCTTCATCGACCGCCGCCTGAACCCGAAGGACAAAAGCCTGGGCAACCGTCAGCGCTTCCTGAGGCGCGCGCGGGAAGAGCTCAAGCGGAATATTCGCGACCACGTCCGCACAGGCCGCATCGCGGAGCTCGACCGGGAGCATGCCGTGCCGATGCCTCGCAAGGGCACCAGCGAGCCGACCTTCAGCGGCGCCAAGGACAGCGGACGGCGCCAGCATATCCTGCCCGGCAACAGGTCGTTCAGCCCCGGTGACCTGATCCCCAAGCCCAGCGGCGGGGGCACGGGCCCTTCGGGTCCGGGGACCACCGAATCCGAAGACGACTTCCGCTTTGTGCTGTCGCGTGAGGAAGTGCTCGACCTCTTCTTCGAGGATCTCGAACTGCCCGATCTGGTCAAGCTCAGCCTGAAGCAGATATTGAGCTTCAAGCCGAGGCGGGCGGGCTTCACGGCAAGCGGCGCGCCGACCAACATCAATGTCGGGCGCACGATGCGCAACAGCCACGGGCGCCGCATCGCGCTCAAGCGGCCCAAGCAAGAGGAACTGGACGCGGTTGCCAGGCAACTGGCCGAACTGGAATCGAAACCGCCAAACGGGGCAGCACGCGACCGCATCGCGGCCCTGCGCAAGGATCTTGAGCGCCTTGAACGGCGGCGCAGGCGAATTGCCTATGTCGATCCGGTCGACATTCGGTTCAATCGCTTCGACCCCCAGCCGGTGCCGAATGCCAGCGCGGTCATGTTCTGCCTGATGGACGTGTCGGGATCGATGGGGGAGCGCGAGAAGGATCTGGCCAAACGCTTTTTCGTGCTGCTGCATCTGTTCCTGACGCGGCGCTACGATCGCACCGAGATCGTCTTCATTCGCCACACCCACGAAGCCCAGGAGGTGGACGAGCATACATTCTTCTACCACACGCAAAGCGGCGGCACCGTCGTTTCCACGGCGCTCGAGGAAATGCACCGCATCATCGAGCAACGCTATCCGGTCGCCGAATGGAACATCTACGCCGCCCAGGCTTCCGACGGCGACAACTTCGCCACCGACTCGGAACGCTGCATAGAACTGCTCGACCGCAGGCTGATGCATCTTTGCCAGTATTTCGCCTATGTGGAGATCATCGACGAGCGGGAAAGCCACATTTTCGGCTCGACCGAAAACGGGACGTCGCTGTGGCGCGCCTACAGCGCCATCGACGAGAAATGGCCGAACTTCCAGATGAGGCGCATCGCTGCTCCGGCCGATATCTATCCAGTCTTTCGCGAGCTTTTCGCCAGGCAACCCGCCTTGCGCAAGAGCGCGTGAGGGCATAGGCCGAAGGGACAGGGGCCGATGGGACAGAGGCCGATGGTCAGTCAGGCGCGCAAATCCGAGTTGCTTTTTTCTGGAGCCGACTGGGATTTCAAGAAACTGTCGCGGGCCTACGAAGAGATCGAATCGATCGGGGTCGAAGAACTTCGCCTCGACATCTATCCGGTGCAGATGGAGGTCATTTCCTCCGAGCAGATGCTCGACGCCTATTCCTCGGTAGGCATGCCGCTGATGTATCGGCATTGGTCATTCGGCAAGCATTTCCTTTACAACGAGCTTCTCTACCGCAAGGGCGCGCGCGGTTTGGCCTACGAACTGGTCATCAACTCCAACCCTTGCATCGTCTACCTCATGGAAGAGAACACCATGGCCTTGCAGGCCCTGGTGACCGCTCATGCCGCGCTTGGGCACAATCATTTCTTCAAGAACAATCATCTCTTCCGGCAATGGACGGACGCCGGAGGCATCCTGAGCTATCTGGATTTTGCCAAGAGCTACATCTCCCGATGCGAGGAACGGCATGGCCCGGCGGCCGTGGAGGCGGTCCTCGATTCCGCCCACGCGCTGATGGAACAAGGCGTCTTCCGCTACCATCGGCCGCCGAAGCTGTCGTCGGAGCAGCAGCGCGAAGGGCTTCGCGAACGCCTCGAATACGAGGAGCGTTCCTACAATGATTTGTGGCGCACGCTGCCCCCCTCGCAGGGAAAGAACAAGCCGGAAGCCGAGGACGCGGGTTTTGCCGAGCGGAAGAAATCGCTCAATCTGCCCGAGGAGAACCTGCTCTACTTCCTCGAGAAGAACAGCCTGGTGCTTGAGCCCTGGCAGCGCGAGATCATCAGAATCGTGCGGGTCATTGCGCAATATTTTTACCCGCAGCGGCAAACCCAGGTGATGAACGAGGGCTGCGCCACCTTCGTCCACTACACGCTCATGAACATGCTTTTCGACCGCGGCCGCATCAGCGAAGGCGCCATGCTCGAGATCCTGCGCAACCATTCGAACGTGGTCTTCCAGCCGGCCTTCGACGACCCGCGTTTTTCCGGCATCAATCCCTATGCCCTCGGGCTCGACATGATGCAGGACATCCAGCGCATCTCGACCGCACCGACCGCGGAGGATCGCGACTGGTTTCCCGACATCGCCGGCCGCGGCGACTGGCGCGACACCCTGCTCGACGCCTGGGCCAACCACCGTGACGAATCCTTCATCCGCCAGTATCTGAGCCCGACTCTGATCCGGAAATGGCGGCTCTTCGTGCTGGCCGACGGCGCCGACGAGCCGCACTACGAAGTCGCTTCGATCCACAATGAGCGCGGCTACGGCAAGATACGGTCCGCGCTGGCCCAAAGCTACGACGTGGGGGCGACCAGGCCCGACATCCAGGTGGTTGACGTCGACCTGTTGGGCGACCGGCATCTGCGGCTGCAGCACAATGTCAAGGACGGCATCCTGCTCGAGGACGAAAGCCGCGACGCGACCCTGCGCCATATCCGAAGCCTTTGGGGCTACGACGTCAGCCTGGCGGCTATGGACGGCGAAACCGGCGCGATGCTCAGCGAGCGCTCGACAAAGGAACTTTGAGCCGCCTAATTCCTCGACATAGGGGTCTGAACGGTTGCCATTTGTCGATGGGCGAGATTTTCACCGTTCATTTCCGTAAATCAGTGCAGACGCTGGGGATTGGCTGAAGCCTCCCAACCTCGTCATCCCAGGGCGAAGCAGGAGCGAAGCTCCGTCGCGGAGACCCTGGGATCCATTCCGTTACCTTGATCGAAGAGGGCAGCGGAGCAGAATTCTGTACCGCTGCAACGCTCATATGTAACGGAATGGATCCTTGGGTCTACGCGGTACGCTTCGCTTCCCGCTCCGCCCAAGGATGACGATCGCGATGGGTGTTTCGGCCAATCTCCAAGGTATGCGACCTGCCAACGCAACATAGCCGACCCGGTCAAGATTTCTGTGCCCGGCAACTAGCCCTCGCCGGCGGGCCGGATCCTCAATCTCGCGATGCGATTCTTGTCGCGCTTCATCACGACGAAACGCTTGCCGTGGAAGGTGAAGGCCTGCTTCTCCTCGGGGATCGTCTGCGTCTCATGGATGACGAGGCCGGCGATCGTCGTGGCCTCCTCGTCCGGCAGGTCCCAGTCGAGCGCACGGTTGAGGTCACGGATCGGCACCGTGCCGTCGACGACGACCGAGCCGTCGGCCTCTTGCTTGACGCCCTGCATGTCGACATCGTGCTCGTCGGCGATCTCGCCGACGATCTCCTCGATGATGTCTTCCAGCGTCACCAGCCCTTCCATCTCGCCATATTCGTCGACGACGATGGCGAAATGCGCCTTACGGCGCAGGAAGGCGTTGAGCTGGTCCTGCAAGGTGGTGGTGTCGGGCACGAACCATGGCTTCGACGCTATTTTCGTCACGTCGATCTTGGAAAAGTCGTTGCCGACCTCGTTGAGGGCCCTGAGCAGATCCTTGGCGTGCAGCACGCCAACGATGTTGTCGAACGAGCCTTTCCAGAGCGGCATGCGCGTGTGCGGGCTCTGCAGGATCTCACGCACCACCATTTCCGGCGGATCGTCGGCATTGACCGAGCGCATGTTGGTGCGATGGACCATAACATCCGACACTTCGAGCTCCTCGAGATCGAAAAGCTCGCCCAGCCGGTTGCGGTCCTCGCGCGCCTGCCCGTTGCGGCGGGGATCGTCGCCGTTCTCGTCCGAGAGATCGTCCTCGGGCGCCATCGGCTCGATCGGCTGCAGACTATAGCCGAGCGCCGCGAAGAGGCGGGTGAGGAAGACAAGCGCCAGCACGACGATGGCGGCAAGGATGGCGGCGGCGATCCAACCGGCGTCGATCATCTGGAATGGCTCATCTTGAGCCATTGGGATGGCTCGCCTTGAGGAAGGACAGCACTTCCGACGGCGGCACGTCCTTGGCGATGAAGGCCTGGCCGACGCCGCGCGTCAGGATGAAGGTGAGCGCGCCGCGCGAGACCTTCTTGTCCTGGGTGATGAAGCCAAGCAGCGCTTCGGCGTCGGGCAATTCGCCTGGAATATCGGCCATGCGCCAGGGCAGGCCCACGGCGCGAAGATGCGCTTCCACGCGCTCCGCGTCGTCCGGGCTCGCCAGGTTGAGGCGCGCGGAAAAACGATGCGCCAGCGCCATGCCGATGGCGACGCCCTCGCCATGGACGAGGCGGGCGCCGTCATAATTCGTGGCGGCTTCGAGCGCATGGCCGAAAGTGTGGCCGAGATTGAGCAGCGCGCGGTCGCCGGTCTCGAACTCGTCGCGGGCCACGACATCAGCCTTGGCGCGGCAAGCCTCGGCGATGGCCTCGGTCCGCTGCTCTCCGCCGGCGAATACTTTTTGCCAGTTCTCCTCCAGCCAGGCGAAGAAGCCCGGGCGGTCGATCAGGCCGTATTTGGCAAGCTCGGCATAGCCCGCGCGGAACTCGCGTATCGGCAGCGTGTCGAGCACGCCGGTGTCGGCAAGCACCAGTTTTGGCTGGTTGAAGACCCCGACCAGGTTCTTGCCGCGCGCGCTGTTGATGCCGGTCTTGCCGCCGACGGAAGAATCGACCTGCGCCAGCAGCGAGGTCGGCACCTGCACGAAGTTCATCCCGCGTCGCACGATGCCGGCGGCGAAGCCGGCAAGATCGCCTATCACGCCGCCACCGAGCGCTATCACCACGTCGCGGCGTTCGAGCTTGGCGGCGAGCACGCCGTCGACGACCTCTTCGAGGTGAGCGAAGCTCTTGGTCTTTTCGCCGGCCGGCAGCGTGATGACGGCCGCCCGGATGCCGCCCTTTTCCAGGCCGGCCTTCAACGTTTCGAGATGCGCGGCGGCGACGTTCTCGTCGGTGACGATGGCCGCGCGCGTGCCGGGAAGGCGGTCCGCAATTTCCGTTCCGGCGCCGGAGAGCAGGCCGGGGCCGATCAAAATGTCATAGGCACGGTCGCCGAGGCCGACCTCGACCTTCACTGGCTCAGTATGGCTCACGGGTCCACCTCGTCGCTGGTCGCGATGGCGGCGATCCCGAGAAAGGAACAAAGCGCGCACACCACTTCGCCGGCGATGACTTCCTTGCGGTCGTCGCGGGTCGGGACCGTGATGTCGGCCGTGGCATAGACCGGATAGCGCTCGCTCATCAGTCGCTCCAGCACGCCGCGCGGATCGGGATTCTTCAACAGCGGACGGTTCTGTTTCTTCGAGACCCGCTCCATCAAGAGATCGAGATCGGCCTTCAGCCACACCGATATCCCATGGCTGGAAATGGCCTCGCGCGTCTGCGCGTTCATGAAGGCGCCGCCGCCGGTCGACAGCACCTGCGGGCCGTTTTCGAGCAGGCGCAGGATCACCCGCTGCTCCAGAGCCCGGAACTCCGGCTCGCCATAGCGCTCGAACAGCTCCGGCACGGTCATGCGCGAAACGTTCTCGATCTCCTGGTCGCTGTCGATGAAGGGCAGCGAAAGCATCGCCGCCACCTTGCGGCCGATCGCCGTCTTGCCGGCGCCCATTAGCCCGACAAAGACGATCGACCGGCTGCCGAGCTGCTCGAGCAGCGCGGCACGGCCTTCGTCCGGCGGATTTGCTGGTAGCGCGTTCATGCGGAACCCTCTTTGCGCCGTATCGACATCAAAAGCCTGTTTGCGTCAAGCACGGCGCCGCAAGCGGAGCGGATCGCGCGACTTTCCACCCGGAACCTTCGTCGACAAACCCTTCGTCCTTGAATTGCCCGGATTGGCGTCCCATAAGGGCACAGGGTTTGGAAAACGCAGAACAAGAAGACGGGCGAAAAACTGAATGCCGACATTGTTTCGCTTTGTCGTGACGCTGGCGGTTCTTGCAGGCGTTGCCTATGGCGCGATGTTCGCTCTGGCGATGTTCGTGGAACCGAAGAAGGCGGAAATGAGCGTGCGCATTCCCGCCGAGAAGCTCAATCCGAAGAAAAACTAACCGAGAAGAACTGATCCGGCCAGATGAACAGCGCGGCCCGCATCGAAGCCTTCCTGGAGATGATGAGCGCCGAGCGGGGGGCGGCCGAGAACACGCTTTCCTCCTACCGCCGCGACCTGGAAGACGCCTCCGAAGCCATCGGCGGCGGGCTGGCGGGAGCGGGAGCGGCCGATATCCGCGCCTATCTCGACGACATCGCGGCCAGAGGCTTCGCGCCGACCTCGCAGGCGCGCAAATTGTCGGCGATCCGCCAGTTCTTCAAATTCCTCTACGCCGAAGGTCTGCGTGGGGACGACCCGACGGGAACGCTGGACAGCCCGAGGAAGGGCCGGCCGCTGCCGAAGACGATGACCGAAGCCGAGACCGGCCGCCTGCTCGATCGCGCGGCCGAGGAAGCGGCCGGTGCCGCGCCGGACGGCGACCGGCTGGCGGCGTTGCGCCTGCACGCGTTGGTCGAGGTGCTTTATGCCACAGGCCTGCGCGTCTCCGAGCTGGTCGGCCTGCCGGTGACGGTGGCGCAGCGCGACGACCGTTTCTTCATGGTGCGCGGCAAGGGCGACAAGGAGCGCATGGTGCCGCTGTCGGCCAAGGCGCGCGCCGCGATGCGGGCATGGCTTTCAGAACGGGCATCCAGGCCCGCCCTTACCGACAGTCCCTACCTGTTTCCCGCCGCCTCCGACAGCGGCCACCTCTCCCGGCAGGTCTTCGCGCGCGATCTCAAGGGGCTGGCGGCTCGGGCCGGCATCGCCTCGGCCAAAATCTCGCCGCATGTGCTTCGCCATGCCTTTGCCAGCCACCTGCTGCAGAACGGGGCGGATCTGAGAGCCGTCCAGCAACTGCTTGGCCACGCCGACATCTCCACCACACAGATCTACACCCATGTGCTGGAGGAGCGGCTGGTGCGGCTGGTCAACGATCATCATCCGCTTGCCGACTAGGTCTCATATCGCTATGTGAGGGCGACGTTCCACCGCCCGGAGCCAGCATTTCTAAGGTTCCGCCTGCCATTGCCTTCCGACGGATCGGTCCGCCCAAGCATGTACAATTACCTCGATTTCGAAAAGCCGGTGCAGGATCTGGAGCTCAAGATCCTCGAGCTGAAGAAGCTTGCCGAAAACGGCGAGGCGGTCGATGTCGCCGACGAGATCAACCGGCTGGAGAAGCGTTCGCGCGATGCGCTGCGCGACCTCTATAAGGCGCTCACCCCCTGGCAGAAGGTGCAGGTCGCGCGCCATCCCGACCGGCCGCATTGCGTCGACTACATCAAGGGCCTGTTCAGCGATTTCACGCCTTTGGCCGGCGACCGCAATTTCGGCGACGACCAGGCGATCGTCGGCGGCTTCGCCCGCTTCCGCGGCGAGCCGGTGGCGGTGATCGGCCAGGAGAAGGGCTCGGACACGGCAAGCCGCATCAAGCATAATTTCGGCTCGGTGCGGCCTGAAGGCTACCGCAAGGCGGTGCGCCTGATGGAGCTTGCCGACCGCTTCAAGATCCCGCTTTTGACGCTGGTCGACACCGCAGGCGCCTATCCCGGCGTCGGCGCCGAGGAACGCGGCCAGGCTGAGGCCATCGCGCGCTCGACCTCGGCCTGCCTGGCGCTGAAAGTGCCGTCGATCTCGGTCGTCATCGGCGAAGGCGGCTCGGGCGGCGCCATTGCGATTGCCACCGCCAACCGCGTCTACATGCTGGAGCATGCCATCTATTCGGTCATTTCGCCGGAGGGCGCGGCCTCGATCCTGTGGCGCGACACCACCCGATCCAAGGACGCGGCCACCAACATGAAGATCACCGCCCAGGACCTGCTCGAGATGAAGATCATCGACGCCATCGTTCCCGAGCCGATGGGCGGCGCCCAGCGCGCGCCGGAAACGGTGATAGCCGCCACCGGCGATCTCATCGCCAAGACGATGAAGGACTTTGCCGGCGCCAACACCGATTTCCGCGAGCAGCGCCGCGAGAAATATCTGGCGATGGGACGCAGCCTTTAATCAGGCTCTTCGTGGTAAACTGTGGCGGGAACGCACAATTCCGCCACAAAAATGCCGCCGGATTCGGTTCAATGGAAATCGCCGTGAGGGGTTGGCCGAGGCTTGCGGTAAGGAATTTTCAAGGTTAACGGGCTTACGGTCCATTGGTGTTCAGCCTGCGGGCCCGGCCATGCCGAAGCCGTTGGCCCGAAAGAAAGACGTAGCCGCACCGATGTTTGCCAAGCTTGCCCGCACCGGAGTCCTGATCGCCGCGATAGGCGTCGCCGGCTGCAACGATTCGTCGATGAAGGATTTCGCGCCGGAGGCCAACAAGCCGCTGCCGGACAAGATCTTGGCCGACATGAGGGCCAAGGGCATGGTGCGTACCTCCTCGGTGATGGCGCGCATCTTCAAGGAAGAAGGCAAGCTGGAGATCTGGAAGGCCAAGACCAACGGCCGCTACGATCTCGTCGCCAGTTATGACATCTGCAAATGGTCGGGCAAGCTCGGCCCTAAATACACCGAGGGCGACCGCCAGGCGCCGGAAGGCTTCTACACGGTGCGTCCGTCGCAGATGAATCCGCGCTCGAACTACCATCTGTCCTTCAACATCGGCTTTCCCAACGCCTATGACCGCGCCAACGGCCGCACCGGCGCCAATCTGATGGTGCACGGCGCCTGTTCGTCCTCCGGCTGCTATTCGATGACCGACGCGCAGATCGAGCAGATCTATGCCTTCGGCCGCGACGCCTTCCAGGGCGGCCAGACCGAGTTCCAGATCCAGGCCTTCCCGTTCCGCATGACCGCCGCCAACATGGCGCGCTACCGCAACGACCCGAACTACGAGTTCTGGAAGATGCTGAAGGTCGGCTACGACAATTTCGAGATCACCAAGGTGCCGCCGAAGGTCGACGTCTGCGAAAAGCGCTACGTCTTCAACCAGGTGGCGCCCGAAGGCACGACCTTCGATCCGACCGGCCCCTGCCCGGCAAGCACCCAGCCGGACTCGTTGAAGACGGCCTACGCCAACTATGAGAAGGGCTACGACGCGGCCTTCAACTCGGCCGTGAAGTCGAGCACCCCGGCACCGAAGCCGACCATCGCCGGCATCAAGGAAGCCAGCATCGTTTCCGACTGGTCGAAGCGCCGCGCCCGCGGCGAACGCGTTCCGATCGATCCGCCTTCGATGAATTCCGACGGTTCGGTGACGGAGACGACGCGCATGGGCCGCATCGATTCCCCGCTCGGCCGCAAGATGGCGGCGATCGATGCGGAGAAGGAGGCCAAGCGCAAGGCCGAGGAGCAGCGGCTGGCGGCGATCGAGGCCGCCAGGGCCGCCAAGGAACAGGCCAAGGCGCAGGCGCTGGCCGAGAAGGAAGCCGCCAAGCAGGCGGCCCAGCAGCCGGTGGTCACTGCGGGCGTCGAGGCAGCGCCCGCCCAACCGGCGATCGAGACCCAGGCGGCAAGCGCCGACGAGGGCACGGTGTCGAAGCTGAAGAAGAAGCTGCTCGGCATGTTCGGCGGCTGAGATTTTTGCCTTGCCCAGGCCAGCCACTTACGACCTCAAGGGATTGAACTGCCCATTGCCGGTTCTCAAGGCGCGAAAACGCCTGGCGGCGATGCGGCCCGGCAGCCGTCTGTGGCTCGAAACCACCGACCCGCTGGCCGTGATCGACATTCCGGCCTTCTGCGCCGATGCCGGCCACCAGCTGGTCGAGACGGCCGCGGTCGACGGCGGCCATCGTTTCCTGGTCGAGCGCGGCGGCGCGACCTCAACCTAACTGCTTTTCGGCTTACAGTCCGGCGATCGCCAGCGGATTGGCCTCGAGCGCCGTCCGGTCCGGCGTGTCGATCGATGGCTTGTTGGTAAAGGCGGCGAACAGCCGCTGGATGTAGTCTTGCGGCATGTCGAGCGTGACCAGCACCAGGCGGGTGCCGCGCTGCCCGTCCGGCCAGGCCGGCAGCCTCGCCGGCGGATGCAGGATCTTCTGCACGCCGTGGATGACCAGCGGCCGCGACGGATCCTCCATCAACTCGATGACACCCTTCATGCGCAGCAGCTTCTCGCCATGCGTGGAGCGCAGAAGATCGAGGAACATCTCGATCGCCGAGAACGGCACCGGGCCGTCATGGACGAGTGCGTGGGAGCGCACGCGGCTGTCGTGGCGGTGGTCGTGATGATGGTGGCTGTGATCATGGTCATCATGGTGGTGATGATCATGCGCGGCCTCTTCGCCGAGCCAGCGCCGCACGTCGGCGCTCTTGGTCTCCGGGTTGTAGAGGCCGCAATTGAACAGAGACGCGGCGCCCGTGCCCGGATCGTTGACGTCGAGCAGCAGGGCGCCCGGGTTTATCTGGTGAAGTCGGGCCCTCAGGGCCTCGACATCGCTGCCCTCGGCGAGGTCGGTCTTGGTCAGCACGATGCGGTCGGCGACCGCCGCCTGCTTCACCGCCTCGACATGGCCATCGAGCGCGGCCTCGCCGTTGACGGCGTCGACCAGCGTGATGACGCCGTCGAGCCGGAAAGCCTGCACCAGCGCCGGATGCGCCATGATCGACTGCAGCACCGGCGCGGGATCGGCAAGCCCTGTGGTCTCGACGACGACGCGCGCCAGCCTGGCGATGCGGCCGGTCTGCAGCCGGTCGACGAGGTCGGCCAGCGTGTCGACGAGGTCGCCGCGCACCGTGCAGCAGAGGCAGCCGTCGGAAAGCTGGATGATGCCGTCCGAAGCCTGCTCGACCAGCAGATGGTCGATCGCCACTTCGCCGAACTCGTTGATGATGACGGCCGTGTCGGCGAGCTGCGGATGCTTGAGCAGCCGGTTGAGCAGCGTCGTCTTGCCGGCGCCGAGAAAACCGGTGAGCACCGAGACGGGAATGGGAAAGCCGCCGCTCATCGCTAGTTCGCGGCCTTGGCCGGCTGATCTCCCTGCGCCGCCGCGGAAGCGGTGGCGGCGGGCGCGGCGCCGGCTGGCAGCGGCTTGTCGGGCCGCCAGCTCGGCAGCGGCACATCGGCATAGTTCTGATCGGTCTGGTCGACGAAGGCCTTCGGCGCCGGTCCGGTCGCGCCGCCGAGGCCGACCGCGATCAGCGTCGGGTGGTCGAGCTTCACCTGATAAGGCGATTTCGGCTTGTCCTTGGCATCCACGGTGGGCGCTGCCTCGGATTGCTCTTCTTTCGTCTTCTTCTTGCAGATCTCGTCATTCATGTCGTTGGGCGACAGCGTGTCGCCATAGGGCTTGAGCGCCGCGAGCGTCGTCGAGCCGGCCGCCGGAGTGTCAAAACCCTGGTCGAGCAGCTTCGCCGCGGCTTCAGCGCGGCTGATGGCGGATTTTTCGCCAAGCACCACGGCGACCAGCGTGCGGCCGTCGCGCGTCGCCGAGCCGATCATGTTGAAGCCCGACGAGCAGACGAAGCCTGTCTTCATGCCGTCGGCGCCCGGGTAGCGGCCGATGAGCAGATTGTAGTTCGGGAGCGCCTTCTTGCCGACGGCAAGTCCCTCGATGGAGAACCACGGCGCATATTGCGGGAAGTCGTTGCGGAGCGCCGTCACCAGGACAGCGAGGTCGCGCGCGGTCGTGTACTGGTCCGGCGAATAGAGTCCGTTCGGATTGACGAAATGCGTTCCGACCATGCCGAGCCTGGCGGCCTCGGCGTTCATGCGGTCGGCGAAGGCGGCCTGCGATCCGCCGATATTCTCACCGACGGCCATGGCGATGTCGTTGGCCGATTTGACCAGCATCATCTTCAGCGCATTGTCGAGCCGCATCACCGAGCCCGGCTTGAAGCCCATCTTGCTCGGCGGCTCGCCGGCGGAATGTTTCGTCACCTTGATCGGCGAATCGAGCGCCACCTCGCCGGCCGCGATCGCCCGGAACGTGACATAGGCCGTCATCAGCTTGCTGAGCGAGGCCGGATACCAGCGCTTGAAGGCGTCCTGATGCTCGAGCACCTTGCCGCTCTTCAGGTCGAAAAGCACCACCGGATTGGCGCGCGCCGCACCCGAAAGCACCGGTAGCGCCAGCGCGCCCGCAAGCAATAGGTTGAGGAAATGCCTTTGCCGCATGATCAATTCCGAAATCGCCTCTTGCCGTAATTGCCGCTGGCTCCGTAAGATTTCGTTACGCGATGGCCAGCATGGTGCGGACCGTCCCTCGACGCCGTGCCGCATTATGCGGTGCTATTTAGCCTATGTGACGCCAAAATGGCAAAGCGCCACACAATCACAATTGCCGGGCAACCGACCTGAACCGCCTGCCCCAACAAAGAAATGGACCGATTATGCCAATTCTCAACCGTGCCGCGGAAATGCAGGAAGAAGTCGCCGGCTGGCGACGCCATCTGCACCAGACGCCGGAACTGAACTTCGACGTGTTCCAGACCGCCGCCTTCGTCGTCGACAAGCTGGAGGCCTTCGGCTGCGACGAGGTTGTGACGGGGCTCGGCAAGACCGGCGTCGTCGGCATCATCCGCGGCCGCAAGGGCGAGGGCCCGACCATCGGGCTGCGCGCCGACATGGACGCGTTGCCGATCAACGAGATCACCGGCAAGCCCTATGCGTCGACGGTCGCCGGCAAGATGCATGCCTGCGGCCATGACGGCCACACCGCCATGCTGCTCGGCGCCGCCAAATATCTCGCCGAGACGCGCAATTTCGCCGGTTCCGTGGCGGTGATCTTCCAGCCGGCCGAGGAAGGCGGCGGCGGCGGCAACGAAATGGTCAAGGACGGCATGATGGAGCGCTTCGGCATCTCGAAGGTGTTCGGCATGCACAACATGCCCGGCCTTCCCGTCGGCGAGTTCGCCATCAAGCCCGGCCCGATCATGGCGGCGACCGCTGAATTCACCATAACCGTCAAGGGGCATGGCGGCCATGCGGCGATGCCGCACGGCACCATCGACCCGATCGTCATCACCAGCCAGCTGGTGGGCGCTTTGCAGACCATTGCCTCGCGCAGCACCGATCCGGTCGAGGCCGTGGTGGTGTCGGTGACCAAATTCCACGCCGGCGATGCCTATAACGTCATTCCGGAACAAGCCGAGATCGCCGGTACGGTGCGCACGCTGAAGAAGGAAGTGGCGAGGAAGGCGGAAGAGCGCATCCGCGCCATCTGCGCCGGCCTTGCGTCGGCCTTTGGCGCAACGATCGAGGTCGATTACGACGCCAACTATCCCGTCACCTTCAACCATGCCGAAGAGACGGTCTTCGCCAGCGATATCGCCGCCGACGTCGCCGGCGACGCCCACGTCCACCGCGCCATCCAGCCGGTGATGGGCGGCGAGGATTTTTCCTACATGCTGGAAGCGCGCCCCGGCGCCTTCATCTTCATCGGCAACGGCGACTCGGCCGGCCTCCATCATCCGGCGTACGACTTCAACGACGAGGTCATCCCGCATGGCATGAGCTACTGGGTGCGGCTGGCGGAGACGGCGCTGGCCGCCTGAGCGCCTCCACTGCGCGGCGGCGAGATTCGCCTCGCCGCCCGCACGGCCGGCGTCACGGAGCAAAGTGCTGCCCGGCACGCCAGCAACGCCTCTTGGCGAACCGGCCCGAAGCGTTTATGTGTCGGGCCGCGTGGTCCCGTAGCTCAGTAGGATAGAGCGGCAGATTCCTAATCTGTAGGTCGCAGGTTCGATTCCTGCCGGGATCACCACGTTTTCAATGGGTTAGCGAGTTTTCCGTCGTACTTTTTCTGAAGATTAGTATGTCAAATGTCGCGGATGCTTCGTGGCTGGCACGGTCAGCAACGGCCGCGCGACCGGAATTTGGAAGTTCGTTGGGCGAAAAGACGGATTGCAGTCAGCGCTCCAAATCCTTGCATTGCCTTGCCATCAGCACCGCTGGCGGCATGCCGCTTCGATGCAGACCAGGACCATAGAGTGCAGTCACTCGGCCATCGTTTTTCCAGCCAGAGCAGCAAGGACGGAGATCACATCGGCGTCGGATGAGCCGGACGACGCTGTATTGCCTAGGCGATAACCCATTCATAGGTAGATTTATTGATAGCGCACAAGCATACTTGGGCGGGGCGCGCGGCGGTTGAAAATGGTCGCGCCGCGCTATGTTATTTGCAAGCTGCGCCAGTTCCTTTCGCTCGGTTGTGGCGTTGGCAATTTGGCGAAAAACGATTGCGGACAAGGGGCAGCTCTGGTCCCACAAGAAACGGGCATCCCTTGTGTCATTGATTTTACGATTTTGAGACCGGCGGCGGGCCTATCATTTGTCCGCTCGCCGAACAGGGAGGAAGGCAATGGACGGAGAATCGCGTTCCCAATCAAGACGAAGATTTCTGAAGACGAGTGGACTTGTCGCTGGGCTAACGGCGACGGCTGTTACCGTTCCCTGGGTTCGAAGGGCCGGGGCCGCTGACACGATCACCTGGAAAATCCAAACCTCGTGGCCGGCGGGTGTCGGACTTGAAACTTTCCAGAAATGGTGCGGGACCATCAAGGAAAAGACCGGCGGCCAACTCGAATTTCAGCCGTTCAAAGCAAAGGACATCGTTGGTGATTTCGAGCTCCTCGACGGGGTGAAGAACGGCGTCCTGGAGGCGATGAACTCGTTTTCGCTTTACTGGGCCGGCAAGCTTCCCGCTGCAGCGTTCCTATCCTCGTACACGATGGGGCTACGTTATCCGCACGAATGGGACATCTTCTTCTATTCGAAAGGTGGCCTGCAGGCTGCGCGCGACCTTTATGCCAAACAAGGTCTTTACTACGTCAACCGCATTCATCACGGCCCGAACATCATCCACTCAAAGACACCGATCCGCTCGATCGAGGATTTCAGGGATCTGAAGCTGCGCGTACCGGGCGGCATGATCGCCGAGACATTCGCGAAAGCCGGCGCCAAGACCACGCTGCTGCCGGGCGGCGAGGTGTTCTCCGCGCTGGAAAAAGGCACGATCGATGCGGCCGACTACACGGGCCCGGCGGTAAACTGGGCGCTCGGCTTCCAGCAAGTGACCAAATACATTTCCATGGGGCCGCCTGGGCTGATGTCGGTGTATCAGCCCGTCGACCTGATGGATTTCGCCGTCAACATGAACGTCTGGAACCAACTCCCGGACAATCTCAAGAAGTTCGTGGAAGACGAGATCCAGGTCTATTCGAACACCCATTTCGGCGCGATCCAGAAGGCCGACATGGAGGCTTGGCACAAATTCACCGACGCGGGCATCGAAATCAACCGGCTTGGCGCAGAAGATCTCCAAAAGTTCCAGGAAATCGCGGTGCCGATCTGGTTCGAGTGGGCCAACAAGGACAAGGACGCGGCGCGCATCTTCAAGCTGCAGCTTGAGGTGATGGAGAACCCGACCGTCGGCTACGTCACGCCGGACATGTATCAGGGATTGTCGATCAACCTCTGAGGCTCTCCGCGCCCGTCCTGTCCGGGCGGGCGCACTCTCCTTCAAGAGGCAGTCGCCGATGCCCTCACTTACATTTGTGCTGCCGCACTGGCTCTACTGGTCGAGCCTTGTGCTTTTTCCGCTTGCCGCGGTCTTCTTTGTCTATCGCGAGCGGGCTCGACGCGATGCCGGCCGAGCCAACCTGTTCCTCGCCTATTTCTTGCTGGTCACTGCCGGTTTTCTCGGCATGCACCGTTTCTACCTGAAGAGCCGCTGGGGGTTCTTGTTCATCCCGTTCTTCGTCGCTGTGCTCTGGACCAGTGCCCAGGTGCGGGATGGGCGCGAAGCATTGTCGCTGGCTCGATCCCAAGCGGAGCATGCCGAAAGGGTCCTGACGCAAACAAGGGCCGATGTCACATCCGGCAAGAGCGGTGCCGCCGGTCGCCTTGCGAAGGCCGAGGCGGATGCGGTGACGGCTCACGGCAATGACGCTGCTGCCATTGCTGGACTCGCCCGCTCGAACACCCTTGCTCGAATTGCCGGACTTCTGCTCGGCCTCGTTCTCGTGGGCGACGTCTTTCTGATGCCGGGCCTGGTTCGCCGCGCTCGCGAACGCGAGGTTCAACCGGCCCCAACCGACACCCATCCGCTGGTGGCCGACGTGCCCGCCACGCCGGTCAAAGCTCCGCTCGCTGTCTTCCGGCCCGTCGACCGGCTGGTCAAGGTGACGGGCGAGTTGGTCGCCTACTGGTCAGTCCTCGCGGTCATGGCCTACTATTACGAGGTCGTGGCCCGTTACGTCTTCAATTCGCCGACGAACTGGGTGCATGAGAGCATGTTTCTCATGTTTGGCATCCAGTACATGCTGGCAGGAGCCTATGCCTATCGCGACGAAACCCATGTCAGGGTAGATATCGTCTACAGCCATCTCTCCGAACGCGGTCGGGCTATCTGCGACATCATCACCTCGGCCTTCTTCTTCCTGTTCACCGGCACCATGCTGGTCACAGGGTGGCGATTTGCGAGTGATGCCATGGCGGTTGGCGAACGCTCGTTCACCGAATGGGGCATTCAATACTGGCCGGTAAAGCTCGCGATCCCCATCGGGGCGGCGCTCCTGTTGCTTCAGGGTCTGTCCCGGCTGATGCGGGACATCGCCACTGCATTCGGAAGGATTGGCTGACCGATGGGTCTCGAGCTTCCGATCCTGTGGCTCAGCATATTGATGTTCGGGGGTCTGGGCGTGCTTTTGCTGCTCGGATTGCCGATGGCCTTTTGCACCGGCAGCCTTGCCGTGCTTTTCCTCTTTCTGTTTGGCAATTCGGCCATGCTGAACATGCTGCCGTCTCGGGTCTTCCCGTTCATGACGGATTATCAGCTCTCGGCGGTGCCGCTTTTCATCTTCATGGCCGCGATTCTCGAGAAGGCGGGCATCATCGAGGAATTGTTCGACGTCGTCTACAAATGGCTGGGCGGGCTGAAGGGGGGACTCGCCTCGGCCACGGTGGTCTCCTGCACGCTGCTGGCCGCGATGGTCGGCGTGGTCGGGGCGACGGAAGTCACGATGGGGATGATCGCGCTGCCCGCCATGTTGCGCCGCAATTATGACGCCAAGCTCGCGTGCGGCTCGCTTCTTGCAGGCGGGACCCTTGGCATTCTCATACCCCCTTCCGTCATGGCGATCGTCTATGCCGTCGTGGCGCAACAGTCGCTGGGCGAGCTTTTGATCGGGTCGGTGTTTCCCGGGCTGCTGCTGTCCGGGATGTACGTCGCGTACGTAACGGCGCGCTGTTACATCAACCCCAAGCTCGGCCCGGCGCTGTCGCCGAACGAACGCATCGCATTCGTCGCAAAACTCAAGCTTTTGCGCCGCACGTTCATGCCGATACTGCTGATCCTGCTTGTGCTCGGAGTCATCTTCATGGGCATTGCCACGCCGGTCGAAGCTGCAGGCATTGGCACGTTCGGCGCCTTCATCGTCTGTGCCGCGCATCGGCGCCTCACCTGGGACACGATCCGGGAAGCCGGGGTCGCGACGCTCAAGGCAACAGCGATGGTCATGTGGATATTCTTCGGCGCCACAATGTTCGTCGGCTTCTTCATCCTGAAGGGCGGGCAGAACTTCGTCGCCGAATCCATACTCGGAACAGGCTTGGCGCCTTACGGCATTCTTGTCCTGATGATGATCATCCTGTTCGTCCTCGGCATGTTTCTGGACTGGGTGGGCATCCTCCTCCTGACCGTACCGATCTTCCTGCCCATTCTAAAAACGCTTCAATTCGGCGGCACTTTCGGATTAGCCGGCGTAGCTCCTGAAGATGTGCCGCTTTGGTATGGCGTCATTTTCATGGTCAACATGCAGATGGCGTTCCTGAGCCCACCGTTCGGCTATTCGCTGTTTTATCTGAAGAGTGTCGCGCCGCCGGAGATATCGATGGCGACAATCTTCCGATCCGCGGTCCCCTTCTTGTGCCTGCAGGCTATCGGAGTGGGACTGTGCATCGTGTTCCCCTCGATCGTCATATGGCTGCCGAAGGTCATGTACGGAGGCAACTGACCTCATTTGCGGCTTTCGTTATCCGACGCCGCGGATCAATCGAATTTGACAGCTTTTCTGTTGAACGGTGTCACCTTGTTTGCCTTTCTTTGCGCGCGTGATGAGATCGCTTCTTGAAACAATCCTGGCTGCGAATGCGGGTGTATTGCTCTCGACCGGTCTCGGTTATCTCGCCTACGCCGTGCCGGGCGACGCGGTGCCTTATCTGGACTGGCTTGCCAGTCCACTCCATTTCGAGGCGGTTGACCAGGGGGGTCCGTGACCTAGCTTAAAGCTCACGATGGACCGTCCAGACTCCGAAATGGCGGAATGGCACGCACCGTGGGAGAACTCTCGGGATGTTGAGAACGGAGAGATGCGAATGGGGCTTTTCGGAGCCCTGCGCGCCGTTCGCGGAGGACAGCCGGCGACCGGCGCTCCGCCATGCAACAACAAATTCGCACGGGCACTGGAGGGACCTGAAGCAGTGACAGTTTCGAGAGCAGTCAGAGGCTTTAAACCGCACCTGGGCGAGGGGCCGAACACCACTTCACGGGCTTAAAAAGCACACCCAAGACTGAACGGGCACGGCGATGCCAGATCATCTTGCCGGATTTTATGCAAACGATGCAGATTTCGTCGTCCTAGGCGGGGTAGTGATACTTTTGGGCGTCTATCTTGTGCTCCGGCGTATCCTTGCCGCGGTGCGACGGCGTCGCCCGAAACCGTCTGCCTATCTGAACGAATACGGGTCTTCTCCCCTCGATTTGCCTTCTTGGGTATGGGAGCGCCCGGTCGACCTTGCAACCGAGCCTTCTCGGTCTGCCGTGCCTTCAGACCCCGATGTTCGGCCCCAGGATGTCGGCCGTCAGCTTGGGGTGCGAATTGAGTATTTCGACGCGAACCCTGAAGCCTGCGAGAGCTCGCAAGGGGTCCAGCCCAATGCTTTCGCTGCCGCGACGACCCTCGCGACGGCCTCACCTCCTGCCGCTCGCAGGCCGATCGGTCTTGCGTCCCGCCTGGGCGTCGCCACAATCTGCCTGGCCGTGCCGCTTGGTTATGCGATGACGAGGCAGAACTTGGTCGAAAGCGCCCCCGCCATTTCGCAGGCCCAGGGCCACTCCGACCTTTCGCGCCCCTTGGAGCTTCCGGCGAGTGCCGCACCGGATTTGCGTGGACCAGCCCGGATCGACGAGCGCACGAATGCCGGATTGCTCAGCCCGGATATCACCGCTGCCACGGCGCAAGCCGAGGCCGCCCGCGTTCAGGCAGCCGCGGCGAGGGAATTGGCGGGCCAGGAACACCAAGCTGTGGAAGCTGAGCGCGCCAGGAGCGCGGCCCTGCAGAGTGCGCTCTTCGAGTCGCGCAAGCAGATCGACTCGCTAAGGACAAGCATGACGGAAGCCGACAAAACGCGCGAGGAGCGATTTCGCAACGAACTCGCGGCAGCCCGCGCGTTCGACGCATTGCGGCGCATTGCGGGAGACGCACACACGCTGCTGGGCAGGGCCATCGACTATGTCGTTACGGCGATGCCCGCTGCTCATCTGCAGCGACAGCGAACCGAACGAATGGCGCGCGATCTATCGCAAGCGCGGGCGCAAATTGAACAGCTTGAGGCCAAGACCGCCGAGGATCGCGCCAAGGCCGAGGCTTCGCTGGCGCAAGCGAGCGGAGTGCTTGACGACGAGCGCCGGAAGTCGGCGGGCCTTCGCGGCGACGTCGCCGAAATGGCACGATCCAATGCGGCGCTCGTGGAGCGCGCGGACGCGGCCGAGCGCGAGCGGACCGGTGCAGCGGCAGCGAGAGAGCGGGTGGAGCAGACCGCAGCCGAGACGGCGCAAGCTCTGGCGCGAGAACGCGCTGCGGCAGCGTCGGTTCGTGAGGAGCTGAAAAAAGCCCGCCTCGGGCGCGACATGGCCGAACAGGAACGAACCGCAGCAGTCTCAGCCAAAGAGCGTGCCGAGGAGGGTGCAGCCGAGGCGACGCAGGCTTTGGCGCGAGAACGCGCTGCAGCTGTCTCGACCCAGGAGGATCTCAACAGAGCCCGCCTCGAGCGCGACGCCGCCCGAGCCCTTCTGGTGCCGGTCACCAGGTTGAACGAGGCTCTGGACGAGCAACGGGAGGCCACTGTTTCTCTAGCCCGCGACTTGGCGGCCGCCCGCGCGGACAATGACAGGCTCAGGGCTGAGCGTCGCGCCGCGCAGAACGAGGCGCCGCTGAAGCCGCGTTCTGGTCGCACATCAGACGCCACGGGCCAGGTTAAGGCTGTCAGCCAGAAAGCTGTGCGCAGCAAGGTTCGCAATACCTCGCGGGTGACCCGCGTACGATCTATCACGCTGCCTTATTCGCTCTGGCCAAGACACTTTGCGTTGGACTGAGTTCCAAAACGACTGGGCGGTCCATGTTTGAAGGCTTGAGACTATAGCCCGGCAGCAACTGAGGCAGGACGCAACGACGTGGGGGGAGACGCTGGAGACGGGAAAGAATTGCCCGTTCGAATTCATCCTGTTCTCGTCGGCGAGGAGTTCCGCTCCATACGCTATGTCAGCCCGATCACGCTGCCTTCGGCGTTCAACTCGCACTCGACCGGCGCCTGACGCGTCTCCACGCGGCCTTGATGTACATAGTCGATGCTGACCTGAACGGGGGCCGAGATCGTGTTTGAGCTCAATCGATGTAGGGAACCTGCGCTGCCGACGCGCACACTAACCGGGCCGAAGGGGGCCGCGGCCGATTTGATTGCATCATAACAGGCGCGAACGACATCATCCGGGACACCCGGCACTTCGATTGGATGGATTGTTGATGGAATGGTGCTGTCGCCGGGAGGCTGCAGAGTGGGCGGGAGGTCGAGCGACTGTCCGCCGTCTGCGGAGGGGACGACACTGGCGGCTGTGGCCGCCTTAGTTGACCCCGTTGTAAAAGTGCTGGTCCCGTCGGCCGGCGGAGGATCACCGCTGGAGACGTCAGGATCGTCCCCCGGGCCTTTGTGCGCGCCGCTGTTGCGACCTTCGTGCTGGCTGCCAGCGCCATGGCTTCCGTCATTGCCATGATGGCCGCCGGCGCCACGCCCTCCGCCGTGCTCGCCGCCGGCCGCGGCTCCTGCGCCAGCGACCGCGATCGCGCAGGCGAATGCGAAACATGCCAAGCTGAATCCAGGGGATTGATGCACGGCGACCTCCAAAGGTGCGTCGGCCAGCCGTCTTTCCGCGGCATACAGATAGAACGGCACAACCGCTCCCGCCCCCAAGCAAAATTCGCGACTATGGCCCTTTCTAAAATAGCTAGCGGATGAATCCGGTGTATCAAGGACGCGGGTAGCCGCCGCAGCGCCGGGAGTGCAGCATTGGCAGCATGCTATCGAGACGCCGATTGCGAGTTGCGCGGCCTCCGCCCGGGCTTTGAAAAAATGCGGGCCGACGGTGCCGCGCCGGTCCCGCAATCGGCGCATCGGTCTGGAGGGGCCGATACGCGGCAAGGGACTGCGATCCTCAGGCAACCTTGCGATCGGGCTGTCGCGCGAAGATCTCCTGGACCTTGGCGGCTATCGCCTTGCCCAGGTCGTGGTTGTTCTGCGCTGTGAAGTGGATGCCGTCACAGCCGTCGGTGGTGATGAAATCCCCGGCGTTCAGGAAATCGACCTTCGCGAAATCGGCCATTGCGCGATACTCGGCCGCGAGCGCGGCGGTCTTTTCATGGCCGCCGGCGAACATGCCCTGGAAGAAGGGATGCGGCATCGGGGTCAGCGGCGGCGGCGCGATCACCAGCGCCTGCGGGGCCGGATAAGGCGTGCCGACGCCGCCGGCGCTGGTCAGGATCTGGCCGACGAGCTTGGCCATGCCATTGGCGATCTCATAGGGCGTGCGGCGGAAGAACGACTTGGTGTCGTTGGTGCCGAGCATGACGATGGCGAGGTCGAGCGGCAGGTGGCTGGCGATAGCCGACGGCAGATAGGCGCTGCCGTTGAGGCGCGGATCGTTGGGATCGTCAAGGCTGGTGGTACGCGCGCTCAAGCCTTCCTCGATCACGTGATAGCTGTCGCCCAGATGCGAGGCCATCGCGCCAGTCCAGCGGTCCTGATAGGGATAGCGGTGGCTCGGCGAACCCTCCATGACCGGAATCCAGCCCCAGGTCAGCGAGTCTCCAAAACACAAAATCGATCTCTTGGTCATGTCTCCAATCCATTTTCCCGTATGCGATTGATCATTGGCCGTTCCGGCCTCGTCCCCTCAAAAATGCCGTCACGTTGACCTGCTCCTGATCCCGTAGAGGATTGCCGCGAGCAGGATGATGAGGCCCTGCGCAATCAGCTTGCCGGGCTCGTCGACGCCGAAGGTGGTCATCACGACGAACAGCAGCGCAAACGACAGCACGCCGAAGAAGGGACCCCAGACGCCGCCTTCTCCACGGCCGAAGACGACGCCGCCAAGGATGGTGGCTGCGACCGCCAGGATCGGCAGGTCGAGACCGACCCTGACGCTGCCGACGGCGATCGAGGCCGTCTGGACCAGGGCGGCAATGCCGGCGAACAGGCCGGCAAGCGTGTGCGCGAGCACCACCGTGCGGGCGACCGGAACGCCGGAGAAATGCGCGGCCTGAACGCTTTCGCCGACCGAGGTCACGTAGCGGCCGAAGACCGTGCGCGACAGGAAAAGCGACAGCGCGGCCGAAACCGCCACCCAGAAGATCACAGGCGTCGGCAGCGAGCCGAGCTTGGTGTTGTAGATGTCGCCGAACATGCCGGGCACGTCTCCGGGCGGCTTGCCGCTGGACAGGTATTGCACGATCCCGACGAGCACGATCCCGACCGCCAGCGTGACGATGACGGCCGAGACGCGCCTGACCCCGACCATCAGGCCGTTGAAGAGGCCGACGGCAAGGCCGATGGCCAGCGCCAGGGCGACGAAGAACGTCATCGAGGCGCCGGGAAAGACGCCGGACGAGATCGTATAGTTGATGAGCAGGATGACCCCGCCGCCCGATAGGTCGATGCTCCGCACCCGCATCACCAGAAGCTGGCCGAGCACCAATATGCCGAGCGGCACGATCTGGCGCACGAATATGCCCATGACGTTGAGGTTGAGCATGTTCGGCCGCGCGATCCACAGAACCAAAAGCAGCACGGCAAAGACGTAGTATGCCGGCGGGATGCGAAGCAGGCGGCGCATGACGGGATTGGCGAGCGCGGCAGCCACTTACAGCCCCATCTTCTTGCGCGATTGCAGGGCGACCACCAGAAGCAGGATCGCCCCTTTGATGGTGGTCTGGATGAAGGGCGACACATTCGTCAGGTTCATGCCGTTGGCGAGCAGCGCCATGACGAGCGCGCCGATCACCGTGCCGTGCAGGCTGCCGATGCCGCCGGAAAGCTGGGTGCCGCCGATGGCGACGGCCGTGATAGCGTCGAGCTCGAAGAGCAGCCCGACATTCGGGTCGCCGGAGACGATGCGCCCGGCGAGGAAGACGCCGGCAAGGGCCGCGAAGCAGGCGCAGATCACATAGGCCAGCACGATGTTGCGCCTGTCGGCGATGCCGAAATTATGCGCCGCATCCTCCACGCCGGACGACACGCCGCCGCCGATGGCGAAAAGGTGCAGTCCGAAGCGCGAGCCGTAGAGCAGCTTCCAGGCGACCAGGAGGGTGAATATCCCCCAGAATATCGGCAAGGGCACCCCGAGGAAGGAGCCGGCCACGGCGCTGATGACGATATCGGGCACCGTGCCGCCGGACACCGGCCGCAGCACCCGCGTGATGCCGAGCAAAATGTACTGCATCGACAGCGTCGCGATGATCGGATGCACGTTGAAGCGCGTGATGATGAAGCCGTTGGTGAAGCCCACCAAGGCCGCCAGCACGAACACGGCCGGGATCAGCACCCAGCCGGGTCCGCCAAGCGCAAACACTGCCGTCGTGAAGCTGATCATCGATCCGACCGAAAGGTCGAGCCCGCCGAGCAGGATGACGAACATCTGGCCCACCGCCGTGATGACGAGCGGCATCGCCTGCGGCACCAGATTGAGCAGATTCTCCCCGTTGAGGAACTGCGCGGTCTCGAGGCTCAGCCAGAGCGCGATCGCCAACGCGATCAACAAGGGCAGCACCCACATGCCCTGCCGCGATCCCCTTGCGCCCGTCAGGCGCCTGCTCAAGGCTGTCATCGGCGCTCACCTCTCGCCCCATTGGCCTCCCCGTTGGCGCTGAGCGCCGCATCGAGGATGTTGTGCTCCGTGGCGTCGGCCGCCGGCATTTCCGTCACGATGGTGTCGTTGTGGACGACGCAGATGCGGTCGCAGAGCCCGATAAGCTCGACCGTCTCGCGCGACAGCACCAAGACAGCGCCGCCCTTCAGCGCAAAGTCGCGCAGCAGCCGGTAGATCTCGGATTTTGCGCCGATGTCGACGCCGCGCGTCGGCTCCTCGACGAGCAGGATGTCGATGTCGGCGCAGAGGTAGCGGCCGAGCAGCACCTTCTGCTGGTTGCCGCCGGACAGCGTGCCGACGGCGGCGGCCGGACCGCTGGCCTTCACCGCAAGGCTCGACATCGTGTCGGCGATCAGTCGCTGATAGCCTGCGGCAAAAGCTAATTCCGACCGTTTCGAATGGAGCGCGGCGGCAATGTTGTGCGCCACGGAGAGGCCGAGGAACAGCCCGTCCTCCTTGCGATCCTCCGGCACGAAGCCGACGCCCATCGCTTGCAGGCGGCGTACGCCGCCGCCGGGCGACACCGGCAGCGACAACGGTTTGTTCTTGATCGTCACACGGCCGGCGAAAGGATGGTATTGGCCGACCAGCGAGCGCAGGAAGCGCTGCTGGCCCTGCCCTTCCAGGCCGGCCAGCGCGACGATCTCGCCGCGGCTGAGCGACAGCGAGAACGGTCTGGAACGCTCGGTGATCCGGAAATCCTCGACCGAAAGCACAACCGGTCCCGAAGCATCGCCGCGTTGCGGAAAGAGGTCGGTAAGCTCGCGGCCGACCATCATCGCGATCAGCGACGCCGGCGTCATCTCGGCGATTGCTCTGGTGCCGACGAGCTCGCCGTCCTTGAGAACCGTGACGGTGTCGCAGATGGCGAAGATCTCGTCCATGCGGTGCGAAATGTAGACCACCGCCTTGCCCTCATCCTTCAGCCTGCGGATATGGCGGTTCAGGATTTCGACATCGGCGGCATTCAGCGCCGCCGTCGGCTCGTCGAGGATGAACACGCTGGCATCGGTCATGATGCCGTGCGCGATCTCGACGAATTGCCGCTCCGCAATGCTGAGCCTGGAGACGAGCGTACCCGGATCGAGCCTGAGACCGAGTTCGGCAAGCGCCTTGCCCGCCTCGCGCCGCATGCGCCGGTGGTCGACGCCGCCAAAGGCCGTGACCGGCTCGCGGCCGAGAAACATGTTCTCGGCGATCGTCAGATTGGGCAGCAGCGACAATTCCTGGAAGACGGTCGAGATGCCGGCCTCCAGCGCATCCTTCGGTTTGTGGAAGACGACCTGGCGCCCTTCGCGAAGGATGGCTCCGCTGTCCGGCTGATGGACGCCGGCAAGGATCTTCATCAGCGTCGATTTGCCGGCGCCGTTCTCGCCCATCAGCGCATGCACGGAGCCGGACTGGAGCGCGATCGAGACTCCCTTCAGCGCCGCCGTGCCGGCGAACGCCTTGCGGATTTCGGACATTTCGACAAGGATTTTCGCGACAGGGGTTTTCACGACCAAAGCACCGTTGCGTCCGGGAGAATTTTCCGTGGCGCGGGCAGCCTCAGCGCCGCCCGCGCCACGATGGCGCCACCCTTTACTTCTTGGCGTAGAACTCCTTGAGCTTGTCTTCCGGCAGCTCCGACGGCCACCAGACATTGGCCGAGAGATCGTCGCGATAATATTTCTTGACCTTCTCGAGATCCCAGCCCGGCGGGTTGTAGTCATAGTGCTTCTTCAGATCCTTGCCTTCGAGCAGGGCCACGGCGGCGCGGATGCCGGCGGCGCCCTGGGCGGGGCTGTATTCGGCCGAGATCGACTTGAAGCCGTCTGCGATCCACTGGCCGAAGAAGCCGTTGTTGCCCTCGCCGGTGATCGGCGGGATCTTGGCGCCGAACTGCTTGAAGACGTCGACGCAGGCGCGCGTCATGTCGGCGCCGGAAGACCAGATGCCGTCGACCTCGGGGTTGTTGAGATAGAGCGTCTCGCAGAGCTTCTTGGCCTTGTCGTACTGCCAGTCGCCATGCTCCTCGGCGATGATCTTGACGTCGGTCCCCTTCAGCGCCTGCAGCAGGCCGTTGTAGCGGTTGGTGTCTTCCGGATGGCCGGCGAGCCCGCGCAGCACCCAGATGTTGCCCTTGCCGCCAAGATCCTTGACCAGGAAGTCGCCCATCACCTTGCCGAAATGCTCGGCGCCGCCCTGGATCTCGGTGGTGAAGGCGTCGCTCTCGATGCGGCCGGTGTGCACGATGACCGGGATTCCGGCAGCAACCGCCTTGGCGATGCTGGCGTCGGCCGAGGTGGACGTGACCGGCTGGACGATGATGGCGTCGACCTTCTGCGCGATCAGGTCCTCGATGTCGGCGACCTGCTTCTTCTGGTCGAAGCCGGCGTCGAGCAGGATGAACTTGGCGATGCGCTTGTCCTTGGCGGCGGCCGCCTCGGCTTCATGCGCGACCTGCACGGTCCAGGTGTTGGCATTGACGCCGAAATGGCTCATGCCGATGACCCAGGGCGCGTCTTTCTTGAACTTCCCCGCCTCGACCGTCGGGTTGTCGCCGGCACGTGCCGTCACGCCATCCAGCAGGGGCACCTCGTCGGCGAACGAGGGACCGCACAACATCGTTGTCGCGATCACCGCCGCTGCGATTGATTGTATTATCCGTTTCACTGAGCCATCCTCCTTCTCAAGCTCCTCCGACCCTGGAGCCAGGGTCACGACTTCCCCATCGGCGTCCGGCCATGGCCGAGCGCCGCACCTGCCAGACGATCCCGGCATTGCTTCAGTTCATTGCTCAACCCGTACGCCAGGGCCGCCGGAGACATGGTCCAGCGTTGCCGCCATGGGTCATGGCAGCCGGTCGGCGCAAAAGGTTCGGGGCATTCCTCCCAGGCTCACTTCAACCATCGATCCGACGGGCTGTCAATAATTATTCAGAGTGATGGATTATTTTCGCCGCTTGCGCTACCTTTGCGCCAAATGGCAGGGTCGCGGTGTGGCGGACGACCGACTCTCGTCCGATTACCTCTGCAAATCAGAACCTTGGCGAGATCGGAGGAGGAGCATGCGATCGGTCTTGTGCTATGGCGACTCCAACACGCACGGGCAGGTACCCGGCGGCACGCCGCTGGACCGCTACGGTCCGGCCGAGCGCTGGCCCGGCGTCATGGCAAGGGAGCTGGGCGCCGGCTGGCATGTCATCGAGGAGGGCCTGAGCGGCCGCACGACGGTGCGCGACGATCCGATCGAGGGAGCCCACAAGAACGGGCGCACATATCTGAGGCCCTGCCTGCAGAGCCACGCAGTTCTCGATCTCGTCATCATCATGCTGGGCACCAACGATCTCAAGGCACGCTTCAACCAGCCGGCTTCGGAAGTCGCGATGGCCATGGGCTGCCTTGTCTACGACATCAAGGAGCTGAAGCCCGGCCCGGGCGGCAGCGTGCCCGAGATCATGATCGTCTCGCCGCCGCCGATGCTGGACGACATCAAGGAATGGCGGTCGATCTTTGCCGGTGCGCCGGAGAAATCGCGAAAGCTGGCGCTCGAATTCGAGATAATCGCCGATTCGCTCGAAGTGCATTTCTTCGATGCGGGTTCGGTCGCCACCTGCGACCCTCTCGACGGGTTCCACATCAACAGGCAGGCGCATGCGCTGCTGGGCAGCGCGCTGGCCCGCGAAGTCGAAGCAATCGGGTGGCGGGATGAAAAGTGACGGCGGCATATTGGACACGACCGATTGCGAGAGGGCACACCATGCCTGACATGCGCTTTGCGCCGCCCAATCCGCTTCGCATCGCGGACCGCGCCAGCGGCCTCAACGCCGTCAGCGTGCGCGGCTACAACGAGCGCCTCGTGCTGTCGCTGCTGCTCCAGAGCAAAGGCATCACCCGTCTCGAGATCGGCGAGCGGACCGGCCTGTCGGCGCAGACGGTGTCCGTCATCGTCCGCTCGCTCGAGCAGGAAGGGTTGATTGCCAAGGGCGAGGCCCAACGCGGCCGTGTCGGGCCGCCGACGGTGCCGATCTCGCTCAACCCCGAGGGTGCCTATTCCGTCGGCATCAGCGTCGGCCACCGGCAGGTCGAGGTCGTGCTTGTCGACTTCGTCGGCTCGATCCGCTCGCGCACGGTGCTGCCGCTCTCGGCGGCCAGGCATGACACCAACCATCCGCAATTCATGAGCGCTATCGCCAAGGCCATTGCCGATCTGCCGCAGCACCTCCACTCGCGCATCGCCGGCATCGGCCTCGCCTTGCCCGGCGACCAGGCGGAACTCGAGCTGACCCCCATGGCGGCCCGTGAACGGTTCGACGCTTTGCAGGAGGAAGTCGAAAGGGAAATCGGCTACCCGGTCTACGTCCAGAACGACATCACCGCCGCCGCAGGCGGCGAGAGTATGTTCGGCGTGGCGAAGCACCTTTCGGACTATCTGTTCTTCTATCTCGGCGCGCGGCTGCACAGCCGACTGATCCTCAACCATCAGATCTACAACACCGCCACCGCGGTCAGCTTCGACGTCGGCATCCTGCGCCTGGAGGAGGAGATCAGGAGGAGCGGCAGCTCGCCCTCCGAGCTCTGGGAACGGGGGGCCGACTGGCCGTCGTTTGGCGAGGCCGAGACCGCGTGGCAACGCGAGTTGGTGGAGCAGATGAAGTCGTCGATAGGGGCGCTGAAGCAGTTCGTTCCGCTAGCTTCGGTCGTCCTGTCCTCCTACGCGCCCCAGGCGGTGTGCAAGGCGATCTGCCGGGAGTTGGAGCAGGCCATGCCCGGCATCACCGCCATCGCCGGCAACATCGAGCGCTCGCCCAAGGCGGTGGGAGCCGCAAGCCTTCCGTTTAGCTCGCGGTTCATGGTGGAATAGGTGTTCACAGCAGGCGAAGGCTGCTGATGGAGTTGTGTATTCGGGCCGCACGGCCCCGTAGCTCAGTAGGATAGAGCGGCAGGTTCCTGATCTGCAGGTTCGATTCCTGTCAGGACCACCACTCCGGCATCACACCCAACCCGGGACAGCTCCCGCACGGCTGGGCTGGCCATCTCGGGCCTATTTCTTACTCCTTTTCCCAGTCAGCGCCGAAATCAACCCCTCGGAAATTGAATGCTTCATGGTTATTCTTAGCATTGATCGTGGAGAATAGTGGACATATACTACAGTTAATATATCATAATATATAAATAAACCCTTCTTATCTATTAAAATGTTCATTCATCATGCAAATGATATTAGGCAAATATGACAATTATTCATATATATACAAAGGTATTGACACCGACAGACAAAAAACTGATGCTTTGATTATTCTGGTTGTCCTTTGGGGGAGGGGTAACGTGGCAACTGAATCTTCTACAATAAATCTTATTAACGCAGGCGGCAGCGTACTGGCCGGCATAGCGCTGGCTTTGGGCACGGGCTATGTCTTCCATAGCATCCTGATCGACAATAGTACGTCGGGCTTTGGCGCGGTTGCGCTGCTCATCCTGCTCGGGCTTGCAAGCTTTCTGGGGCTGATCGCAGTCTTCAGCCTTCTCTCCAGCTGGATTGGAATTCTCGACCCCAAGCAGGCCTTTGGCCTGCCCGAGGGCTCTATCCGGGCCGTCTTGACGATGGCCTTTATTGTGATCGTGTCGGTGCTGGCAAGTTTTCTAATCACGAACAGCGACGAAAGCTCTCCCTTCGACGAGCATAATACGCTGGCGCTGGCCATGCATTTGCCGCTGGCCGAGGCTCAAGCCTTCATAAAGGCTGCACAGCAAACTGACGGCATTCTCGCACTCAGGCCGTCGGGGATAGGCAGGCCTGAAGGCGCCGGCGAGCTTGCAGCAGCGCCGGCCGAGTCATTTTACGACGTGGTTTTCTATCCGCGTGTCGACCATCGGCTGAAGGAGGATGTCTCCAAGCAGATCCTTACGATGCTATCGACGATCCTGGCCGCGATGATCGGATTCTACTTCGGCTCCCGCCCGGGGGAGACCGATTCCGATACATCCAGGCGGGCGCAAGCCGCCGCGCAGATCGAAAAGACGATCGGCGGCCTGCCCAAGACGGCCGATCTGATCGACCGGACGCAAAAGCTAATCGACCAGGCCACGGCCGCCGAGCAGACCGCGGCTCGCGATAAATTGCAGGCGCTGAAATCGAGGTTGTCCAGCCTGCAGGATATAGTCGAGCAAGCCGACAAGGCCCGCCTGTCGCAAGCCACGACATTGGTCGAGATGACCAATTCCGCCGCGGCGTTGACAAGCGCCGCAGCGGAAATCGCCGCCGCGAAGAAGACAATCGAAGATTATGAGAGCCAGTCATGACCGCCGGGGAGCTTTCAAGGGACGCCAGGCAGGTCTTCATGCGCGCCGCGTTGGCCGTGAAGCCCAAACCGTCGCCCGCTGGAAAACCGAAGTTCCTCGGCCCTCCGGCAGCAGTCGTGCCGTTCTCGGATTGGAACTACTACTACACAAGAGACCCACTGGAGTGGCACTCAGACACTGATACGAACCACAAAGTGAGTGTGCCGATCGGCTTTGTTACCGACCTGGCCAGCATTCCGTCTGCGTTCTGGACGCTCCTGCCAAAGACGGCCAGCTACACCTATGCGGCCATCATCCATGATTACCTCTATTGGACGCAGCCCTGCTCGAGAGAGGACGCTGACAATATGCTGAAAGCCGTGATGGAAGAGCTCAAGGTGGCGGAGTTGAAGATCGTGACAATCTACCAAGGGGTCAGGTTCGGCGGGGAGGCTTCCTGGACGAACAACGCCGCGGCGAAGGCGAAGGGTGAGAAGCGGGTGCTAAAACTCTTTCCGACTGACATGAAGATCAGTTGGGAGCAGTGGAAGATAGAGCCGGATGTATTCGCCTGACTAAGGATACGGCGGAAACGGATTCAGCAAGAGGAACATCGACGGAACGGTTGGGGACAAGGCGATGGCTGGGGGAAAGTATGCGTTGGTCGTGGGCAACGCCGCCTACAGCGGGGAGATGGCGCTGACGAACCCTTGCAATGACGTCAGGGCCATGCACGCCACTCTCGTGGCGCTGAACTTTCAGGTGACCAAGCTTGAAGACGCCACGCTGAAAGACATGAAAGAGAGCATAGACGGTTTCGTCGATCGGCTTAAGACGGATCGGGCATCGGTCGGTCTGTTCTATTTTTCCGGCCACGGCCTGCAGATCGACGACCAGAACTATGTCGTGCCCGTTGATTTCGACAAACATGGCGGACCGCTGGCTACGCACATGGTTGCAGTTCAGCCGCTCATTGAAAAAATGTCGAGCGACGTCACGCTCGTCCTGCTCGACGCCTGCCGGAACAACCCGGGCGCGCAGCGCGAGATCGGAACCCGCGGACTCAGCAATATCGACGATGCGAGGGCCTTGCTCGTCGGCGGACGCATAGAGAACACGGAAGACGATGCGCACACCGTTTCCGGCCTGACGGCGATGAAAGTAGATCCGAATAAAAATATCTTCATTGCCTTTGCAGCCGCGCCCGGCGGCTTTGCGTATGACGGCAGCGGGCAGATGAGTCCATTCACCCAGGCGCTGGTCGCCAACATAGACGCGGTCGATCTTCCGCTTTTCAATCTCACGTTGCGCGTCCGCCAGGAAGTGTTGGCGATCACCAAAGACAAGCAGCGCACATGGGACAACTCTTCGCTGACGGATCCGTTTTTCTTCAATCCGGGGTCGCTTCTCCTTTTCTTCGGAAACATCATGGCGTTGTTCGGGCTCCTGCTTTCGTTCATCCCTTATTCGCTGCTTCTGGCCACGTGGAATGTCACCTGGAAACAGCTTGCGGCCGCCATCGCGCTGCCGCTGATCTCGCTGGCTATTCTGCTCTTCGGCATGCAAAGCGTGTATTCGCGGCTTCGTGGGAACTTCAAATACACGGATGCCACGCAAACGACCGTCCGGAGCCACCTGCTCCTCAGTCTCCAGAAAGGAGGAATCGGCGGCTATCTGGGCGCGCAGCTCGCGGCGCTTTGGATCAGCGTCCCCTATTTCTTGGCATGGTCGAGTGCATACAGCCGAGGCACCACTCGGATCGAACCGGAATCGCTCGGCGTGCTGACGCTGGAAATCGCAACCGCGGCCGCGCTCATATCCTGCCTGCTCGGGATCGCATGTATTTTCCTCACGCGGGTGACATGGTCGAACGGGCGCCTGGAACTTGTTCAGCAACCGACCAGCCGGCGGATCCTGCTGGGCACGCTTTGCGGCGGCATGCTCACCGGGCTGGTCACGGCGCCGGTGCTCATGGCCTATTTCGGCAGCATGAACCGGCCGGAAGTAACACCCGAGTATCTTCTGCCGGGTTCGATCATCGGCGCCTCGATCATCATTTTTTCGATCGTGAATTTCGATTTCGAGCGGTTGAATGCCAAGCGCATGGGCACGAGCGCATTGGCCGCGCTTGCAGCCCTGGCGTGCGGCGGCCTCGCGGCCGTCGTCGTGTTCGGGCCGCTTTATGCGTTGGGCATCGTGCAGTATGTAACACACCGCTTGGAACAGCAGTTCGACGACCCGGTTGTGATGATCAGCGGCGCCGCGGCTTATGGACTTCCCGTGGGACTGATCCTCGGTGCGGTCATCGGGGCGGCCATAACCCTGACCGAAAGATGGTCGGCGCGGCCGGTGATCTAGACTAAGATTTCGAGGTCGCCGGCCCCATCATTTTCCGCCTCAGCGATGCCGCCTCGATGATCACCGGCATCCACCTTCCGATCGACGGCGGCTACACCTGCCGGTGACTTTCCATGGGCCCGGCGGCAAATAATCAGCCCGGGCTGCCGGCCGCCGGGTTGGCGGCGGCGGCCTCCCGGAAGCGGGCGACGAAATCGTCCAGCGCGGGGCGTTCGGCATCCGAGATCGCCCAGTAGGAAAAGGCGTCGTCGGTCCAGTGGACCAAGAGGAAGCCGCCGGCCGAGAGATCGTCCGCCACCGGCACAGGCTTGGCCTCGTACTGCCGCGGCGCCGCCACCAGCGTGATCAGATGCTCGTGGTGGCGATAGACCAGTGCCGGCATCGGCTTGTCGCCGATGACTTCGACGCGTCCGCCGAGCAGCGCATAGCCGTCCCTGGCCATGTCTGGCGCCGGCGGCGACACGCCGATCCGGCCGTCGAGCCATGGCTTCACCGTATGCCGGTCGGACGAGACGATATCGACCGGCGTTGCCGCAAGCAGGCTGCGGCGATGGCCGTTGGCGGCGGCGACCGCGAAACTGTCGGGCGCATTCTCCACCATCAGCCACTGCGTCGCGCCGCTGGCGAGAAACGCCGTGAGCACGATCGAGGCCGCCATCTGGCGCCAGTCGAAGGAGTTGAACCAGCGTGCCGTAGCGCGCGGCCGCATCTCGATGACCTTGCCCTGTTGCGGTTGCGGGTCTGCCTTCACAGCTTCGGCCTGCGCGGCCTCGGCTTCGCCGGAAGCTTTCACCTCTGCGATCGCTGCGATGCGCGCCAGGAAATCGCTGCTGATCTCGGGGCGCGGCACGTTCGCGATGGCGCTGCGCAGCGCGAGGATGCGCGCATGCTCGGCGGCAAGGTCCGGATCGGCGGCGATGCGTCGCTCGACGGCAAGGGCGGCCGCGGCATCGAGCTCGCCATCGACAAGAGCGTGGATCATCAGCTTCATATCCTGCGGGTCTTCTGGCAATCCATCCTCACGCGGGCTCATGGTGCCCCTCCAATGTCTGTCATCAGCAGGCTGCGGGCCCGCGCCAGCCGCGACATCACCGTGCCCTGCGGCACCCCTAACATCGCCGCGATCTCGCGGTAGCTGAGCCCGTTTATGTCGCGCAGCACCAGTGTTTCGCGAAACACGTCCGGCAGCCTTGCGATCGCCGCTTCCACCGCCGCCGAGTTCGCCTTGGCGATCAGCGCCGCCTCCGGACTGTCGGAGTCGCTATCCGGCGGCGGCGACACGTCGTCGAGATCGGCGAGATCGCCGACGGCAACCACCGCGCGGGGACGGTTGCGCGCCATCCAGGTATAGGAGGCGTTGCGCACGATGGTCAGCAGCCACGCACGCGAGTTGCCACCGGCAAAGCCGGCCATGCCGGCATGCGCCTTGAGGCAAGCTTCCTGCACGACATCCTCGGCGTCCGCTGCGTTGCCGGTCAACCAGCGGGCGAGCGACAGCGCATCGCCAAGATGCGGCAGCACCACTTCGGCAAAACGCGCGGCCAGCATTTTCTCGCTCAACACCGTTCCACCGTCAGGCGCTCCCGCCAGGGCTTTGCGACCACCTTCAGCGGGTGACGCCGATCTGTCCCTGCCCGAGCGGGTGAAGATCGCGATTGCAGGCGAAGGCGCCTGCTTTGGTGGAGGTGAAGGCATAGGGGTCACCGGAGTCAAGCGCCTAGCAACGGAACGGCGAACCGCCGTGTCAGGCCCGGTGGCATGACGGCGAGGCCAAAATCATTTTGGTCCAGCTCAGTCGCTCCAGGGGCCAGCGGCGGTTTATGCCCTCTCCCTGCCTCCCGGCGTTCGCATTGTCGCAATGGGTCATGTCGGTCTCCTGCAATGCCGTGAGCGGCATCTGCCGGGAAGACCGGTGGAACCGTCGGTTTATTCCCAAACGATCGCCAGTTTCGATCACGCTGACGTGATCGATGTCGCATGGCTTGGCCAAGAGTACATTCCGGGACGGCCAGGCGCCGCCCGTCCAGCTTGGTCAGAGAAGGCCGGCAGCGATCAGATGCGCCGACCGGTCTCGGCGTCGAACAGATGCGCCGAGGCGCGGTCGATTTCGATCCGCACGCTCTCCCCTTGCTTCAACGCAAGCCGCTCGCGAAAGAGGCAGGAGATCGCCTCCCCGCCGCAGTCGACCGTGGCGAATATCTCCGAGCCAGTCGCCTCGAGAAGCGTGACTGTGCCGAATAGACCTTGGCCGGTCGCCCGGATGTGTTCGGGGCGAATGCCGTAGACCAGTTCCCTTCCCGCGGCCTCGGCCGGCTGGATACCTTCCGGCAGCGGTAGCGTCAGTCCGCCGGCGCTGCGGAAGATGCCTTCCTCGATGTGGCCATGGATGAAGTTCATCGCGGGCGAGCCGATGAAGCCGGCGACCAACAGATTGGCCGGGCGGTCGTAAAGATCGAGCGGCGCGCCGATCTGCTCGACAAGGCCGTCATGCAGCACCACGATCTTGTCGGCCATGGTCATGGCCTCGATCTGGTCGTGCGTGACGTAGATCGTCGTTGTGCCGAGCCGCTGATGCAGCGCCTTGATCTCGCCGCGCATCTGCACGCGCAACTTGGCGTCGAGGTTGGAGAGCGGCTCGTCGAACAGGAACACCTGCGGATCGCGCACGATGGCGCGGCCCATGGCGACACGCTGGCGCTGACCGCCGGAGAGCTGGCGCGGATAGCGGTCGAGCAGCTTTTCGAGGCCGAGAATGCTCGCTGCCCGCTTGACCCGGCTCGCGGTGTCGGCCGGATCGGCTTTCTTGATCCTGAGCGCGAAGCCCATATTGTCGGCCACCGTCATGTGCGGGTAGAGCGCGTAGTTCTGGAACACCATGGCGATGTTACGATCGCGCGCCCTGAGATTGTTCACGGTGCGCTCGCCGATCGCGATCTTGCCGGCCGAGATCGTTTCCAGCCCCGCGATCATGCGCAGCAGCGTCGACTTCCCGCAGCCCGACGGCCCGACCAGGATGACGAACTCGCCATCGGCGATATCGACGCTGACGTCGTGGATGATCTTGGCGTTGCCGAAGGCCTTCTGCACATTGTCGATGGTTACCGATGCCATTGGATACCTCCGAAAGAAGTGACGTTCGCCATGGTCTTCCTCAGCCGCCCTTGACCGCGCCGGCGGTCAGGCCCGCGACGATCTGCCGTTGTGCGAACATGGTCAGAACCAGCACCGGCAGCGTCACGACCAGTGCCGCCGCAGCGAGCGGTCCCCAACTCACCTGCTCGTAGGACAGCATGTTGTAGACCGCGACCGGCAGCGTCCTGGTCTCGCGGCTGGCCAACACCACGCCGAAGACGAAGTTGTTCCACGAGAAGATGACCGACAGGATGAAGGCGACGACGATGCCCGGCTTGGCGATCGGCAGCGCCACCAGCCGGAACACCTGCCAGGACGAGGCGCCGTCGATATTGGCCGCCTCTTCCAGTTCCATCGGCGTCGTCTCGAAATAGCCGATCATCACCCAGACCACGATCGGCACCGTCACCACCAGATGGATGATGATCTGCGGCCAGAGCGTGCCGAGGATGCCCAACCACTGGAACAGAAGGAACAGCGGAATGAGGTAGGAGAGCCCCGGCGTCATGCGCGCGATCATGATGACGACCGCCGAGCGTTCCGCCTTGAGCCTGGCGATGCCGTAGCCGGCCGGCACGCCGATCAGCAACGCCAAGAGCGTCGCCGTGCCGGTCACCAGCACCGAGTTCCAGAGATAGAGTAGGAAATTGTTCTCCTCGAACACCTTCGCGTAGTTCGACCAGGCGAAGCGCTCCGGGATCAGGATCGGCGGGTAGGCGCCGTTGTCGATCTCGAACTTCAGCGACAGCGAGATCATCCAGAGGAAGAACAGGATCGCCGGCGAGACCAGCACCAGCGCCGCGAAGAACAGGCCCAGCTTGTTGAGCAGCCGCGAGCTCATCTATTTGCCCTCCGCGTCGATCCATTGCGAGCGCTGGCGCAGCATCAGGAGGATGAAGGACAGGGCCACGATGACGATGAAGAAGACCACGGCCATGGCCGAGCCATAGCCCATGTCGTAATAGGAGAAGGCGGTGTTGTAGAGGTAAATGTTGATCGTCTCCGACGCGGTGCCCGGCCCGCCCTGGGTCATGGCGTAGATGATGTCAAAGCTCTTCAGCGCATCGATGGTGCGGATGATGACGGCGATCATCAGGAACGGCGCGATCATCGGCAAGGTGAGATAGCGGAACTGCTGCCAGGCGTTGGCGCCGTCGATCTCGGCGCTCTCGAACGGCTCGCGCGGCACCGATGCCAGCCCGCCCAGCACGATCAACATCACCAGCGGCGTCCACTGCCAGGTCTCGACGGCGACCAGCGACGGGATGACCGTGTTGGCGTTGAATATCCACTCCTGCGCCGGAATGCCGACAAGCGACAACAGGTAGTTGAGCACGCCGAGCTGCGGATGGAACATCATCGTCCAGACCAATGCCACGGCGACGGGTGTGGCCATCATCGGCATCACGAAAAGCCCGCGCAGCAGGCCGCGCAACGGGAACCTGGCGTCGAAGATGAGCGCCGCGACGGTGCCGAAAAACATCGGCGCGACCACCGACAGGAACGTATAGGTCAAGGTGTGCCACAGCGATTCCCAAAAACGCGGATCGCTCGCCAGGCGCAGATAATTCTCCATCCCGGCAAAGCTTCGCGACTGGCCGAGCGTCCAGCTGTTGACGCTCATCCACAGCGTGAAGGCCCACGGAAAGATGATCACCGCGCCGACGACGACGAGCGCAGGGACGACGAAAGGCCAGTAGTTGGGAGCCAGCCGGACCGGCTGGCTCTCTTCGATGGCTTGCGTCGTCACCCCCGCGCGTTCTGGGGCGATGGCGGACATCAGCCTTGCTCGCTCCTGTCGAGAACCGGCTGGAACTGCTCGGTGGCCTTCTTCAGCTCGTCGGCCGGGTCGGCCCCGGCGATCATATTGGTCAGCGCCACGCCATAGATGTCGCGGAACTCGGTGACCGGGATGATGACCGGCAGCGCCAGCCGGCTGATGTTGCCGGAGCCGACCACGGCGTCCAGCCAGCTCGGCGGCATGGTGACGCCCTCGCGCACCTTGGGGTCTTCGAGCACGGATTTGCGGAACGGCACGCCGGCGCCGGCCTGCAGCAGGCGCGCGCCCATGGCCGGCGATACCGCCCACTGGCAGAACAGATAAGCCGCTTCCTTCTTCGAGCTGGCCGACGTCACGCCGATGCCGTCACCGAACGTACCCGAAGCATGCGCTTTCGGTCCCTTTGGCATGACGCCGTAGCCGACCTTGCCGACCACCCGCGACTTTTCCGGATTTTCCATCGGCGGCGCGAAGCCCACGCCGTCGAACCACATGCCGATCTTGCCTTGCAGGAACGCGGATTGCGCCTCGGCCCAGTTGAAGCCGGTAACGCCGGGAGGTGCGGCCTTGGTCATCAGCCGCTGGTAGAGGCTGGCGGCTTCGACCGCTTCCGGCGACGTCGTGCGCAGCTTGCCGTCGCTGCCGAGCGGCGTCATGTCGTAGCCGAGCATCAGCGACGTCCACACCGGCGTGTTGGCATTCTTGAGGCCGCGGGCGACGAAGCCGAACGTGTTGCTCGACGGGTCCGTCAGCGCTTCGGCGGCGGCCACCAGTTGCTCAAAACTCTCTGGATATTTCAGCCCCTTGGCGTCGAACAACTCCTTGTTCCAGTAAAGAATCCAATAGTCGACCGAGAACGGCAGCGAGCGCAGCACGCCCTGGCCGTCCTTGGCGAACTGCATGCCGGCCTCGGCGAAGTCGCTTTCGACCAGCCCCGGATCGGTGAGGCCCGGATCGGCAAGATAGCCGGAAATGTCGGCCAGCCAGCCGCCCTTCTCGAACTGCCGCTTCTGCACGTGGTAGCTCAGATGCACGACATCGAAGCTCGGCTTGCCGGAGCTGAGCTCGATCACCGTCTTCTGGCGCTGCTGCTGTTCGGGCGTGGCCTCCGCATTGACCTTGATGCCGGTCAGTTCCTCGAACTCGGCGAGGTTCTTCAGGATGGTGTCGCTGCGCGGGCTCTTCACCAGATTGACGTCGAGCGTCGTGCCGGCAAAGCGCTTCCAGTCGACGCCCGCGGCAAAGCTCGGCCGAAGACCGGCAAGGCCGGCGGCCGCGAGCGCGGCTGTTCCCTGGAGCAGCTGCCTCCTGGTTGGATTGAACGGATTGGACGACATTTCTTCCTCCCGGTTGCTGTCGTTGTCGATTGCGCAGCGTCGATTGCGGCGCGGTCCTGCTTCCTCAAATCTGCAGCGCCAGCCGGCGCGCATTGTCGATGTGCTGGCTGATCGCCTCGACCGCCTTCTGCGGATCGCGTTTCTCCAGCGCGTCGATCACCGCCAGATGCTCGCGCATGACCGGCACGACGCGGCCGTCGATGCGGAAACGCTCCTGGTGGATCAGCCTGATCTTCACCGAATTGACCAGATAGGCCTTGGCGATGATCTCGTTGCCCAGCGCGCTGATGAAGGTGTCATGCATGGCCCAGTCGATGCTCTGGGCCTTGGCTTCCATTTCCGACGTCGCCGTCTGCGCCAGCGCCTGGGCGAGCATGTCCTCGTGTTCGTGCCGCAGCCGCGCAATCTCGGCGTCGGAAGCGTTGACGGCAAACAGCGCGACCGCCTCGCGCTCCATGAACAGGCGGAATTGGAAAGCTTCGCGGATCAGGCTGATGTCGATATGCGCGATCTGCATCCCGCGTTGCGGAATGGTCGTCAGCAGCCCCTCCGCCTCGAGCCGCGGCACGATCTCGCGGATCGCGCCAAGCGGCAGGCCAGTGAAGGCGACCAGCTCGCGCTGCGACACGAACTGGCCCGGCCTGAGGTCGCGGGCCAACAGATGCCGCGTGAAGCTGGCATAGGCCTTTTCCCTCAGGGTTGCCGGTTCGCTCGTGTCGTCCATGCCGATCCCGCGTCCTTGCCGTTCAGGCCGCTTGCGTCGCGAACAGCCTGTCGTAAGCGGCGCCAAGCTGCTGCCGCTCCTGCAGTACCACCGGTTCGAGCGGCGGCCGAACCGTCAGCCAGCGTTCGTCGCCGGCCTGGCGCGCCACCATGGCCTTCACCGCCGGAATAACCGGGCGCCTGAGCAGTTCGAGGACGAAGCCTTCCACACGGGGATCGTCGCGCCCGCTCTCGATCATGGCGCGAAGCTCGCCGGCGGCGAAATTGGCCATGCCGGAAATCGCGCCCTGACCTCCGATCCGCACCGCGGGCGCCAGATGCCGTTCGTCGCCGATCAGGATGATCAGGTCGCCATGCGTCTTGATCAGCGCTTCGCTGTAGGCCCAGTCTCCGCCGGAATCCTTGACCCCTGCGACCACGCCTGGATACGCCTTGCGCAGCCTGCCGATCAGGTCGAGCGACAGCTGCACCGTGGTGACCGAAGGGATGTTGTAGAGCAGCATGCCGCGGGCGAGCGGACCGAGGGCCGCGAACACCGCCGCAAACCAGCCGAACAGTCCGTCGTCGCCGACATTCTTGAAGTAGCTCGGCGGCGCCAGCAGGATGTTGCGCGCACCGCGCTGCAAGGCCTGGCGGGATTGCTCCGCGGCATCTTCCGCCGCATCGACCAGCACGCCGGCGACAAGCTGGTCGGCCGAAATGCCTGCCGCAAGCATGGCGTCGATCACCGGCTGCCGTTCCGCCGTCCCGACGGAGGCGCCTTCGCCGGTGGTGCCGAACAGCGTCACGCTGCTGCAGCCGGCATCGAGACAAGCCCAGGCATGCGCGGTCATGAGCGGGACGGCAATCCGCCCGAATGCATCAAAGGGCGTTGTGAGGGCAACCGACAGACCAAAGCGCGAAGCCACCTGCAAAGTCTCCAATTCATCAATATGCAGGCAGAAGTATCATGCTGACATGTTAGTTGTAAACAGCATCCGTCGATCACGCTTGGCTGCGGCCTGAAACAGTTCACAGTGCTTGCAAGGCCAGTCCCGCCAGCGCCGATGCCGCGAGCGTCGGCAACATGCCGACTTTCAGCTTCAGCATGGCGACCATCGCCGCCGCCGACAGCAGCGCCGCGCGCCAGTCGAGCGAGGAGAAGACCGGGACCTCCACGCCCCAGCCGACGCTCTCGACTTGGGTGAACACGACATGCAGCGCGAACCAGAGCGCAAGGTTCATCACCACGCCGACGACGGCCGCCGTGATCGCGCCGAGCGCCGCCGACAGCGCCTTGTTCTGCCGCAACTGCTCGATGTAAGGCGCGCCCAGGAATATCCAAAAGAAGCAGGGGACGAAGGTTGTCCAGAGCGTCAGCGCCGACCCGAGCGATCCCGCAAGCAGCGGGCTGATCGCGCCGGCATGACGATAGGCGGCGGCGAAACCGACGAATTGCAGCACCAGGATCAGCGGCCCGGGCGTCGTCTCGGCAAGCCCGAGCCCGTCGACCATCTCGCCGGGCGAAAGCCAGCCGAACGAGGTCACCGCAGCCTGCGCGACATAGGCCAGAACCGCATAGGCGCCGCCGAAGGTGACGACCGCCATCAGGCTGAAGAAGCCGCCCATCTGCGCCCACACGCTCCCCGGTCCCGCCAGCGCGGCGATAAGTGCCACCGGTCCGAGCCAGAGCGGCAGCCAGATCGCGACGGTGCGGGCGGCATGCCACCTGGTCGGCACGGTGTGGCCGAGCTCGCCGCGTTCGAACATCAGGTCGACCACGCCCCGGCTGTCGGCGGCGGTTTTGCCCTTGCCGTGCGCCGAGCCCGAAAACAGGCCCGGCGCGAAGCGGTTTCCGACCCAGCCGATCAGGCCTGCCGCAAGCACGATCAGCGGGAACGGCAACCTCGCGACATAGATGGCGAGGAAGGCCGCCACCGCGATCGCCACCATGACCCGGTTCTTCAGCGCCCGCTTGCCGATGCGGATCACAGCCTCGACGACGACGGCAAGCACTGCCGCCTTGACGCCGAAGAACAGCGCCTCGATGACCGGCGCGTCGTTGTAGAGCATGTAGAAGCTGCTCAAGCCGAGCATGACTAGCGCACCGGGCAGCACGAACAATGTTCCGGCGACGAGGCCGCCGGCCGTCCGGTGCAGCAGCCAGCCGATATAGACAGCGAGCTGCTGCGCCTCGGGGCCGGGCAAAAGCATGCAGTAGTTGAGCGCATGCAGAAACCGCTCCTCGCCGATCCAGCGGCGCTCCTCGACCAGTTCCTTGTGCATCAGCGCGATCTGACCGGCCGGCCCTCCGAAGGAGAGCAGGCCGATCTTTGCCCAGAGCCGTGTCGCTTCGCCGAAGGTCGGCACGGCCGGGATATCGGCCGGCTGCGCGGCGCCGTCTTTGGCAAGCACAGTCATTGTGCCTTGCCTGCGACCGGCCAGTTATGCGTCTCGTCCGTGGCGTCGCGGCACCAGCGGAAGAAGGCGTCGTAGAGAAGCATGCCGGCTTCGAGCTGCTCAAGGTCGTCGCGGAACATGCGCGACAGGCCGAGCGAGGCGGCGAGGAACCCGGCCGCCTGCGGCACGAGGTCGAGCCGTGCCGTGTCCGCTCCGCGCACGATGAGCGCCAGGCGATCGAGCGTCTCGACGCGCAGGCCGAACTCCTCGATCATCGTGTCGAATGTGCAGCGGTCGCCGCGGTGGCTCCAGAACACGCCTTCGATGTCGAAAGGAACCGCGGCGAACCGATCGGCCACCAGGGGCACCTCGGCGGGATCGACGAACAGGAACACCGCATCGGGATCGACGAAGCGGCGGATCAGCCAGGGGCAGGCGATGCGGTCGACCTTTGGCCGGGAACGCGTGACCCAGACGGTGCGGCCCTTCTGGTCGCGGGGCGGGACCGCACTGGCCGTGACCAATGGCGCCTTGGCGGCGGCCCAGGCCTCGAAGCCGCCTTCGAGCGATTCCGCCGCGATGCCTTCATGGCGCAGCCACGCGGCGACGCCTTGCGAGAGCTTCTGCCCTCTCTGGCAGATGACGACGACCTTTGATCCGGAGAATTCGGCCGCCCAGGCCGAGACGGTTCTGAAATCGCGCCGGCGGGAAGCCGGCAGCAGCCGCGGATCGGCTGCATAATCCTCGTCGATGCGCACGTCGATGAGAACCGGCGCATCGGGCAAGCCGACGAGACGTATAAGTTGCGGAATGGTGATTGCGGTCGTTGATGGCATGGCGTCCACCTCCTGAACAAAGAGAGTCTGGACGCGATCGTTGGGCTGACGCCTCACGGGGTCGTCGCGGGAAACCCCTTGCAATGATGCTGGAATGATCCCCGCCGATTGTCAAGGAAGAGCTTCTACGCTCGTCCCGTCACAGCGATGCCGTGATGCCGCCGTCGACATAGAGGACGTGGCCGTTGACAAAGCTTGATGCATCGGATGCCAGGAAGACCGCCGCCCCGATCAGTTCCTCGACCTCTGCCCAGCGGCCGGCAGGCGTGCGTTTCTCCAGCCAGGCGGTGAAGTTGGCGTCGGCGACCAGGGCGGCATTGAGTTCGGTGTTGAAATAGCCTGGACCGATCGCATTGACCTGCAGGCCATATCGCGCCCAGTCGGTCGCCATGTCCTTGGTCAGCATCTTCACGGCACCCTTGGTCGCCGTATAGGGCGCGATGCTCGTGCGTGCCAGCTCGCTCTGCACGGAGGCGATGTTGACGATTTTGCCGTGTCCGCGCGGGATCATGCGGCGTGCCACAGCCTGGCCGACATGGAACACGCTGTCGATATTGGTCGCCTTGAGCCTTTCCCAGGCATCCAGCGGAAATTCCTCGAGCGGCGCGCGAAACTGCGTGCCGGCATTGTTGAAGAGGATCTCGATCGGACCGATTTCGCTCTCGATGGCGTCGACCGCTGCCGTCACGGCGGCCGCGTCGGTCACGTCGAAGGCGCGAGCGTGAACCTTATGGCCTTCCGCCGCGAGCCTTGCCCGGGCCTCCTCCAGCACACTTTCGTTGCGCGCGTTGAGCACCGGCTCCGCGCCTGCTTCGGCCAGGCCGCGGGCGATCGCGAAGCCTATCCCCTTCGAGGATCCGGTTATCAGCGCGAGCCGGCCGGAAAGGTCGAAGCGCTTGATGGCAGTTTCCCTCATCGTCACATGCATCACCCCGGAAAGATCGTGAAGCCGCCGTCCACGCGGATCACCTGGCCGTTGATGAAGCGGGCGCGCGATCCGGCGAGGAAGGCGACAGCCTCGGCAACCTCTTCAGGCTCGGCATAGCGGTTCAGGGAACGCTTCGACGAATCCATCCTTGCCGGATCGACGACGCGTGTCGCCTGGAACCGGGCGGTTTTCGTCGCCCCGGGGCTGACTGCATTGACCCGCACGCCCTCGTCGATCAGCTCCTTGGCGAGGCAACGGGTATAGTGGACGACAGCAGCCTTGAGCGTCGAATAGACGACCTCCGGCGAGCAGCCGAGGTGAGCGGCCGCCGAGGCGATATTGATCACCGAACCTGACCCGCGCTTCACCATCGGCGGCACGAAGGCCTGGCAAACCAGCATGGTGCCGATCAGGTTGTTTTCGGTGAGCACCTTTATGTCCTCGTAATCGATGTCGAGGGCATTGTTGGGGTTGGGCTTGGTTCCCTTGGCGCCGATGTCCCCGCCTGCGCAGTTGACGAGCACATGCACGTCGCCGAGTTCCGCCTCGATCTTGCGCTTCATCTCGGCTACGGCGGCACGGTCGCCGATATTGCCGGTGACCGCGGTCACCCGAGTGCCGTGTCGTCCCAAGTGCCTTGCCGATTCACCGAGGTCTGCGAACTCGCCATACTTCGCCGGTTGGGTCCAGTCCAGGTCGTGGATTGCTACGTCCGCCCCGAGTTCCGCCAGCCGGTCGGCCATCACGTGGCCGAGGCCGCGTCCGGAACCGGTGACGAAGGCGGTGACGCCGCTGAGTTCGCGAGTTGTCATGAGGGGTTCTCCAAGGTCATGAGGCCGAGCTCCTTCATGTTGGCGACGCTGCGCCGGATCATGTCGAGCTCGTAGGAAACCAGGGCGCCGTCGTCCCCGCGCTCCCAGGGAGTGCGGAAATCAGCATCGTCGGGCAGGCAATTCTCTTGCGCGGCCGCAAGGCAGGCGGCGAATTCGCGCGCGGTTTTCGGCGGATAGCCGTTCCACCAGTCGTCGAGAAGAAAGCGCACATGGCGCGCCTCGAGCGCGCCCGGCTCGAGCACTGCGGTGAGTTCGTCGTGGAGGTCGCCGAGCAGGGCCGCGAGGTCGCGGAAGGGCACGGCACCGTCGCCGATGGCGCAGCGCACGAGCCGGTAACCTTCGCCCGTGAACTGGACGCGGTAGTCCTTCAGGTGGACATGCCGCACATAGGGCGCGACGCGGCGGGTGAAGTCGAGCGGCGCCTCGGCGACGGGAAACGTATTGCCGGTGTCGAACGTGATGCCGACCCCTCGCCCGCCGATCTCGCAGAACGCCACCAGCTCGGCGCTGCCGAAATCCTGATGGTTCTCGATCGCGAGCACGCGGCCTTCGGCTTCGGCCCGCGGCCCCCATTGCTGAAGCGCCGACCTGATCGAGGCGTTGAGCTCGCCCCATTTCTCGCCCCAGGCATTGCGGTCACCGCACAGAACCGGTGTCAGGCCGAGCCGGATGGTCTTCGCGCCGAGCGAGCGGGCGGAACGGAACGCGCTCTCCAGCGGCCCCATCATGTTGAGCCCGGCGCTGACGACGGGCGTCATCCCAACCCCATCGAGCCGCTCCTTCAGCGCGGCTAGTCCGGAATCGGACATTTCCGCCAGCCACGGATCATAGATCTCCAGCGTGCGTGCGCCGAGCTCTTCGGCCAGGGCGATGAAGCCTTCGAGCCCCGCGCCCTTGGGGTTGGCGCGCGGTGTGCCGCGGCCCTGCAGCCCAAGATGATAGGTAAGCCCATAGGGGTTCAAACCAACGCGCAGCATCAGGCCAGCCGATCGAACGAGGGGAGACGGAGAACCTGCATCAGCGCAGGCCCGCATCGACGGTGATGGATTGCTTGGTGATCATGCGGCTGTCGTCGGCGGCGAGAAAAAGCGCCGTGCGGGCGATCTCGTCGGCCAGCAGAACCTGCCTGATCAACTGGCGCCCGACCATCTGATCGACGGACTCCTGCGTTGTGTACCAAAGACGGCGCTGCCGCTCGGTGATCACGGCGCCCGGCTCGATGGCGTTGACGCGGATATTGTCGGGACCGAAGGCGCGGGCCAACGACCGCGTCATGCCAATGATCGCGGCCTTGGCCGTGGCATAGGCGGTCATCTGGTCGGCGCCGAAGCGCCAGGAGGTCGAGGAAAGGTTGATGATGGAGCCAAAGCCCAGCGACTTCATCTGCGGATGGACGGCCTGGGCGGCGAAGAACTGATGCTTCAGATTGACGTTCTGGGCATGATCCCAGTAGTCCGGCGTCACCTCGGCGACTGCGTGGCGGTCATCATTGGCGGCGTTGTTCACCAGGACAGCAACCGGCCCGGCCTTTTCCCGCACATTCTCGATCGCTGCGCGCAGGGCCGCGATGTCGGTCACATCGCATGGCAGGAACAGAGGCGCGTGGCGCGTAGCGCCCGCAAGCTCCGCCTTTAGTCCCCGGCCGACCGATTCCTGAATGTCGAGAAAGGCCACGCGCGCTGCGCTGGCCGCGAAGGCGCGAACCATTTCGGCGCCGATGCCAGAGGCTCCTCCGGTGATCAGCACGACACGGTCTGCGAGGCTTGGATAGGTGGCGAATGTCAAAGGCTGAGCTTTCAAAGAAGGGATTGGGTCGTCGGATCGAAGAGGCAAGCCCGCGCCATGTCGATGCCGAGGGTCATTGTCTCGCCCATGCGTGGCGCACTGTCCGGGTCGAAACGGCCGGTGACTTCGAGATCGCCGAAGCGAAGTACCGCCAAGGTCTCGGCACCCGTGGGCTCGACCAGCTCGACCGGGGCCTTCACCGCCGCGATGGCGCGCTTGCGGTGCTTCAAGTCGTCGGAAAAGCGGTAAATATGTTCCGGCCGCACGCCAAGCACGACGTTCCTCGGCGCGCCGGCCGGCACCGGCTGGGCAAGTTCCAACGCTGCGGTGCCGCCATCCGCGGTCCGAACCGTGACGCAGGGCCGGCCCGCCCCGTCGCCGAGCTCGGCGGGAATGAAATTCATCGCCGGAGAGCCCATGAAGCCCGCGACGAACATGTTGGCGGGGCGGCTGTAGATCATCTGCGCGGCGTCGAACTGCTGCACCGACCCCTGATGCATGACGGCAATGCGCGAAGCGAGCGTCATCGCCTCCACCTGGTCGTGGGTGACATAGACCGTGGTCTTGCCGACACGGTTGTGCAGCTTCTTGATCTCGGTGCGCATGTCGACGCGCAGCTTGGCATCGAGGTTGGAAAGCGGCTCGTCGAACAGGAAAAGCTTCGGGTCCCGCACCAGCGCCCGGCCCATGGCGACCCGCTGGCGCTGGCCGCCGGAGAGTTGCCCGGGCTTGCGGCCAAGCAGCGCCTCGATCTGCAGCAGCGCCGCGACGTGCTTGACGGCTTCGGCCTGATCGGCCTTCGGCACGCCGCGGCTCTCCATGCCGAAGGTGATGTTCTGGCGCACGGTCATGGTCGGGTAGAGCGCATAGGACTGGAACACCATGGCGATGTCGCGGTCCTTTGGCGGCACGGAATTGACGAGCCGGTTGCCGATGCGGATTTCACCCGACGTCACGCTTTCAAGTCCGGCGATCATGGCAAGCAGGGTGGACTTGCCGCAACCGGAAGGTCCGACGAGAGCGATGAACTCTCCCGGCTGCGCTTCGAGGTTGATGCCCTTCAAGACGTCCACGGCGCCGTAGCTCTTGTAGAGATTGCGAATGGTCAGGGCGGATAGGGATTGGCTCGTCATTTGATGGCGCCCTGTGTCAGACCGCGAACGAAGTATTTGCCGCCAAAGAGATAGATCAGGAGCGGCGGCAGCGCCCCGATCAGCACGGCGGCGCTCATCACGTCGTAGCTGCGGGCGGTCGTGCCGCTCGCCGTCAGCGCGACGAGCGCGGCTGTGATCGGCTGCGCCTGGCCGGACGTGAAGACCACGCCGAACAGATACTCGTTCCAGATGCCGGTGAACTGCCAGATGACGGTCACGATCAGGATGGGCGGCGACAGCGGCATTATGATCTTCCAGAAGATCCGCCAGAAGCCGGCGCCGTCGATGCGCGCCGCTTTGATCAGGTCGTCGGGGATGCCGACATAGTAGTTGCGGCAGAAGAGGGTGGTGAAGGAAATTCCCTGGACGACATGCACCAGGATCAGGCCGTAGGTCGAGTTGGTCAGGCCGAGCTTTCCAAGAACGAACGCCCAGGGCATCAGCGCGATCTGCCCCGGCATGAAGACACCGAGCAGCATCAGGGTGAACAGGACCTCCGAGCCCTTGAAGCGCCATTTGGACAGCACGTAGCCGTTCACGGCGCCGAGCAGCGTGGAAATGATCGTCGCCGGAATGGTCATCCACAGCGAGTTCAGGAAATTCCGTTGCATCCCCTGGCAGGTGCCCGCGATGCAATAAGTGCTCCAGGCCTGCGCCCATGCCTCCAGCCGGAAGGTCCTTGGCAGCGAGATGAGCCCGTCGCGCGCGATCTCCGCCTGCTCGCGGAAGGAATTGAAGACGACCACGAGCAGCGGGATCAGATAGATTGCGGCGAAGACCGTGAGCAGGCCATAGATCGCGAACCGGCTCCAGAAGTGCCTGCGGCTCGCTGCAGCCGCTTCCAGGTCGATGGCGGCGGCCAGTTCAGCCATTTCCTGCCTCCGCCCGGCGGCGCCACACCACCCACAACGAATAGGGCACCAGCACCACGGCAAGCGCGGCCAACATCATGACCGCGGCGGCCGCGCCCTCGCCGATCTCGCCACGCTGGAACATCAGATCGTAGACGTAGATGGCGGGGAACGTGGTCGAGATGCCCGGCCCGCCGCGGGTCAGGGCGGCGACGAGGTCGAACGTCTTGATGGCGAACTGGATCTGGATGACGGCGACCGCAAGGAAGATCGGCGCGATGGTTGGCAGAATGACCTTCCTGTAGGTGCGCACGACCGATGCGCCGTCGATCTGCGCCGCCTTCACCAGATCCGGATCGACCGAGCGTAGGCCGGCCAGAAAGAGCGCCATGGCGAAACCGGAAGACTGCCAGACGCCGGTGATGATCACCGCATAGATCGCGTGGTTGCGATCGCTGGTGAGCGCGAAGCTGAAGTCGCTCCAGCCCAGCCCGCGCACCAGCGCCTGGATGCCGTCGACCGGATTGTAGAGCCAGCTCCAGACGGTGCCGGTGACGATGAAGGAAACCGCCAGCGGGTAGAGGAAGATCGTCCGCCACACCGCCTCGCCGCGCACGCGCTGGTCGATCAGGATGGCCAGCAGCAGCCCGACCGCCATCGAGCCCACGATATAGAAGCCGCTGAAGAGGAAGAGGTTGGTGTAGGCGATGTTCCAGCGCCGGTTGGACCAGAGCGATACGTAGTTGTCGAGACCCGCAAAGCCGTAGCTCGGCAAAAGTGTCGAGTCTGACAGCGACAGATAGAGCGTCCAGCCCGTGAACACGAAGACATAGACGAAGCTCGCCGCGAGCGAAGGGGCGAGCACGAGGATCGGCACGATCGATCCCAGACGATCCCGCCACGAGCGGGCGGGCACGGCTATCGGAACGGAAAGGTCGTGGATGGACATTGGGCTTCCTGCCGGCCGGGCGCCGGCGCGATGTCGCGCCGGCGCTCTCCGCACGTCATTCCTGCGCTTCGGCGGCGTCGGCCATGGCGTTGGCCGCATCCTTGGCGGACATGTCCGGCGTCGCGACGAATTCTGTGATCGTGTCCATGATGGCGCCGCGGACCTTTTGCGGGATGGTCATGTTGTGGGCCATTGAGCGGACCAGCGTGCCCGCCTCGATCGAGGCCTGCAGGTCCTTCTGGGACTTCTGCTGGCAGGGATTGAAGCCCTTCGACAGATCGACGTCGAGGCGCGCCGGGATCGAGCCCTTGGCCTGGTTGAAGACGGTCTGGAACTCCGGCGACAGGATGGTGCTGGCGAGCAGCTTCTGGCCCTCCACATAGTCGGGATCCTTCTGCTGGAAGAACACGACGGAATCGGAGTTCAGGATGAAGCCGGGCTTGCCCCAGTCGGTCGGCGCCTGGGCGCAGACATAATCCGTTCCTTCCTTGAAGCCGGCGGCGGTGAGCAAGCCGATTGTCCAATCGCCCATGATGTGGAACGCCGCCTCGCCGCGGCCGACGAGAGCCGACATCGAATCCCAGTCGCGGCCGTTCATGCCTGCGTCCATGTACTTGGACGTCATGATGCGGAATTGCTCGAAGGCCTTGACCATGCCGTCGCTGCGCATGGCGTCGACGTTGCCTTCGACGAAGGCCTTGCGATAGAGGTCGAGGTCCTGGCCGTAGACGACGACTTCGAAGACGGTGGAATCGGTCCAGTCGGCGGTCGAGTGCGAGATGCAGATCTTGCCGGTGGCCACAATCTTGTCGCAGGCTGCGTTGAATTCCGCCCAGGTCTTCGGAACTTCCGTCACGCCGGCGGCCTGCATGACTTTCGGCGACGCCCATATCCAATTGATGCGGTGGATGTTCATGGGTGCTGCCACCCACTTGCCGCTCGGCTTCATCACCGGCAGCAATTCCGGCGCCACCACCTTCTCCCAATTCTCCGCCTTCGCGAGATCATCCAGATCGGCGGTCATGCCGGTCTTGTTCCATTCAGCGATCTCGGGACCCTTGAGCTGAACCGCCGGCGGAGCATTGCCTGCGATCACGTCGGCGCGCAGCTTGGCAAGCGTGTTGGCGGTATGGCCGGCGATCGAGGTCTGCTGCCATTTTCCGCCCTTCGCCTCGAACATCTCGCCAAGCTTGGCGATGGCCTGCGCGTCCGATCCGGTCGCCCATTGGTGGAGCAGATTGGTCTTCGGCTCGGCGAGTGCTGTGTTTGCAAGAAAGGCAAATGCCGCCGTAGCGACAAGGGTCGCCCTCAGATATCTCATCGTCTCACTCCCATTTGATTTCAGCACGGTTCATCACGACCGTTTCGTCGAGACCGCCCGCGCATCGCAGAAGGTCTCTAGTTTTTTCTAGAATGATCAAATACGATCGACAGTCAAGGAGTTTTAGAACGAAAATGACAAAAAGCCTGCTCAGATCGCTGCTGGACGGTCAGCCTCCGGGCACGCCTGAAAGTCTGATTGTCCGCTGTCTCAGCCAGCGCGGCGCCATTTCCGCCGCGCAGATTGCCCGGCTCACCGGCTTGGCCCGCTCGACCGTCTCGACGGCTTTGACTGGTCTGAAGAAGTCAGGGATCGTGGTGGAACTGGCGGCGGCTGACGAAACGGCCAAAGGCGTCGGCCGGCCGCCGGCGACGCTGACGCTCAATCCTGAAGCCGGCACCTGCGTTGGCGTTCATCTTAGTCTCGACGAGATTCGGGTCGCTGTGGCCGACGTCTCGCATTCATTCATTTCTGAAAAAACTATCCCCCTCGGCCTGGATTATCCTCCGGACCGGGCGGCAAAGCTCACCAAGGCGGCGATCGCGCAATGCTACGAGGAGAACAGCTTGTCTGCGTCCGGCCTCCTGGGTGTCGGGGTTTCTGTATCGGGACCGGTCAGCCCCGAAGGCTTCGTCCAGCGGGCCAGCATCGTTCCCACTTGGGCTGGCGTCAACATCCGACATGTCTTTGGGCCGGTGCTGGAGCAGCCGATCTTCGCAGCCAATGAAAGCAACTGCGCCGCCATTGCCGAGATGATGTGGGGCGCCGCCGTCGGTTACGAGGACTTTGTCCTGTTCAAGATCGACCTCGGGGTCGGCGGCGCGATCGTCCAGCACGGACGCGTCGTGACCGGAATTGCCGGCGGCGCGGGCGAATTCGGTCACATGAGCATCGATCCATCGGGCGATCTTTGCCGCTGCGGCAATCGAGGCTGCCTGGAACTCTACGCCAGCTTCAACCGGCCATTGGAGCAGATCGCGCGCGTGACGGGCCGGCGCGTCACGATGGACGACGTGATCCGCATGGCCGAGCAGGGGGATGTCGGAGCATTGCGCATGATCGAGGATACGGCCGAAATGGCGGGCCGCGGCCTGGGCATGATTGGATCCGTTCTGAACCCGCCCCTCATCATCATCGGAGGACGCATGGCGCTCGCCGGCGACATCCTACTTACGCCGCTCATTGCAGCCTATGAACGGCACACCCTAATCAAGGCGCGGGACGTCGCCCCCGACAGGCGCACGCGAATAATCATCGGCAAGCACACCGAAAACGATGTGCTGCTTGGAGCCGTCGGCCTTGTCCTGAGCCATTACGGGCGACTTCAATAGCCATGGGGACCGGCAAGGACTGCGCCAGGGGAAGGATAGTACGAAGCACCGCGAGTTAAGCCTTACGCCGCGACAGCGCCCCCTTTAGAGCAATTCCAGGAAAAGTGTGTAACGGTTTTCCGTCCGGAATTGCGTAAAAACAGATAGTTAGAGCAGTTCAGCGTTTCCGTGAAACGATGAACTGCTCTAGGGAAGCGCGCCTACTGCGCCGTCCAGCCGCCATCCATCGGCAAGGTCGTGCCGGTCATCTGCTTGGCGGCGTCCGAGCACAGGAAGAGCGTCAGCGCGGCGAGTTCCTCGACGGTGACGAATTCCTTGGTCGGCTGTGCGGCTAAAAGCACATCGTGCTTGACCTGCTCCTCGGTCATGCCGCGCGCCTTCATCGTGTCTGGGATCTGCTTTTCGACCAGCGGCGTCCAGACATAGCCGGGCGCGATCGCGTTGACGGTGATGCCGTCCTGCGCCACTTCCAGCGCCACCGTCTTGGTCATGCCGGCAATGCCGTGCTTGGCCGAGACATAGGCCGACTTGAACGGCGAGGCGACCAGCGCATGCGCAGAAGCCGTGTTGATGATGCGGCCCCATTTGCGCCGCTTCATGCCGGGCAGCGCCGCCTTGATGGCATAGAAGGCGGCGAGCAGGTTGATGCGGATGATCGCCTCCCACTTGTCGTCGGGGAATTCGTCGATGGGCGCCACATGCTGGATGCCGGCATTGTTGACCAGTATGTCGAGGCTGCCGAACGCCTCCTCGGCCTCGCGGATCATGGCGGTGACCGCCGCGCCGTCCATCATGTTGGCGCCCGAATAGCGGCATTTTACGCCGAAATCCTTCTCGATGCCGGCGCGCTCCTGCTCGATCGCCGCGGCGTCGCCCAGGCCGTTGATGGTGACGTTGGCGCCCTCGGCGGCAAAGGCGCGGGCGATTGCGAGGCCGATACCGCTGGTCGAGCCGGTGACGAGCGCATTCTTCGAAGACAGGGAACCCATGGGAGATCTCGCGACAGGTGGAAGGAGCTATAGGCGCACATAGTTTGTGCGTCGCAACATAACAATGCCATGGCCGTATGTCGTTGCGATTACATTGTTGTGATGCTGTCCGAGAGCCATGAAGCTGGCGCGCGAGGACCATGACATGGCACTGTCATGGTGCCGTGCAACATATTCCTCCTGCGCGTCTCGCGTGTGTCATTCCCGAACCGAAGGGTGAACAGCTTGGAAATCGACGATGTCGTGAAGCGCGCCTATGCGATGCCCCTCACCAATCCTTCGTTCCCGCCCGGCCCCTACCGTTTCTTCGACCGCGAATACATCATCATCACCTACCGCACGACGCGCGAGGCGCTTGAGGCGGTCGTGCCGGCGCCGCTCGAGATCGATGAGCCGCTGGTCAAATACGAGTTCATCCGCATGCCGGATTCGACCGGCTTCGGCGACTACACCGAAACCGGCCAGGTGATACCCGTTCGTTTCGGCGGCCAGCATGGTGGCTATGTCCATTCCATGTATCTCGACGACGACGCGCCGATCGCCGGCGGCCGCGAGCTCTGGGGGTTCCCGAAGAAGCTCGCCAGCCCCAAGATCATGCATGAGGGCGAGGTGGTGGTAGGCACGCTCCATTACGGCAGCGTGCTCTGCGCCACCGGCACGATGGGCTACAAGCACCGCGAGGCGGACCATGACCAGGTGCTCGCCTCGCTCGCCGCGCCCAACTTCCTGATCAAGATTATCCCGCATGTCGACGGCAGCCCGCGCATCTGCGAGCTGGTTCGCTACTACCTCACCGATGTAACGCTGAAGGAAGCCTGGACGGCGCCGGCCGCGCTGGACCTTCGGCCCCATGTCATGGCCGATGTGGCGAAGCTGCCGGTGCTCGAGATCGTCTCGGCCGTCCACTTCACCGCCGACCTGACGCTTGGGCTGGGCGAGGTCGTTCATGATTATCTCGCCGATCGCAACCCGTCCGCGACCAGCGCAATCCAGCCGGAGATGGCTCGTGCTTGAACGCACCCGAAACAAGGCAAACGCCGCCACCATTGAGGAAATCACCGCGCAATATGACCGCATCGCCCTGGTGTTCCAGGGTGGCGGCGCGCTGGGCGCCTATCAGGCCGGTGTCTATCAGGCGCTTGCCGATGCCGGCTGCGAGCCGACCTGGCTGTCCGGCGTTTCGATCGGCGCCATCAACGCCTCGATCATCGCCGGCAACGAGCCGAGCCGCCGCCTGCAGCGGCTGGAGCAATTCTGGCAGACGATTTCCGGCCGCAAGATCTGGGCCTACACGCCGGAGGGCGACATCTACCGCGACATCCGCAACCGCACCTCGTCGTGGATGACGATGACCATGGGCCAGCCGGGCTTCTTCAAGCCGCGCAATCCCAATCCATGGTTCGAGCCCCCAGGCGCTGAAGGCGCCACCAGCTTCTACGACACCGCCGAGCTGAAGGAGACGCTCGAGAGCCTGATCGATTTCGATGTGCTGAACGACGGCAAGAAGCGGTTAAGCGTCGGCGCGGTCAATGTCAGGACCGGCAACTTCGTCTATTTCGACACCGACAAGGTGCGCATCGGGCCGGAGCACATCATGGCGAGCGGCGCGCTGCCGCCTGCCTTCCCCTCGATCCGCATCGAGGGCGAGTATTACTGGGACGGCGGCATCGTCTCCAACACGCCGCTGCAATACCTACTCGACCAGGAGGAAGACCGCTCCTCGCTGGTGTTCCAGGTCGATCTGTTCAGCGCCCGCGGCGCGCTGCCGCGCGGCATGGCCGACGTGCTGTCGCGCCACAAGGACATCATGTATTCCAGCCGCACGCGCCAGAACACCGACAATTTCCAGCGCATCCATGCGCTCAAGATGAAGCTGCTCGATGCCCTCAAGCGCGTTCCGCCGGAACTGCTCAAGGATGGCGAGAAGGAACTGATGGCCGACTACTCCGATGCCGGTGTGGTCAACATCGTCCACCTGATCTACCAGCACAAAGGCTATGAGGGCCACGCCAAGGACTATGAATTCTCGGGCACCTCGATGCGCGAGCACTGGGAGATGGGCCTCGAGGACACCGAGCGTACGCTGCGCCACAAAAAGTGGCTGATGCTGCCGACCAATGTCGAAGGCGTCGCCATCCACGACCTGCATCGCGAAGACCCGACCTGATATTGTCGAAGGCAGGCTTGCGCGCGGAAGGAAAACCTTCCCCGGCTTCGGTCAGCGCCGATCCTGGGCATCGGGTGTGCATCACGCTTTAGCCCGACGCGCTTCCATAAAGGCGCACCGCTGACTTATCCGATAAGAGACATTCTGAATTCTGCGGCGCCACGGCGAAAACCGCGGCGCAGGGCAACGCTTGGGAACGCCTTCGAACTGTGAAGTTCCTCTTAATAGGCCATCAACATTATCGCGAATAGCCGCTTGCGGAAAGCGGGCGTACATCCGGGCGCAAGTAAATTCGCCAGGCTCTGGAGTGCTGCCGATGACCGCCGAAGCTGTTTCCTCTGCCATCGTTCCGTCGCGTGACGCCTGGCGCAGCCTGCTCTGGCTTGCGCCGCTCACGGTGCTATGGCTACTGCTGATCTACAGTTGGCCAGCGATCCCGGCCAGCGGGATTCCGACCACGGCCCACCAACTCGCCGCCCACGGGCTCGTAGCGCTGGGATTGTGGCTCGGCCTCGAACACACGAGCCTGACGCAGGATCAACGCCGCGCGACCTGGCTGGCAATCATGGTCCCGGACACGCTGTGGCTCACCGTCGCCTGGAGCGCCGCGATCAACGGCGTCTTTCACCCGGACACTGCGTCTTTACCGGTGTTGCCAATGGCGATCTTCCTGCCGGTGATGATCGGCGCGCCGCTGCTGCTGTTCTCAAAGCGGATTGGGCAGGTACTCGATGCGATACCAGCGAGCTGGCTTGTCACGCTTCAGCTCTACCGCATATTCGGCAGCTGGGCGATCGCAGCCTGGCTGCACGGTGCGCTGCCCGGCGTATTCGCAGTGCCGGCAGGTATCGGCGACATGCTGACCGGACTGCTCGCGTTGCCGGCGGCGATCGCTGTGGCGACAGGTACAGTCGAGGGCCGGAGGGCGGCAATTTTCTGGAATTTCCTCGGCCTTGCAGACTTCGCAGTCGCGATCACCATGGGCGTGATTACCTCGCCCGGACCCTGGCAACTGATCGTTCCGCATGTGCAGAGCATCGGTGCTGGCGATTACCCGGGTGTACTGACTCCTGCTTTCGTGGTGCCAAGCTCAATCCTGCTACATGTATTGTCGCTGCGCCAACTGCGCCGCCGTAGCAGGGCGGATGTCGCTCGGCGATAGGCTGGCCGGCAAAAAGAAAACGGCGCCGCGAACGGCGCCGCCTCTGGTTTTCCGCTTCGAACGCTAGAACACTTGGCGGAAGATCACGAACAGCGCGAAGGCAAGCGCGATCGAGCAGGGCAGCGTCAGCACCCAGGCAAGCAAAAGGTTACGCACGGTCGCCCACTGCAGGCCGGAGCCGTTGGCCGCCATCGTGCCGGCAACGCCCGACGATAGAACGTGGGTCGTCGACACCGGCAGGCCGAGACGGTCGGCCATGCCGATCGTGACCATCGCCACCAGCTCTGCGGCGGCGCCCTGGCCATAGGTCAGGTGGCTCTTGCCGATCTTCTCGCCGACGGTGACGACGATGCGCTTCCAGCCGACCATGGTGCCGAGGCCGAGCGCCAGCGCCACCGCGATCTTCACCCACAGCGGGATGAACTTGGTCGCGCTGTCGACCGCCTTGTGATAGTCGGTCACCGCCTTCAGGTCGGCGTCCTGCATCGGCAAAAGCTTCTTCTTGTCGATCAGCTTCAGCGCTTCGCCGATCAGATAGATGTCGTTGCGGGCGTTGCTGACCAGGTCGGTCGGGACCTTGTCGACGGTGGCGTAGGGCTGCAACCCGGCGGTCGTGTTGTGGATGTAGGTCTGCAGCGCCACGGTCGTCTGGTCGTTCCACGACTTGCTGCGCACGGCCTCCTGAACCGTGGCCTTGGCATCCGCGACGGTGACGCCAGGCTTGGCATATTTGCCCAGCGCCTGCTCGACGGACACCGAGGCCGCCTTGTAGGCTTCGAGATAATTGATGTCGGGCGTGCGGTTGAGCGCGTAGGCGGTAGGCACCACGCCGATCAGGATCAGCATGATCAGGCCCATGCCCTTCTGGCCGTCGTTCGAGCCATGCGCGAAGCTGACGCCGGTGCAGGTGAAGATGAGCAGCGCGCGGATCCACCACGGCGGCGGCGTGTTGCCCTTCGGCGCCTCATAGAGCGCCGGATTGCGCACCAGAAGCTTCATCACATAGAGCAGGAGGGCGGCGGCGAAGAAGCCGACGAGGGGCGAGACCAGCAGCGACATGCCGACATTGCTCGCCTGCCCCCACTCGACGCCGCTGGTGGCGCTTCCGGCCGGGGCCATGAACTGGTTGGCGAGGCCGACGCCGATGATCGAGCCGACCATCGTGTGCGAGCTCGAAGCCGGCAGGCCGAGGAACCAGGTGCCGAGGTTCCACAGGATCGCCGCCACCAGCAGGGCGAACACCATGGCGAAGCCGGAAGACGAACCGACCTGCAGGATGAGCTCGACCGGCAGCAGCGACAGGATGCCGAACGCCACCGCGCCGCTCGAGGTCAACACGCCGAGGAAGTTGAACACGCCCGACCACATGACGGCGAATTCCGCCGGCAGCGATCGTGTGTAGATCACGGTGGCCACCGCATTGGCGGTATCGTGGAAGCCGTTGACGAACTCGAAGCCCAGCGCAATCAGGAGCGCGATGCCGAGCAGGATCCAGGGCACCGTCTTGGCAATCGCCAGATCCTGGCTCAGCGCATAGCCGACATAGACCAGGCCGGCCAGAACCAGCACCCCGAAGGCCGGCAGGAACCATTTGGCACCGCCCGATTGCTCTAACGGGTGATCCGGTCTCAGAATCCCCGCCTCACTGGAAACAACGTCCACCATGTCCCACTCCTTTTGCATGCAGCAAAGAACCGGGAAGAACGCTATGTCTCCAGGATGAAGCTGGTGTGACGCCGTGCAACCTATGCGGCTATTCCCACAAGCGGGGAGACGAGGAGCTTGCGCTCCTCTCTATCCGGCTATCTTGAGAAGCGAGGAAACCAGGAGCTTGTGCTCCTCCGGCGAGAGCACGTCGGAATCGAAGAGATTCATGCTGCGCAGTCCTTCGATGGCGAGGAAGCAGACCAGCAGCGAGCCGAGGTCGTCCGTCTCGTCTTTCAGCCGTTCGAACAGCTGCCGCTTGAACGCCTTTATCGGCGTCAGGAAATCCGGATCCTCGGCGATCGCGGAGAACATCCAGGAAGCCGATGGTTTTGGCTTCTCGCAATCATCGGCCGAAAGCCGTATGTAGGCCGCGAGCACGCTTTCATCGCTGGCCTCGGCCGTGCGTTCCTCGAGCGCCTCCTCGAAAGCGTTGAGGTAATTTTCCACCAGCCCCTGCATCAGCTTGGCCTTGGTCGGAAAATTGTAGAGCAGGCCCCCCTTGGAGACGCCGGCCCGGTTGGCAACGGCGTCGAGCGACAGGCTTCCCGGACCCGCCTCGCGGGCCACGTCGGCGGCGGCGGCCAATATTCTGTCGCGCGAGTTTGCCCTGCGAGCCTTCATCACGCCTCCCTTACATTAGCATGTGCGGAATTGACAAGACCGTCCAGACGGTACAGTAAAGCGCCCGCCATTTGAAATCGGGATTCACGTCGATATGTGTCCCGGCATCGTTTGTTTTGCCGGTTGCCGGCTCGAGGGGATTGTCCGTGAAGCGCTTCTTCATCATCGCCGGAATTCTGCTGCTGCTCGTTGTGGCGTGCGCCGGGATCGTCGGTTTCAACCTGTTTCGCGACAATGCGATCAAGCAGTTTTTCGCCACCATGAAGCCGCCGGCCGCGACCGTCTCGACGGTCGTAGCGAAGCCTTCGAACTGGACGCCCGGCGTCGAGGCGATCGGCACCGTCAACGCCGTGCGCGGCGTCGACTTGACGGTCGAGACAGCCGGCATCGTCAAGGACATCCTCTTCCACGCCAACCAGAAGGTCGCGGCCGACGCCGTGCTCCTGCAGCTCGACGATGCCGTCGAGAAAGCCGACCTGGTGGCGCAGAAGGCTCAGGCCGCGTCCGATCAGGCGGCGCTGACCCGCGCGATCGAATTGCAACGGCGTGGTGTCGGCACGGACGCGACGCTTGACGCAGCGCGCGCGGCTGCGGACGCCTCGGCCGCGCAGGTCAACAAGCTGCAGGCGGTGCTCGACCAGAAGCAGCTCTCGGCCCCCTTCACCGGCACGATCGGCATTCCGAAGATCGACATCGGCCAATATCTGGCGCCCGGCAACTCGGTGGTGACGATCCAGGATCTGGACACGATGCGGGTCGACTTCACAGTGCCCGAGCAGCAGCTGCCGCTGTTGAAGATCGGCCAGACGGTGCGGATCGGCAGCAACGCTGCCGACATGTCCTTTGCCGGCTCCATTCGCGGCATCGATCCCAAGATCGACCCGGCGAGCCGGCTGGTGTCGATCCGAGGCGAGGTCGCCAATCCGGAAGGCAAGCTGACGCCAGGCCAGTTCGTGCAGATCCGCGTCGAGCTGCCGGAGGAAAACAACATCATCTCGGTGCCCCAGACCGCGGTGACGTCAAGCCTTTACGGCGACTTCGTTTTCGTGGTGGTGCCGGCCAAGCCCGCCGATGCCGGCGCGGCTGCGCCGGCCAAACCGGATGACCAGAAGACTGGCGCCGTAAAGCCGGCCGGCGAGGCAGCCAAACCGCAGGCCGATGCCTCGAAGCCGGCCTCCGATACAGCAAAGCCCGCCGACAACGCCGCAAAGCCCGCTGACAACGCTCAGAAGCCGGCCGAGGCCGGGCAGCAGCCGGCGCTCGTTCTGTCGCAGGTGTTCGTCAAGCTCGGCCGCCGCAACAACGGCATGGTAGAGATCTCCGAGGGCCTGAAGGCCGGCGACCAGGTCGTCACCGCCGGCCAGAACCGGCTCTTCAACGGCATGTCCGTTGGCGTCGACAACACCATCGATCCCAGCAAATCGGCGAACAAGCAGGTTCAGCAATGAGCTTTTCCGACATCTTCATTCGCCGGCCCGTCCTCTCGACGGTGCTGGCCTGCATGATCCTGCTGCTAGGCTTCCAGGCCATCTTCAACCTGTCGATCCGCCAGTATCCGAAGGTGGACGAGACAGCGATCACCATCACCACGGCCTATCCCGGCGCCAGCGCCGACCTGATCCAGGGCTTCATCTCCGCCCCGATCGCACGCGCCGTCGCCTCGACGGAAAACATCGATTACGTGACATCGTCGAGCCGTCCGTCTTCGAGCACCGTGACCGTGCAGATGAAGCTCGGCTCCAATCCCGACGTGGCGCTGACTGAGGTGCTGTCCAAGGTTCAGGGCGTGCGCGGCACTTTGCCGGATGCGTCCAAGGACCCGGTGATCGTCAAGGGCACCGGCCAGCAGTTCGCGATGATGTACATCTCGATGCAGAATCCGAACATGACGAAGGAGCAGCTCACCGAATACATCGAGCGTGTCGTACGACCCCGCATTTCGACGGTGGAAGGCGTCGCCGATGTTCAGATCTTTGGCGCCGAGGAATATTCCATGCGCGTCTGGATCGACCCGGTCAGGCTTGCCGCCCGCGGTGCCACCGCCGCCGACGTGCTGACCGCGATCAACAACTCCAACTTCCTCTCGGCACCCGGCAACACCCAGAACGAATATGTGGTCTCGTCGATCACGGTTCACTCGACCTTGCAGACGCCGGAAGCCTTCTCCCAGCTGCCGATCCGCTCGACGGACGGGCAGGTGGTGCGCCTGCGCGACGTGGCGCGCGTCGAGCTCGGCGCCGCCAGCACCGACACCAGGGTGAGCTTCAACGGCAAGCCTGGCACCTTCCTCGCCATCTTCCCGACGCCGGCGGCCAACCCGCTGACGACGGCGGCGGCAGTCACCAAGCTCGTGCCGGTGATTCAGGAGACACTGCCGAAAGGCATGACCATCGAGGTCGTCTACGATTCCACGGAGCAGATCAGCGCCTCGATCGAAGAGGTGTTCAAGACCATAGTCGAGGCGGTCGCCATCGTCATCGTTGTCATCCTGTTGTTCCTCGGGTCCTTCCGCTCGGTGATGATGCCGATCGTCACCATCCCGCTGTCGCTGATCGGCGTCTGCTTCCTGCTGTTCGCGGTCGGTTATTCGATCAATCTTTTGTCGCTGCTGGCCATGGTGCTGGCGATCGGCCTCGTCGTCGACGACGCCATCGTGGTGGTGGAAAACATCCATCGCCACATGGAGGAAGACCACATGTCGCCGATGCAGGCAGCCTTCAACGGCATGCGCGAGATCTTCTCGGCCATCGTCGCAATGACCATCACGTTGGCCGCCGTGTTCGCGCCGCTTGCCTTTACCGGTGGCCTGACGGGCGCGTTGTTCCGCGAATTCGCTGTCACTCTGGCTGGCTCCGTGGTCTTGTCCGGCCTTATCGCCGTCACCATCACACCGATGATGTCGGCGCGCCTCTTGAAGCCGGGCGCGCATGGCCGCTTCCAGCGCATCGTCGACGGCACCTTCAGCCGGGTCGAGCGCGTCTACGAGCGGGCAGTGACCGCTTCGCTCAGAAACAGGCCGGTTACCTTTATCATCGTCGTCGCGCTGGTGGCGCTCACCGGCTTCATGTTCACCAAGACCTCGACAGAATTGGCGCCGGAAGAAGACCAGGGCTTCCTGCTCTCGATCGTGACCGCGCCGCGCTACGCGACCTCGGACTACACCGAGACCTACGTTAACCAGATCCTCGGTCTTGTGAAGGACATTCCAGAAACGCGGGCGCAGTTCTCGGCGGTCGCCTTCGGCGGCGCCACCAACGGCGCCTTCGTCGGCTTCGCCTTCAAGGACTGGGCCGAACGCAAGCGCAGCTCGAAGGAGATCCAGGCCGACATCACGGGCCGGTTGGCCAAGGTCGCCGGCGTCGAGGCTTTCGTCTTCGCGCCACCGACACTGCCTGGTTCGGGCGGCGGCTTGCCGATCTCCATGGTGGTCCGCTCGACCGGCGATCCGTCCGAGGTCTTCGACCAGGCAGAGAAGATCAAGAACAAGGCGCAGGCTTCCGGCCGCTTCATCGTCGTCCAGAACTCGATGTCCTACGACGCGCCTCAGGTGACCGTGACCATCGACCGCGAGCGCGCCGCGGCGCTGAACCTACCGATCGCCGATATCGGCAACACGCTGACGCTGCTTGTCGGCGGCGCCGAGGTGGCGCAGTTCGACCGCGACAATAACAGCTATGACATCATCCCCCAGGTGCCGCAGGAATTCCGCGACAATCCGGCCAAGCTCGGCGAGTATTTCGTGCGCAGCGTCGACGGCAAGATGGTGCCCCTGTCGGCCGTGGTGCAAATCTCGACCAACGCCTCGCCGGCGGCGATCGAGCAGTTCAACCAGCTGAACTCGGCCACGATCTCCGCCCTGCCTCTGCCCGGCGTGACCACCGGTGACGGGCTGAAGGTGCTGGAAGACCTCGCCAGGGAAACGCTGCCCGACACCTTCTTCATCGACTATTCCGGCCAGTCGCGGCAGGAAAAGGAGCAGGGCAACACCATCCTGATCGCCTTCACCGCCGCCGTGATCGTCATCTACCTGGTGCTGGCCGCGCAGTTCGAGAGCTTCCGCGATCCGCTGATCATCATGATGGCCGTGCCGCTCTCGATCTTCGGCGCCATCGTGCCGCTCAACATCGGCCTGGGCACGCTCAACATCTACACCCAGGTCGGACTGATCACACTGATCGGCCTCATCACCAAGCACGGCATCCTTTTGGTGGAATTCGCCAATCAGCAGCGCGAGATCCATGGCATGCGGCGGCGCGACGCCATCATAGCCTCGGCCAAGGTGCGCCTGCGGCCGATCCTGATGACGACGGCGGCGATGGCGCTCGGCGTCGTGCCGCTGATCATCTCCAGCGGCGCCGGCGCCGCGGCCCGTTACTCGATGGGCCTCGTCATCTTCACCGGCATCCTGGTCGGCACGATGTTCACGCTGTTCGTCGTGCCCATGTTCTACACTTTCATCGCCGGCAAGGATCTGCCGCACCTTGCCGAGAAGCCGGATCCGAAGCTGATGCCGGCGCTGCCGACTTGAACTAAGGCAATAGCGAATAGCGAATAGGGAGTAGCGAATAGCGAGTAGGGGACTGAAGGCCCGTTGCGCGCCACTATTCGCTATTCGCTATTCGCTCCAAAAAAGAGGCCGGAAACTTTCCGGCCTCTTTTTTTGGCAGTCGCCTCACAGCTTCGGTGAATTCGTCCGAAGGCGGCAACCTGCCTGCTACTTGACCCAGCCCGTTACTTAACAATGACGATGCTGGTGTTGGTGGGACCGAAGGCCTCGACGAGCTGGTAGAAATCGGCCGCCGCATCGGGATGCAGCCGCACGCAGCCATGCGAGGCAGGCCGGCCAAGGCGATTGATGGCATAGGTCGCGTGCACGGCATAGCCGCCGCTGAAGAACACCGAATGCGGCATCGGCGCGTTGTCGTATTTCTTCGAATACCACATCTCGTGCATGCGCGTCGGCTTGAACGATCCCGTCGGCGTGATGTGCGCCCTGTCGCCCGTCGATACCTTCCAGGTGAAGGTCGGCCGGCCGTCGACCGTGACTTCCATGATCTGCTGCGACAGCGAAACCCGGGCGACGATCTGATTGGCGTGGGCGGCATTGCTGGCGAAAAGCAGTGCAGCGCCGGTCAGCGCGGCGGCGGCAATGTTGATGAGCTTGGCTGAAATGGCGGTATGCATGACGATCCCTCTTTTGTCCGGTCCCGGCCGGCTTCAATTTCGATGGGCCGTCTTATCGTGGACACCTGTTTCAAGCTTATTTCGCTTGATGCTCGTTTCTGTTTCGAATCCGTTTCTCGAAACTAACGGAGCCACCTATGGAATCGGCTCGTGGACGGCCGTAATGGTTAACCGAGAAATCAAGCAGATGCGGAAAACGAAAGCTCGTATGCCTCTGATACGAAAGCTATTTCGCCGATCTCGAAACCAAATTGCAACAAAACGCGGCCTGCGCGGCATGATGCGGATACAGGCCGGCAGCAATGTCGATGCAACGGGAACAGACATCAGCAAACGAAAATGGGCAGGAAATCGAACCTACGCTCCTGGCTTCTCAGGATAAGCGTCGCGGCAGTCATCCTCTGTGGCGCCGGCTCAGTCGCCGGCAAACCGGTGACGACGCTTGGCGCCCTGAATTTTGGCGCCCTGAATTTTGGCGCCATGAATTCCGGCGAGGTTTCGACGCTGCACACTGCACTGTTCATCGCCACGGTCTGGATTGTTTCCAGCCTGCGCGTCAACCGGCTGAGGGCCCTCTGGCGGGTCGGCTTTCGGCTGATGAGGACGCGCGGCCCCTCCGGCTACTTGCTGCCGAGAGGACCGAAGGCCCGCGCCGCAGCGGGGGGCTCCGTCAGCGGCGCGGGCGCTTCGGGAGTTTCCTGAAGCACCGACGACTTATCGAACTGGGGATTCAGACATGAAGACGAAATTTGCAGCTTCGGTGCTGTCCGCGCTGCTTTACGCTCAAGGGCTGCTCGGCTTTGCCGCGCTTGCAACGGTGCTCCTCAAGGAGCGCGCGCACGCCGAGATCACCGCCAACGCCGACATGCCATCGGGCCCCTCGGTCCTCGTGGTGCGTTAAGCACTGGCATCGGTCCCAAAAGTGTAAAGCAGGTTTTGGGGAATTCCGATGCCAGATCAAGGAAATGACTTGGCCGCCTCCGCCTCAGTCGGTGCGCGGCGTCGGCGGATCGAAGCGATAGCCGGCGCCTCTGATCGTGGTGATGGTGTCGGTATCGAGCTTGCGGCGCAGCCTTACAATGCGCGAATCGATCGAGCGGTCGAAAGCGTCGGCATTCTCGGCAGGCGCGGCGGCGATGATGTCGTCGCGCGTCAGCACCTTTCGCGGGCTCGCCAGGAACAGCCTGAGCAGCGCCACCTGCCCCGGCGACAGCTGATCCTCGGCGCCGGAGCGATGCATGACCATGGCCGACCTCAAGTCGACAGTGGCGTTCTCCAGCACGATCAGTTCCTGGGTGTTGCGGCCGCGCCGCATCAACAGGCCGCCGATGCGGGCAGCGAGCTCGCGAACGTTGAGCGGGCTTTCGATCACGTCGGCGGCGCCGAGTTCCAGCGCCAGCACTTTGTCGACGAGATCGCGTGGCCGGCAGATCAGGATGAAGTCGGAGCCGCCCTCGCCGCCCCCGCCTTGGCTACTATATCGCTTGAGCAGCTCGCGCCCTTCCGCCTGGGTCACATCGTCACCGACGACCACGACATCGATGCCCCCTGCCGAGAGCAACGACTCCGCCTCCCAGGGCTGGCGCGCTTGGCGCACATCGTGCCCCCGCCGCTCGAGATGGTCGGCAAGGTCACTGGCCACCACCTCGGCAACGGACACAAGCGCGACGACGGATCGTGCTGCCATTTTTTTCACCCCGCCACAGACAACTCGAGATGAGCGCTGGACATCATGTTTATACCCAATCTACTTTCCGCTGAAAGCGGGAGCGAGACCATTGTGAAGGCGCGCATCATCGTCGTCGAGGACGAGCCGGATCTGAGGGAGGCGGTTGCCGAATATCTCGGCGCCAACGGCTATGACGTCGCCACGGCCGAGAACGCCGCGGCGGCGCGCAGCCTGCTGGACGCGCAATCCTTCCATCTCGCCATCCTCGACATCGCCATGCCCGGCGAGGACGGCCTGTCGCTCGGCCGCTGGCTGCGCTCCAAGACCCAGATCGGCATCATCTATGCCACCGCCGCCGGCACCGCGCTCGACCGCATCGTCGGGCTGGAGCTTGGCGCCGACGATTACATCGTCAAGCCCTATGAATTGCGCGAAGTGCTGGCGCGGGTCCGCAGCGTGCTGCGCCGCGTGCCGCAGCCGGCAGCGCCGCAGGCTGCCAAGATCGAGGCCGGCGCCCGCCGCTTCATGAATTTCGGCGGTTTCCAGGCCGATTTCGACGGCAGGCTCGTCACCGGCGCCAATGGCGCGGTCGTCGAGATGGCCAAGAGCGAGTTCGACGTGCTGGAGGTCTTCCTGACCCGCGCCAACCGGCTTTTGACGCGGGCGGCGATCTCGGAAGCGATCGGCTTCGTGGAAGACCCCGAATCGTCGCGCGCGGTCGACATCCGCATCATGCGTCTGAGAAAGAAGATCGAAGCCGATCCGGCCAATCCGAAATTCCTGCGCACGGTGCGCGGCGAAGGCTATATCTTCTCGCTGCCGACCGGCGACAGCAATTGAACGACACGCGCGGGCTCGAATGACAGCCGACCATGACTGCTGAGGCAGCACGCACCGATATGCAGGGTTCCCGTCAGGGCGCCGCGATGGCGGCCGTCCATGTCGTTCGCCGCCTGCGCGAGGCGGGCGACTGGCAGCGCGAGATGGACGGCATATTGGAGACGCTCTGCCGCTCGATGGATTGCCAGCGCGGCATCCTCTTCCGCCTGCGCGAATTGCCGGGCGAGGGCTTCGCCCAATCGGTCGCCGCTTACTGGATCGATCCGGCCTCCGGCGGCGAGCTCGCATCGCCCACCGTGATCATGCAGTCGATCATCAACTCCGATCCGCTGCTGGAACGGTTGCAGGAGGACGAGCGCCAGGGCAAGGTCTTTGCCGGCCACACGCGCAACCTCGAGGGTTTCCTGCGGGCCGATTTCGAGAAGCAGAGCATCAAATCCTTCATTTCCGTATCTGTCTTCGCTCACGGTCATCTCTGGGGCACGCTCGCCGTCAACGACTGCGTCGCAGAGCGCAAATGGACGGACGAGGAAGAGGCGACGCTGCACATCATCGCGCTCGCCATCGGCGACGCCATCGAGCGCTCACCCTCCGAGGCGCATGCCAGCGAGGTGATCCGCCGCACAATGCTGCAGGCTTCGCTCGACGCCATCATCGTCATCGACGAGTCCGGCTCCATCATCGAATTCAATCCGGCCGCCGAGAAGATGTTCGGCTTCAAGCGCGGCGACATCCTCGGCAAGGACCTGATCGACACGATCGTGCCGCACTACTATCGCAAGGGCTATGCGTCAGGCGCCGACTACATGGCCGGCCGCGGCGCGCCGATGGTCAACCAGCGGCTGGAGACCGTGACCCAGAACGCTGCCGGCGAGATCTTTCCGATCGAATTGACCGCGACCGAGATGCGGGTTGCCGACCGCCGGCTGATCTTCGGTTCGATCCGCGACCTGCGCGAAAAGCTGCGCGCCGAGGAAGAGATCAACCGCCAGCGCGAGAAGCTGCACCAGAACGAGAAGATGGCGGCGATGGGCTCGCTGCTCGCCGGCGTCTCGCACGAACTCAACAACCCACTCGCGGTGGTGGTGGCGCAGTCGACGTTGCTGCATGAATTCGCGACCGACCCGCAGACGAAGGTGCGCGCCGAAAAGGTGCGCGCCGCCGCCGAGCGCTGCGGCCGCATCGTCAAGAGCTTCCTGTCGATGGTGCGCCTGCATCCGACCGAGCAGGCCGAGACCGACCTCAACCAGGTGATGCGAGCCGCGCTCGAGGTCACCGCTTACGGCGCGCGCTCCAGCGGCATCATCATCGACACCGATTTCGCCAATGGCCCGCTGCTTGCCATGGCGGATGCCGACCATGTCACGCAGGTCGCGGCCAACTTCCTCATCAACAGCCAGCATGCGCTGGCCGGCGTTACCGGCGAACGGCGCATCAAGGTGCGGACCTTCCGCAGCGACCGCGGCAATCCCGGCTTCTCCGTCGAGGACAATGGTCCAGGGATTCCCGAGCCGATCCGCTCGCGCATCTTCGAATCCTATTTCACCACCAAGCCGGTCGGTGTCGGCACCGGCATCGGCCTGTCGATCTCGAAATCGATCGTCGAGCGCCACAACGGCAATATCTGGTTCGAGGAGGTTGAGCCGCACGGCGCGCGCTTCGTCGTGCAACTGCCGGCGATTTCCGGCGACGCCGCCAAGGCCGGCGAAGGCCCGGCGCGCTCGAGCGGGCTGCGCCATGCGCTGATCATCGACGACGAGCCCGACGTCGCCGCTTCGCTCTCCGACATACTGGAGCTGATGGGGGTGAAATCGCGGGTCGTCGCAAGCTGGACGTCGGCCGGCGACGTGCTGAGCGGGCAGATGCCGCCGGACATCGTCTTTTCCGACCTGCGCATGCCGGGCACCAGCGGCATATCCATCTACCGCGAGCTGCTGGCCGAACGTCCAGGCCTGGCGCAGCGCTTCGTGCTGGTCACCGGCGACTTGATCGGCGCCAAGGCGGAGATCGAGGCGCTGCCGCCGCCGCAGCGCCCGCATATCCTGGAAAAGCCGTTCTCGACGCTCGACGTCCGCGGCGTGCTCGCAGCGATTGCCGAGCTTGCCGCGGTCGACAGCGGGGCGCACATCTGACGGGCTCGGTTCCAGCCGCCAAAAAAAGAGGCTCCCGATCGACTTGCGACGGGAGCCTGACTGGAGCGCGGAGGGTGCGCTCAGGGGAACTCTAGAAGACGTTCGGCGTGTTGGTGAGCGGCGCGGCATTGGCGATCATGCGCACCGCGCGGGCCCGGTGCTGGCCGGACTGTTCGGCGATGGCGCGCAGGCATTCGGCGTTTTCGGCGCCCCAGTTCTGACCCTTGCAGGCAAAGTCGATTGCCGGCTCCGGCAGCCGCGCCGTTTTGAGGGTCGTCGAGGCGCCCTGCACCACGTTGGCCGGCGGATTGAGCGAAGCGAAAGCGGGGCCGGAGACAGGCGCCAGCACCATGCCGGCGAAAGCGCAGGCGCCGATCAGCATGAACATCGCCATCGGATGGTCGCTGGCGCGCTGGCGCAGCGCCAGCTTCGGCCGGCGATCATTGCGCTCCGGGCCATATGCGTGGCGACTCGCGTCGACGGTCTGGGCTTTCGTAAACATCGGCTGCTCCCTTCGTTATCTTTCCTTTTCCCATGAAACGAACTTAATCGCGCCGCGTAACAGCCGAATGGTAGGGCGAGATTGCCCGTGTAACAGGATTGAAACAGGGATCTGGACCGCCAGCCTTCCATCCCTGCTTTGCCCGCTGGCGAAGGTTCATGCGCCTGTCGGACGCGACGGACTGTAAGCGACCTCACACAGCCGCCGAATTGACATGACCGTTGCGATCATCGGATGCACCAGACGTGCCGGAACGTACCTCTCGCAACGCCCGGATCCGTGGCCGGAACCGCTGTTTTACATCCGTCGTTAAGGCCCGGATTTTCCGGGATTTTTCTGGCTTAGGCGGCCTCAAAGTCGCCGCCGCGGAATTTCCATATTTCCACAACCCATTGCATTTCAATGCAAAATATGCTTTTATTGAATGATCATTCAACAAATAGAAGAGCACTTCTATGAACCCGCACCTCCGTGACGTGGCGATCCCCAACGATTGGGACCGGCGGGGCTTGCCGGGATGGAGTTATCACTCCAACGCGCTGCTCGAGCTCGAGCAGGAATATGTCTTCCGCAATCATTGGCAGATCGCCGGCCACGTCTCCGACGTGCCGAATGCGGGCGACTATCTGACCATGGACGTCATCGGCGAGCGCGCGCTGATCGTGCGCGGCAAGGACGGCGTCGTGCGCGCCCTCAACAACATGTGCCGCCACCGCGGCAGCCGCGTCGTCGCCGACAGCCAGGGCACCTGCAAGAACGCGCTGGTCTGCCCGTTCCACGGCTGGGTCTACAATCTCGACGGCACGCTGCGCGGCGCGGCACGCCCGCGCTCTTTCCCCGAGCTCGACAACACCGAGTTCGGCCTGATGCCGCTCGACCTCGAAATCTGGATGGGCTTCATCTTCATCCGCTTCCGCAAGGGCGGTCCGCAGCCTTCGGTGGCCGAGCTCTTGAAGCCGATCGAGGCCGAGATCGCCAACTACCGCGTTGCCGACATGGTGCCGTCCTGGGGCATCTGGACCCAGAAATCGCCGGTCAACTGGAAGTCGGTGCGCGACGTCGACAATGAAGGCTATCATGTCGCCATGGCGCATCCGGCGCTGCAGGACCTTTACGGCGCGACCTATTTCGACGAGCCCTTCATCAACGGCGTGTCGCGGTCCTTTGCCACCTACAACCCGCATGCCGGGCGGCGCTGGAGCGTCGGCCAGTACATCAGGATAGCGCCCGAGCCGACGCATCTGCCGCAGCATCTGCGCAAGGCCTGGATCTACTATGGCATCTTCCCCAACAACGCGCTGTCGATCATGCCGGAATCGGTGCAATTCTATCAGGAGTTCCCGCTGTCGACCGGCGAAACGCTGCTGCGCGGCGCGATCTATCGCTACAAGGACGAGACAAGAGAGCAGGCGGCCGCCCGCTACCTCGCCTACCGCATCGACCGCGACACCATGAACGAGGACGTGCAGCTTTCGGTCTGGTCGAACGAATCCATGCTGTCGGAAGCCTTCGGGGGCTTTTATCTTTCCGATCTCGAATACGGCGTGCGCACCCACCACGACCATCTGCGCAAGCAGGTCCCGGTGCTCAATCTGGAAACCGCGCCGGAGGAAAAGGACATGTGGGGGCTGAACGATGCGCTGAGGTCGAGGGGATAAAGCTGCCAATCTCCCCCCTTGAGGGGGAGATGGCCGCGAAGCGGCCAGAGGGGTCGCTGCGCGTGAAGCGCCAACGCCCTTCGGGACATAGACAACGCCGGCGATCTACGCGAGACGACCCCCTCTGTCGCCTTCGGCGACATCTCCCCCTCAAGGGGGGAGAGGAGCGCTCTCACCCCCGCCACACCCCTTCCTTCCTCAGATCATCCATCGTCCGCGAAATCCCCTCGCGCAGGATCGCTACCATGTCGTCGACCTGCTCGCGACTGATGATCAGCGGCGGCGACATCACGCACATGTTGATCAAAGGCCGCACCAAAAGGCCGAGCTCGTGGCAATGCGCGTCGATGCGCTTGCCCACATCCTTGTCGAGCTGCAGCGGGTCCTTGCTCTCGCGGTCGGCGACGCATTCGACGCAAGCCATCAGGCCGACGCCGCGCACCTCGCCGACGAGCGGCAATTCCTCGAGCGTCTTCAACCGCGCCTGGAAATAGGGCGCGATCTCGCGTGCATGCTGAAGGACGCCGTCTTCCAGCAGGTCGAGGTTTTTCAGCGCGACGGCGCAGCCGATCGGATGGCTGGTGTAGGTGAGGCCGTGCCCGAACAGCGCGTCGGGATGATTGGAGCGTCGCAATTCTTCCAGAAGCCGCTCCGAGATGATGACACCGCCGAGCGGGAAATAGCCCGAGGTGACGCCCTTGGCGAAGGTGATCATATCCGGATCGATGCCGAACACGTCGCCCGAGGCAAAGACGTGGCCGAGCCGCCCGAAGCCGGTCACCACCTCATCCGAGACGTAGAGGATATCATTCTCGCGGCAGATCTCGCGGATACGCTTGAGATAGCCATCCGGCGGCACGACGACACCGCCCGAGGCCTGCACCGGCTCGCCGACAAAGGCGCCGATCCGGTCTGCGCCGACGCGCGCAACGGTGTCGCGGAACTGATCGACGAGGAAATCGGTGAAGGCGGGAACGCTCATGCCTTGCGGCCGCCGGAACGGGTTGGGCGATGACAGCTTCACCACCAGCTCGTCGGCACCGTCCATCCAGTCGCGGTCGCGCGGGCGGCCGTTGAGCGAGGCCGACAGGTAGGTCGAGCCGTGATAGGCGCCGCCGCGGCTGAGGATCAGCTTCTTCTCCGGGCGGCCGCGCACGTTGTTGTAGAACTGCATGAAGCGCAGTGCCGTCTCCACAGCCGACGAGCCGCCGGTGGTGAAGAAGGTATGGCTGAGGTCGCCCGGGGCGGCGTCCGCAATGCGCCGGGCAAGCTCGGCCGAAGGCGCGTTCATCGTGTACCAGGGCGTATTGTAGGAGAGCGCCATCGCCTGGTCGTACATCACCCTTGCCAGTTCCTCGCGGCGATGGCCGACATTGATGCACCACATGCCGGCCGGGCCGTCGATCAGCCGCTTGCCGGATGCGTCGGTGATGTAGATGCCGTCGCCCTCGCCGATCAGCGCGCGCGCCTCTGCGCCGACCGAGCCGGCATAGGGCCAGGGCTGGACGAGATGGCGCTTGGCGACTTCGACCGCGTCGTCGTCGCCGGCGTCGATCATTTCCCTCGCTTTGATCTCTCTTGCAGCCGCCATGTTAGCCTCGCATCATCCGGTTGCGGAATTTCCATGGACACGAAACGAAGCGGAAAACCGTGGAAATTCGGCCTTTCTTCACTTCATTTTGAATGTCTGTTCAATCAATATTACAGAAATAGCGCTTGATTTCAATCGGCGGATGCGCTCATGATGAAAGAAAGGCGGCAAGCCAGGGCGCGATCGCTCCAGGCATAAGAATTTGGGAACACGGCGCCGGTTAATGGGAAGGCCGAATGGCGGGACAGTCCGAGCCAGCAACCGCAATCACGCCCGGAGCGCTGCAATGACGGCGGCGGCGGAAGGGTCGCCCCCGCTCACCATGGCGGGAGCCAGACGAAGTCCCCTTCTGCAATCGGGAGCCGCCCAAGGCTTCGCGCTGATAAGCCCGACCTTCCTCTACGCGCTTATCCTTCTCGTTCTGCCGATCCTGGTCGTCATCGCCCATTCCTTCTGGACGCAGGACTACCTCACCATCGACCACACCTTGACGCTGGAGAACTACCGGATCGCGCTGACCGAGCCGATCTACCGCGACCTGCTCTGGCGCTCGCTCTACATCTCGCTGACGGTCAGCCTGCTCACCGTAGCTCTCGCCTACCCGATCGCCTATTTCATTTCCTTCCATGGCGGCCGCCACAAGAGCCTGTGGCTGTTCCTCATCACCATCCCGTTCTGGACCAGCTATCTTTTGCGCGTGATGTCGTGGAAGGTGATCCTCGGCTATAACGGCGTGCTCAATTCCGGCCTGATGGGGCTGGGCATCATCGACGAGCCGTCGACGGCGCTGCTCTACAATTCCAGCGCCGTCATCATCACGCTCACACATGCCTGGGCGACCTTCGCCATCCTGCCGATCTTCGTCTCGCTGGAGAAGGTCGACCGCACCTTGGTCGAGGCGGCGACCGATCTCGGCGACGGGCCGCTGCGCTCCTTCCTGCGCGTGACCTTGCCGCTGTCGGCGCCGGGCGTCATCTCGGCGGCGCTCATCGTGATGATCCCGACCGTCGGCGACTATGTCACGCCGAAGCTGGTCGGCGGCAAGGACGGCGTCATGATCGCCAACGCCATCCAGGCGCAATTCGGCAAGGCGTCGAACTGGCCGCTCGGCGCCGCGCTTTCCGTCACCACCATGGTCATCGTCTCGCTGATGGCCGGCGCCACGGTGCTGGTCATACGCGCGCTGCAGAGGCTGGCGCGATGACGGCGATCAGACGTTTTCTGCCGGGATGGCTGTCGAGCTACGCCGCCCTCTACATCCTTTTCCTCTATCTGCCGGTGATCTTCCTGCCGATCTTTTCGATCAATACGGCAGCGACGCCGAAATTCCCGCTCTCCGGCGTCACGCTCCATTGGTATGAGGACCTGCCGCGCACGCCGGCGCTGATCGACGCGACTTGGAACAGCTTGGCTGTCGGTGTCTCGGCCTCGATCCTGTCGACCGTGTTCGGCATCCTCGCCGCCCGCTCGATCACCCGCTTCCGCTATCCCGGCCGACGCACCATCAATGGGCTGATCATGGCGCCGCTGGTGCTGCCCGAGGTGATCGTCGCCATCTCGATGCTGCTGGTCATGCTGCAACTTGGCTTGAGCCTGTCGCTGTTCACCGTCGTGCTCGGCCACGTGCTGGTCTGCATCCCCTATTCGATGACGGTGCTGACCTCCGGTTTCGAAGGCTTTGATCGCAGCCTGGAGGAGGCTTCCGCCGATCTCGGCGAGAGCGCCTTCGGCACCTTCCGGCGCGTGACGCTGCCGATGGTCGCGCCGGCGATCATCTCCAGCCTGCTCGTCTGCTTCACCATCTCGCTCGACGAATTCATCATCGCCTTCTTCCTGACCGGCACCGAGGCGACGCTGCCGATCTACATCTGGGGGCAGCTGCGCTTCGCGGCAAAACTCCCCGGCGTGCTGGCGCTCGGCACCTTGCTGCTAGTGGCCTCCTTCGTGCTGATGGCAATTGCCGAAATCCTGCGCCGCCGCGCGGCGAGACGCACCCAGAACGAGGGAGGCCTCTATGCTTGAGCGGGTCCAATCGGAGCGCGCCCAATCGGATCGCACCATGATCGAGATCCGCGAGGTCACGCGCAGCTACGGCGCCTTCAAGGCGCTGGACGATGCATCGCTCAGCATCCGCGAGGGCGAGTTCTTCTCGCTGCTTGGTCCTTCCGGCTGCGGCAAGACCACGCTCTTGCGCATGATCGCCGGTTTCGACAATCCGACCAGCGGCTCGATCGCCGTGGACGGCCAGCCGATGGACGGCATTCCGGCCAACCGGCGGCCGATCAACATGGTATTCCAGAGCTATGCGATCTTCCCACACCTGAATGTGGAGCAGAATGTCGCTTACGGCCTGAAGCGGCTGAAGCTCAAGGCTGGCGAGGAAAAGCGCCGCGTCGAGGAGGCGCTGGCGCAGGTGTCGCTGACCGGCCTCGGCAAACGCCGCGCCACCGAGCTCTCCGGCGGCCAGCGCCAGCGCGTGGCGCTCGCCCGCGCGCTGGTCATGCGGCCCAAGGTGCTGCTCCTCGACGAGCCGCTCTCGGCGCTCGACAAGAAGCTGCGCGAGCAGATGCAGGTCGAGCTGCGCCGACTGCAGCAGGCGGTCGGCATCACCTTCGTGCTGGTCACCCACGACCAGTATGAGGCTTTGGCCATGTCGGACCGCATCGCCGTGATGTTCGGCGGTCGCATCGCGCAGGTCGCTTCGCCGAAGGAGATTTACCAGCGCCCGGTCAACCGCCAGGTCGCCGATTTCCTCGGCGGCATGAATTTCGTCAAGGCCGAGATCGTCGAGGAGAACGGCGCTTCACTGGTTGTCGATACGCTTGGCTTCGGGCGCGTCAAAACCGACAAGCCGAAGGTCTTCGTGCCCAATGGCGGCGTAGCCACGCTCGGCATCCGGCCGGAGCGGCTGCGCGTTTTGTGGGACAATGCGACGGCGAAGTTCGAGGTCGCCGGCAAGGTGGTCGAACGCCACTATTTCGGCGAGATCACGCATCTGATCGTCGAGATACCGGGACTCGAAAAGCCGCTCTCGGTGACCGAGACCAATGATTTCGGCGCCGACGACATTCCGGTCGGCGCGCCGATCCGCCTCGCTTACGACCCTGAAGCGCTGGTGGCGATGGCTGACTGAATTTTCCTGGCGGCGATACGCCCTGCCACGATCGCGCCTTCCACATAGCCCGGAAAGGACGGCGAGAGTTCCGAAGCCGAGAAATAGACCGGCGGCGCGCCGCCAAGGATGGTGCGCTCGGCGTTCCTCGCCGTCACGTCGACGATGAGATCGCTGTAGGCACCGCCGCTCCAGCGGTCACGCGTCCAGTCGCGTGAGCTGAAATCGAGCATGTCGGCCGCCTCCGGGCCGAGCGCGTCGACAAGCCTCGCCGTCACCTCCGCACGCAATGCCGCCTCGCCCAACTCGCGCCAGCGCAATGCACGCGGCCCGCCGACGAAGACGGTGAGCGCGGCGTGCCCCGCATCCTTGCTGGCGTCGCAGGCGAACAGCCCCGGCAGATCGCGCCACATCACCATGCCGCTCAAACCCCGCTCGCGCCAGAACGGCTTCGTATAGCGCACCAGGATCTTGATCACCGCACCGCTTTCCCAGACGCCCAAATCCTTCGCCAGGGCGGGCGGCAAGGCAGGCGTGAAGTCAAGCTTGGCAGCTGTCGCCGGTGGCAGCGCAATCAGCACCGCGCGCGCTTCGACGACGCCCGCGGCGGAAGTCACGCGAACGCCTTCCGGTCCATGCTCGATGCGCGTCGCCGGCTGACTGAGCCGCAGCCGGTCGCCGAGATCGCCCGCCAGATCGTCGGCGAGCGACTGCATGGTTTCGCGCAACGAGTATTGCAGCTCCGGCACCTCGTTGGTGATGCGCCGGTCGTTGTCGATCAGGTGCCAGAGCGGCACCTTGTCCAGCGCCAGGCACCACAGGCCCTCGATCAACGAGCGAAAGCCCGCCTTGGCGTCCGCCGGGTCTTCCTGGCGTTCGAGCCAGTCGGCGACGCTCAAGCCGGCGATCGCCGGATCGTCCGGCTCGATACTGTTCATGCGGTCGCGGATCGCCATCGAGGCGTGATACATGAGCTCGCCCCTCGAGGCCGACATGCGCGGATGGGTGATGAACTCGCCCTCGACATAGGTCTCGACGAATGTCTTGCCGCGCGCCTTCGCCAGCGCCATCAGCTCCGGCATGTCCTCGCACAGGAACTGGCCGCCGCTGTCGACCAGCTCGCCGAGTCCGTTTCGCACGGCCTCCACGCGCCCGCCGACACGATCGCGCGCTTCCAGGACAAGGAAGTCGATCCCGGCGCGCTTCAGTTCGAGCGCGGCGGACAGGCCGGTGAAGCCGGCGCCGACGATGGCAACGTCGGTCGTTTCGGTTCTGATGCTCAATAGCCGGCCTTGATCTTCTCGAACTCGGCGACCATCCGCTGCTTGAGCTCTGGCGCCACCGGCTGCTGGAACAGCGTCTTGTCGAGGAACTTGTCGAGATTGTCGAAGCCGCGTTCGGTGAGCAGCTTCTGGTCCATCGCCGCCATGCCGGCGCTGTTGCCGTGGCCGTAGCCGAAGGTCTTCACCATATACTCCGAAACATCGGGCGCGTTGACGGCGTTGAGGAAATCGTAGGCCTGGTCGAGCTTGCCCGGCGCGCCCTTCATCAGCACATAGCCGCACACCCAGGTCGACAGGCCTTCCCTCGTGTTGCGGTTCATCTCGATCGGCAGTCCTTGTCCTTTCAACGTCACATAGGTCTCGTTCCAGCCCCAGACCAGATCGACCTCGTTGCCGGTGAAAGCCTGGTTGAGGTCGGTGTCGTCGGTCCAGTAGAAGCGGATGTTCTTGTGCACGTCGCGCAGGAAGGCGGAAGCTTGGCTGAACTGCTCGTCGGTCATCTTGGTCCAGTCCTTCAGCCCGATGACGAGGCTTGCCAGCGCATAGGCATCGTCGACATTGTCGCCGATGGTGACGCGGCCCTTGAACTTGGGATCGGCGAAGATTTTCAGCGATTGCGCCTCTTGTGCCGTCACCTTGTCGGTGCGGTAGAGCAGCGAGGTGTTGCCCCAGTCGAAGGGCATGAACCAGGCCTTGCCGTCGGCGGTGGTGGCGAGATTCTTCATCGCCATGATGCCGGGATTGAGATCTTTCCAGCCGGCGATCCTGGACGTGTCGAGCGGCTGCAGCAGGCCGGCCTCGCGCCACTTCACAACGCTCTGCGAGCAGGGATGGGCGATGTCGGCCTTGAAGCCGGCGCGCATCTTCTCGAAGGCTTCGTCCTCGTCGCCGAAGAAGGAGAAGCTCGGCTCGGCCCCGTATTTGGCGGTATAGGCCGGATGCAGCAGCGGATCTTCGTAGCCCGACCAGTCGAAGACGACGAGGTCGCCGCCGCCCTCGGCAAGCGCATAGGCGGTGCCCGCGCCGACGGTGACGACGGCAGCCAAGGCAAGGCGGCGAAGCATGGATTTCATGGCGCGAGAACTCCCCCCGTCGCGGACGTATCGGCAAACGTTAGGAGAATTCGGCAGCTTTGGCGAGCCCGCATGGTCCGGGGCCGGAGCAACGGCTTTCGGACCTGCCTCCAACTTATGCCGGGACCTTCAATTGCCGAGGCTGGCGCTGCCCCTCATTGCCCTGCCGGGCATTTCTCCCCGTATAGTGACGGGGAGAAAGACGCCGGCCGCAACCTCGGCACCCACCTTGCAACGCTCGTAGTTGGCGAAATCGGCGATGGCAGCTCCCCTCTCCCCGTCCACCATACGGGGAGAGGATGCCGGCAGGCAGGTGAGGGGCGGCGCCAGCGTTCGAAAGGACGTTCAGGCAACTTGCGCGATCACCTTAGTGCCACGTCCGGGTGAGCACCCGAAAACAGCTCAATAGCCGGCTTTGATCTTCTCGAACTCGGCGATCATCTTCAGCTTGAGCTCGGAAGGCAGCGGCTGCTGGAACAGCGTCTTGTCGACCCACTTTTCCACATTGTCGTAGCCCTTTTCCTTGAGCACCGCCTGGTCGACGCCGGCCATGCCCTTGGCGTTGGCCTGGCCGTAGCCCCAATCCTTGACCAGCACCTTGGCGACTTCCGGATCGTTGACGGCGTTGAGATAATCATAGGCCTTGTCGACATTGCCGGGCGCGTCCTTGAACAGCACATAGCCGCACACCCAGGTCGAGATGCCCTCGTCGGTATCTTTCTTGGATTTGATCGGCACGCCCGCCGCGACCGACTGCACCGTGGCGTCGTTCCAGGCCCAGGCGAGGTCGACCTCGCCGCCGCTCAAGAGCTGCACGATGTCGGTGGTGTCGGTCCAGTACGAGCGCACGTTCTTGTGCACCTGGCGCAGGAAGTCGGATGCCTGCTTGAACTGCTCGTCCGTCATCTTCGTCCAGTCCTTGAGCCCGATGGCGAGGCTGGCCAGCGCATAGGCGTCGTCGACATTGTCGCCGATCGAGACCCTGCCCTTGTACTTCGGATCGGCGAAGGCCTTGAGCGACTGCACGTCGTTCTCGGCGATCTTGTCGGAATTGAAGGTGAGCTGCGTGTCGCCCCAGTCCCACGGCATGAACCAGGCCTTGCCGTCGGATGTCGTGGCGAGATCCTTCATCGCCATGATGCCGGGATTGAGATCCTTCCAGCCGGCGATCTTCGAGGTGTCGAGCGGCTGCAGCAGCCCCGCCTCGCGCCACTTCACCACGCTCTGCGAGCAGGGATGGCCGAGGTCGGACTTGAAGCCGGAGCGGATCTTTTCGAATGCCTCATCCTCGTCGCCGAAGAAGGCGAAGGTCGGTGAGTCGCCGTCCTTCTCGACATATTTCGGATGGAAGCTCGGATCCTCATAGCCGGACCAGTCGAACACGATCAGGTCCTTGTCGGCGGCGACGGCGAACGCCGCCGCCGAGGCCGCCAGCGCGCCGGTGAGCGCCAATGTCAATGTGAGGCGTCGGCTGAGTTTCTTCATGCTGTTCCATCCTCTTTTGGTCTTGCCGGTCTTGGCGGCCGGCTGCTGCTAACCGTAATGTTTCGGGAAGGCGGCCGCCAAAAAGGCGTTGGCCGCCTGCAGCGCCGTTTCGCGCGTGGTGTCCTCCGTCCCCATCATCAGCCGCAGCCACAGGCCTTCGAGCATGGCGCTGAGCGCCAGGGCCATGACCTGAGGCTCATAGGCGTAGCCGCCGCTTTGCTTCAGCGTCGCGCAGAGGTCGATGAAGACCTGCTGGTAGTAAGCGTCGCGCGAACTGCTCAGTGCCTGGTAGGTCGGCCGCGACTTGGCCTCGCCCCAGAAGGCGCACCAGGCGGCGAGCTTGCGCTTGTTGCAGATTGAGCGGTCGAAGTCGGCCCACACCAGCGCTTGCAACTGCCGGGCCGGATCGTCGCCGGCCTTCTGCAAGGCGGTGCGCCAATGCGCCGAATACTCGTCGTACATGTACTGCAGCGTGGCGACGAGCAGCTTTTCCTTGCTCTCGAAATGGAAGTTGACGATGCCGCGCGACAGCCCGGCGCCATCGGCGACATCGGCCATCGTCGTTTCCGCATAGCCGCGCTTGGCGAGTGAATCGATCGTCGCTTCGATCAGCTGGAGCTGCCTGACCTCTTTCGACGCCTTGCGCCCGCGCTTCTCGGCGTCTGCTTTTCGCGCCGGTTCAGGAGCGTTGTCCCTGGCCTCTACAGTCTTCATGGGTATGACGGTCTCCAGCATTGCCGGCTATCCAACCGGTTTCCAACCGCGCAGATGAGTGGGGCGGTGCTCCCCACTGTCAAGCACCTTCTGCATCGCCTCCCAGGTCCGGATGTTCTTGTCGACATAGGCCGCGCCGACCGCCGCCGCGGCTTGCGCGTAGAGCGGTCCCTTGAGCCGCGAAAGCTCTTCGCGCGCGACCTCGCGATACCATGGATTGCGGTCGCGCACCGTGATGTCGATGAAGCCGGCGCGGCGCATGGCTTCGGCATAGCGCGCCGGCGAGGCCATGGCGAAGGAGAGCCCTTCGGCCGCGATATAGGCCTTCATCTCGGGCGACGGCTCGCCGTCATGCGAGATCATCCAGTTCGATGCCGCAAACACCCCGCCAGGCTTCAGCACGCGAAAGATTTCGGCGAACAGCGCCTCCTTGTCCGGCACATGCAGCAGCGCGTCCTTGGAGAAGACCACGTCGAAGGAAGCGTCCGTGAAAGGCAGCGGCCCCGGCGGCGCCTGGACGAAGCTGATGCGGTCCTCGAGGCCTTGCCGGGCCGCCCCTCGCCTCGCCGCCTCGATCACCGGCCCTTCGACGTCGAAGCCGGTGGCTCGAGCCGCGCCGTGCCGCACCGCCAGATAGAGCGTGATGCCGCCGGCGCCGCAGCCGATATCGAGGATCGTCTTGCCCTCGAGCGACAGACCTTCGACCACGCGGTCGACTTCTGCCGGACCGCCCGGCGACAGGTAGCCGTCGCCCCAGAGCGCTCGAGGAAGCGTATGGCGGCATCGTCATATTCCGGCTCGGCATCAGCCGTTTCGATCATCGGATCTTTAGCCCCAAAAGCCGAAGTGGCCCTCTTTAGCTAAGCAGGGCCAGAATGCAGGCAAAGCCTAGCGCATCAATGGGAAAACGCAACACAATTTGTTGAACATTCATTCAAAATGGCTGGACAAAAAACTGTTAGCCGTGCCAAATTCGGGCAACCAGAGCCAAGATCACGCAAAAAAGAAGGCCGGCGAACGGAGGGTGAGCGCGCATGAAGACATGGGACGCGATCGTCATCGGCGGCGGCCACAACGGGCTGGTCAACGCCTGCTATCTGCAACGCGCCGGGCTCGACGTGCTGGTGGTGGAGAAGAACGACTGGGTCGGCGGCGCCGCCACCAGCCGCGAGCTGACGCCGGGCTTCCTCTACTCCAACTGCTCCTATGTCTGCTCGCTGTTCCGGCCCGAGATCATGCGCGACCTGGAACTGCCGCGCTTCGGCCTGCAGGTGATCTCCTACGAAGGCGGCGCGGTGTTCACGCGCGACGGCGACTACCTCGCCAACTACCGCGACCATGACGCGCACCGCCGCGAGTTCGCGCGCTTTTCCAAGCGCGACGCCGAGGCCTATGACCGCTATTCGCGCGACGTCACCAGGCAATGCCGCTTCATCCAGCCGCTGCTGATGCGCACCGCGCCCGACCCCACCAGCCTCAAACCGCGCGACCTTGGCGAGCTGCTTTATCTTGGCAAGAAATTCGCCGGCCTCTCGGCCGAGGAGATGGCGCTGACATTGCGCTTCTGGACGATGTCGATCTCGGACTTCCTCGACGAGTATTTCGAGACCGACGTCATCAAGGCGAACTTCGCGCTTTCAGGCATCATCGGCACCGCGCTCGGGCCGATGTCGCCCGGCACGGCCTACGTGCTGCTCCACCACTATATGGGCGAGGTCGACGGTTCGGTCGGCGCCTGGGGCTACGCGCGCGGCGGCATGGGCGCCGTCACCAAGGCGCTGGCCGCCTCCTTCAAAGCCTCGGGCGGCAGCATCCGCACCGGCGCCGCGGTCGATCGCGTGCTGATCAGGAACGGCAAGGCGAAGGGCGTCGTGCTCGCCGGCGGCGAGGAGGTCTACGGCAAGCTCGTCGTCTCCAATGCCGACGTCAAGCGCACCTTCCTGAAGCTGGTCGAGGAAAAGGAGCTGCCCGACATCTTCCTGCGCCGCGTCAGGAACTTCAAGATCCGCGGCTCGTCCGGCAAGGTCAACATCGCGCTGGATTCGCTGCCCGAGTTCCCGGCTCTGCCGAAGGACTCGCCGGTCTATCGCGCCGACATGCATTTCACCGATTCCATCGAGCGAATGGAGCGCGCCTATGACGACTGGAAGGCCGGACGCTGGTCGGCCGACCCCTTCCTCGACATGGTGATCCCGACCACGCTCGACCCGACCATGGCTCCGCCGGGAAAACATTTCATGAGCTGCTTCGTGCAGTACGCGCCGCCCAAGATCGACGGACGCGACTGGACCGATGCCGACCGCGATGGTTTTGCTGAAAGCGTGATTGCGCAGATCGCCGAATACTCACCCGGCTTCCGCGACCGCATCGTCCATATGGAAGTGCGCACGCCGCGCGAGATCGAGGCAGAGGTCGGCCTCACCGAAGGCAACATCTTTCAGGGCGAGCTCACCTTCGACCAGTTGCTCTTCAACCGCCCGGTGCCGGGCTACGCGCAATACCGCTCGCCCGTCGGCGGGCTCTATATGTGCGGCTCCTCCACCCATCCTGGCGGCGGCGTCATGGGCGCGCCCGGACGCAACGCCGCCGCCGAGATCCTGCGCGACCTCGCCAAGCCAACCCTCCATATGAGCCCGGCCCATGACGTCATCTGATCTGAACTGGGACGCCGTCGTCATCGGCGGCGGCCACACGGCCTTGTCGCCGCCGCCACGCTGGCGAAGTCGGGACGCAAGGTGCTGCTGCTCGAGGCCGGCAACGATGTCGGCGGCGCAGCGCGCACCGAGGAATTCGCGCCGGGTTTCCGCGTCTCCGCGGTCGCCCATCTGCTCAATCGCCTGCATCCCGATGTGGTGAGGACGCTGGAGCTGGAGCGGCATGGGCTGAAGGTCGAGCGCGGCGATTTCGTGCCGTCGGTCGCATTGTCTAAGGACGGTCCGCTGGTGCTGCACGGCGCCTATGGCGAGGTGCTGACGGGCGCAAGCCCTTCCGAACAGTCCGCCTGGAAGGCGCTGCGCGCGCAACTGCTGCGCTATGCCGGCGTGCTGAAACCGTTCCTGTCGCGCCGGCCGCCGGACCTTGCCGGCATGTCGCTCGCCGAAATGACCGGGCTCGGCCAGACCGCGCTGGCGCTGAAGAGGCTCGGCAAGGAAGACATGCGCGACTTCCTGCGCGTGCTTTTGATGAACGTCTATGACATGCTCGACGAGCAGCTTTCCGACGACAGGCTGAAGGGCCTGCTCGCCTTCGACGCGACGCTCGGTTCGCATCTCGGCCCCCGCTCGCCGACCTCGCTGCTCGGCCTCTACTACCGGCTGACCGGTGAGATCGGCGGCCTTGCCGGCGCGCAGATCCAGCCCAAAGGCGGTATGGGCGCCGTCGTCGCAGCGATCCGCGCCGCGGCGGAAAAGGCTGGTGTCTCGATCCGCCCGGCATCGCCGGTCGCCAAAGTCATCGTCGAGAAAGGCCGCGCCGTAAGCGTCGTCACGCAAGGCGGCGAGACGCTGCGGGCCAAGACGGTCGTTTCCGCCATCAACCCGGCGACCACGATCCTCGATCTGGTCGGCCCGCGCGAAGTCGATACCGGTTTCGTGCGCAAGGTGAAGAACATTCGCATGAAGGGCGATGCGGCGAAGCTCCATCTGGCGCTCGGCCGGCCGCCGCAATTCGCCGGCGTCGACGCCGCCTGCCACAAGGGCCGCCTCGTCATCGCCCCTTCGCCAGATCATGTCGAACGCGCCTTCAACCCGTCGAAATATGGCGAGTTCTCGCCCGAGCCGGTGATGGAGATCACCTTGCCCAGCCTCGTCGATCCATCGCTCGCGCCCGCCGGCGCCTGCGTGCTGTCGGCCGTTGTGCAATACGCGCCTTATGCGTTGAGAGAGGGCTGGACCGCCGGCAAGCCGCAATTCCTGAACGCGATCATGGCGCAGCTCGAAACCTATGCGCCGGGGGTCGGCGCGACGGTGCGCCACGCCGAGTTGCTGACTCCGGCCGACATCGAGGCGCGCTACCGCATGCCCGGCGGCCATTGGCACCATGGCGAGTTGCAGGCCGACCAGATGCTGATGTCGCGGCCGGTCTCCGGCTGGTCGGGCTACGACACGCCGCTCGAAGGACTGTTCATTGCCGGCGCCGGTTCGCATCCGGGCGGCGGCATCTCCGGCGCGCCCGGCCTCAACGCCGCGCGGCGCATCATCGCGATGGGGGGGCGGCCATGATTTCGCAAATCACCAAAGCCGAGTTCTACGGCGCCGTCATGAATCAGCATCCCGCCATCACGCCGCCGATCGACGCCCGCACCCTGGCACAATCCCACTTCCGCACGCTTCGGCCGGGCACGCCGTTCCAGCCGCGCATCGACGCGCTGGCGCTGACAAACGACTGGTATAACTGGGCCGGCTACCGCGCCCCGCATTCGCTGTGGGACGAGGAGCTCGAATATTTCGCCATCCGCAGCCAGGCGGCGCTGTTCGACATCTCGCCGATGACCAAATACCGGATCGAAGGCCCGGATGCCGAAGCCTATCTCGACCGGGTCACGCTGCGCGACGTGACCAGGCTCAAGCCCGGTCGCGTCCACTACACCGCCTGGTGCGACGACGAAGGGTTCGTGCTCGACGACGGCACGCTGTTCCGGCTCTCGTCGACACGCTTCCGGCTGTGCTCGCAGGAGCGGCATCTGCCCTGGCTTCTGGACAGCGCGATCGGCTACGAGGTGAGCGTCGAGGAAGAGACCGAAGCGGTCGCCGGCTTGGCGCTGCAAGGCCCGACCTCCTTCGCCATCCTGCGCGACGCCGGATTTGCCGGCGTCGAACGGCTGAAAATCTTCGACCTTGCCGAGTTCGCGCATGACGGCGGCCCCCAAGGAAACAGCCAAGTCACCATCTCGCGCACCGGCTTCACCGGTGACCTCGGCTACGAACTGTTCGTGCCGGCGGACAAGGCTCTGAGCCTGTGGGACCGGCTGATGGCGGCGGGCGAGCTGTGCGGCATCCGCGCCATCGGCTACACGGCGCTGAACCGCGCCCGGCTCGAAGCCGGGCTGATCGTCGCCAATGCCGATTTCACCACCGCCGAGCACGCCATCCGTGCCGACCGCCTGCGCATGCCGGACGAGATCGGCCTCGGCTTCATGATCGATCCCGAGAAGGGCCACTTCAACGGCCGCCGCGCCATCCTCGAGGCGAGGGCCGAGCGCAAGCTGCGCCACGTGCTGGTCGGGCTGGAGATCGAAGGCAACATTCCGGCCGAGCACGCCATCGTCTATTATCGTAAAAGCCAGGAGGTCGGACTGGTGAGCGCGGCGATGTGGTCGCCGATGGCCAAGCGCAACATCGCCATCGCCTCTTTGCGGCGGCCCTATGGCGACAGGATCGTCGACGACCTCTGGGTCGAGATCTACGCCATGCGCGAGCTGCAGTACCAGAAGCTGATGAAGCGGGCGAAGGTGGTGCCGCGGCCTTTCATCAAGCTCGACCGCCGCACCGCCAACCCGCCGGCGGATTTCTGACATGGCAAGCGAGCACCTGGACGCGGAGGCGGAAGCCGCCGAGCAGTGGCAGCTGGTCAACACACCGCTCGGCGAGATGTGGTCCGGCCGCACCCGCTATGCGGCGGCGATGTATTTCTTCAAGCGCGGCGAGATGAATGCCGAGACGCTGGAGGTCTACCGCATCTGCGCGAGGCTCGACCATGAAGACCCCTTACCGATCATCCGCGACCGCGGCGTCGGCAAGGAATGGCTGAAGCGTATCGGCGCTTAGGCTTCAATCGTCATTCTAGGGCGGAGCAAGGAGCGAAGCGACGCGGCGCAGACCCTAGAATCCATGCCGTGACTTGGAAGCGCTGCTACGGTGCAGAATTTTGCTCCGTTGCACTCCTTGGCGAAGGTAACGGCATGGATTCTAGGGTCTTCGCGACGGAGCTTCGCTCCTGCTTCGCCCTAGAATGACGACCTGAAAAGCGCTGGGCTCCGATCTTCTAAATCTGTGATCGTGCACTCACACGGAAGGCCTAGCCGATGGTCCTTTCCAGCACACTCAACCAGTTCCGATAAGCGATCTTCTCGATCAGCGCGCGCCCGAAGCCGCGCGCGGCGAGCGCGTCGATCAGCTTGGGCAGGCCGGCGACGTCGCCGATGACCGCCGGGATCATCGCGCCATCAAAGTCGGAGCCGAGCCCGACGCCGTCCTCGCCTAGCGCCTGCAAGAGCGAGTCGATATGGCGCACCATGATGTCGAGTCCGGTGTCGGCGTTCATGCGGCCGTCCTCGCGCAGGAAGCCGGTGGCGAAGTTCAGACCCACCATGCCGCCGGACTCGCGGATGGCGCCAAGCTGCCAGTCGGTCAGGTTGCGCGAATGGCCGCAGATCGCATGGACGTTGGAGTGTGTCGCGACCAGCGGCGCATCGCTCAGCGCCGCGACATCGCGAAAACCCTTCTCGTTGAGATGCGAGAGATCGATCATGATCCTGAGCTGGTTGCATGCCTTGACCAGCGCCTTGCCGGCGTCGGTCAGCCCCGGCCCGGTATCGGGCGACGAGGGAAAGCGGAACGGCACGCCATTGCCGAAAGCATTTGGACGGCTCCAGACGATGCCCAGCGAGCGCAGGCCGGCGGCATGAAGCACGTCAAGCATGGCAAGCTCGGGATCGATCGCCTCGACGCCCTCGATGTGGAAGACCGCCGCGATCGAACCCTTCGCCATCGCATCGCGCACGTCGCCGGCGCTGCGGCACACGCTCAGCGCGCCGGCGCGCTCCAGCCGGAACAGGATCGAGGCCATGCCGATGGTCGAGGTGATCGCCTCGGCACGCGGCAGTTCCGGCGGCAGGGGTTCATTGTCGCTCGGCGCCGGCGGCACGGCGCTGCGCTTGGTCTTTTCGATCGGCGGCGGGAAGATCGCGAACATGCCGCCGGCAAAGCCGCCCTTTTTGGCGCGCGGCAGGTCGATATGGCCGCCCGGCGTGCCCTCGATGAACAGCTTTTCGACATCCGCTTCCTTCGACTGGTAAAGCCGAAGCAGCGTGTCGTTGTGGCCGTCGAAAACGGGAATGAGGTCGGGTTCGGTCATCAGGCCATTCGCTTTTGAGGTGGCAGATCGGGGGGCGGGAGAATCCGCAGCTGATCTGTCTACTTAGGCAAGATGGCCGAACTGCGCAAATGCCAGTGGCGTGTTCGTAGTTGTGGCTGGGCAGCTCTTTTCCTTCTCCCCTTGTGGGAGAAGGTGGATCGGCGCGCAGCGCCGAGACGGTTGAGGGGTGTTCCAGCGGAGTGAGACGTTGGCTTTCCCTGGAACACCCCTCATCCGGCCGCTTCGCGGCCACCTTCTCCCACAAGGGGAGAAGGGAAGAACTCAACGCTTCAGCACATCCGCCCATTCCGGATGGCGGCGGAATTGGGCGTTGGCGAAGGGGCAGAGCGGGATGATCTTCTTGCCGGCGGCGCGCGCGTCCTCGACCGCGCGGGTGACGAGCCGAAGCCCGGCGCCCTGGCCGCGGAAGACATCCGGCACTTCGGTGTGGTCGATGATGAGCTGGTGCTCGCCGACCTTGGTGAAGGTCATCTCGGCCTCGGCGCCGCCGGGACCGCGCAGCACGTAGCGCCCCTTCGAGCCATGGTCTTCCAGTTCGATCTCGGGCAGTTGGTCAGCCATTGTTCTTGTCTCCTTCGGCGGCAGACGCGGATGCGAAGAGCCGCCGCGCCGCTTCGATTTCATTCGGCCGCACCTCGTGCCCGCCGTCGTGCCATTCCACTGTGACATCGGCCCCGTCGGCGCGCAAATAGGCTTCCAGCCGCGCCGTCAGGTTCGGCGGGCAGATCGGATCGCGCCTGCCGGCCGTGATCAGGATGTGGCGGCCGGCAAGGCTGCCCTGCACCTCCGGCTCGAACGGGATGAGCGGATGCATCAGCGCCGCGACCTCGAATAGGTCCGGCTCAGCGAACACCACCGAAGCCAGGATGTTGGCGCCGTTGGAATAGCCGAGCCCGAACACCGCCGAGGGTTTTTCCGCCTCGACATGCGCCTTGACGAAGCCCGCCATCTTGGCCGTCGCCCGCGCGAGATCGTTCATGTCGTAGACGCCCTCGCCGGTGCGGCGGAAGAAGCGGGCGGCGCCATGCTCGGACACGTCGCCGCGCGGCGAGATGATCGTCGCTGAAAGCAGAAGCTCGCGGCCGAAGGACAGGAGCTGGTTCTCGTCGGCTCCGGTTCCGTGGAAGACGAAGAGCAGCGGGCTGCCCGGCGCACCGGGCAGCACTTTGTGGATATAGGCGTCCTTGCTCATGGCGTCAGTCTTCCAGCTTCTGCAGGTGCTGTTCGAGATAGGGCCTCAGATGCTGATGCTGCGTCGGCAGCTTCAGCGCCTCGCCGAGATGCGCGGTGTCCTCGTCACGGTTGAAGCCCGGCTCGTTCGTGGAAACCTCGAACAGCACGCCGCCCGGCGTGCGGAAATAGATCGCCCAGAAGTAATCGCGATCGATGACCGGCGTCACCCCGTAGCCGGTGTCGACCAGCGCCTTGCGCACCTCAAGCTGCTTGGCGCGATCCTCGACCGCGAAGGCGACATGGTGGACCGAGCCGGCGCCGAGATTGGCGAAGCCGGCGCCGGGCAGCGATTCGATATCGACGACATCCGCGCCATTGCCGTTCTTGATCGCCAGTCGGCGGACGCTGCCGGATTTATCGACCTCCTCATAGCCCATGAACTTCAACAGCTCCTCGGTGGCGCCGCCGTCTTTCAATCTGAGCGCGACCGAGTGAAAGCCACGGATCGCTTCGTCACCGGGCACGCCGCCCTTGACCCAGGGCGCTCTGGTGTCGGCCCTGTCTTCGACGAGCGCAAAACTATCGCCGTCGGGACCAGTGAAGGTGAGCCGCTTCTCGCCGAAGCTTGTCGAGCGGGCAACACCGCTCACGCCTTCATCGGCAAAGCGTTTTTCCCAGTAACCAAGCGTGCCCTCGGGCACGGAAAAGACCGTGGTGCCGACCTCGCCGACCCCATGCCGGCCCTTGCCGATGTCGGGGAACGGGAAATAGGTCATCACCGAGCCAGGCGTGCCGAACTCGTCGGCGTAGTAGAGGTGATAGACGTCCGGCGCGTCGAAATTGACGGTTTTCTTGACCCGGCGCAGGCCGAGCTTCCTCGTGAAGAATTCATTGTTGCGGCGCGCATCGCTCGCCATCGAGGTGACGTGATGCAGGCCCTTGATCTGATTGAGCATGATCATGCTCCTTCCCTATCCTTGCTGCGGCCCTCGCCGCTGTCCACGCCAATATGAGGATAGGCCTGACGACGGGAAAGCACGCAAACACAGAATGGACTGTGTCATAAAAGTGAACGAGCATAGAATTTACGTTCACCAATTGACGAAACTGACTTGGTCTTGCAACGCTGGCGAAATTCGGCTCCATGAGCGGCGCGCCTTCTTGAGGAGAAGACTTTGGACAACCGATTGAGCCGCCCGAATGTTCTCCTCATCACTTGCGACCAGTGGCGTGGCGATTGCCTGTCGGCGGCCGGCCATCCGGTGGTGAAAACGCCGAATGCCGACGCGCTGGCCGCCGAGGGTGTGCTATTCCGGCGCCACTTTGGCGGGGCCGCGCCCTGCTCTCCGGCGCGTGCCTGCCTCTATACCGGCCTCTACCAGATGAACAACCGCGTCTGCCGCAACGGCTCACCGCTCGACGCCCGCCACGGCAACATCGCACTTTCGGCGCGCGCGGCGGGCTACGACCCGACGCTGTTCGGCTACACCGATGTGGCGCCTGATCCACGCCGGCTCTCGGCCGGCGATCCGCGGCTGCGCAGCTATGAGGATGTGCTGCCCGGCTTCACCGTGCGGCAGGCGCTGCCCGAGCACCAGAAGCAGTGGCTGTCCTGGCTGCAAGCGCAAGGCATCGACGCCAGCGCGGGCAGCCCTGACATCCATCGTCCGGCAGTCGGGCCAGGCAAGGTCGGTGGCGACGTGACCAACGCGCCGCCGGTCTATTCGAAAGACCAGACGCCCACCGCATTTCTCGCCGGCGAGTTCATCCGCTGGCTTGGGGAGCAGGAGCAGGTCGTGCCATGGTTCGCCCACATCTCCTTCATCAGCCCGCACCCGCCTTTCATCGTGCCGGAGCCCTACAACACCCTGTACGACCCGGCCGACGGCCCCGCTTTCCAGCGCGCCGCAAACTGGCAGGCCGAGGTCGAAAGCCATCCCTATCTCGCTTACGATCTTGGCCTGCAGAAGCGGACAAAATTCGTTCCGGGCATCGAGGGCAAGGTGCCGGACTGGAGCGAGCAAAACTTCCGACGCATCCGCGCGATCTATTACGGCATGATCTCCGAGCTCGACGCCCAGCTCGGCCGCATCTGGCAGGCGCTGAAGGCGGCGGGCGCCTGGGACGACACCGTGATCGTGCTCACCTCCGACCACGCCGAGATGATGGGCGACCATTTCATGCTGGGCAAAGGCGGCTTCTTCGACGCCAGCTACCACATTCCGCTGATCATCCGCGATCCCAGCCGCGGAACAACTGCCGGCGCATCGGTTGACCGCTTCACCGAAGCCGTCGACATCTATGCGACTTTGCTCGACCTGATCGGCTCCGCACCGCAGCCACATCTCGACGGCAGATCGCTGGCACCCTGGCTCGACGGTGACCAGCCAGGCGACTGGCGCGACGCCGCGCATTGGGAGTTCGATTTCCGCTCGGTCGCCGAGGGCGAAGCTGAGCATCATTTCGGCGTCGGCTCGCGCGACTGCAACCTGGCAGTCATTCGCACGGAGGATTTCAAATATGTCCATTTCGGCGGCGGCCTGCCGCCACTGCTGTTCGATCTCGCGAAGGATCCGGGAGAACTGAGCAATGTCGCGCGCGACACCGCCTATCTGCCGGTGCGACTGGAATTTGCCGAAAAGCTGCTCGCCTGGCGCGCCAGGCATCTCGACCAGTCACTGGCGCTGGCGGAGCTGACGGAGGACGGCGTGGCCGGCTATGTCGCTAGGAAATAGGCAGTAGGGGTTGGGAAGCTCGTTCCCGAACATATGCCCTACTGCCCACTGCCTACTCCCCTACTCCCTACTGCCTTACTTCAGAATCATCCGCTGCTGGTCGCGCTTCTCGGCATAGGTGCCTTTGTCATAGGCCGCCTGCGCCTGCAGCTGTTCCTTGGTGAAGTTGGTGTAGAGGTACTTCTTGCCGTCCTTGTCGGTCATGAATTTGAGCTTGTCCATGCCGACCGCCACTTCCTTGGCGCCAATGCCGAGGAAGCCGCCAACGTCGACGATCACGGCGTCCGGCTTGTTGTCCTTCAGCACGACATCGCCGATTGTGCCGATCTTGGCGTCGCTGGCGCCATAGACGGTGGCGCCCTTCAGATCGTCGCCCCGGATATTGTCCATCGGCATTTCGGTCAGCGTCGATTTGTCGATCGAAGCTGTCTGCGTCGTGTCGGTGGCGGACGTGCCGGAGTCCGCAGGCTTGGTCTCGGTGGTCGCCTGCGCAGTTTGGGCTGGCTTAGCCTCCTTGCCGGCCGTGGTGTCGGACGACGCCACAGCGGGCGTTGTGGTAGGTGGCGTCTCGTTCGACGCAGCAGTGCTTGTCGAGGCCGGCGCCGGATCGTAAGCCTTGCGGTTGAAGTCCGGTTGAGCCTGCAGCTGCTCCTTGGTGGTCTCGGCCACCAGCCAGCGATCGCCGTTCTTTTCCGCCCACTTTGCCTTGGCGAAGTCATAGGTGACGCTCTTTTCACCGATGCCAAGGAACCCACCAACGCCAATGACGAGCGACTCTGCCTTGCCGTCCTTGGCAAGCACGATGTCGTTCACGTCGCCGATCTTCTGGGCGTCGTCGGCGGTGCCATTGTAGACAGACTCGCCCATGATATTGGTGGCGAGATTGCCGTCGGCCTTCTTCACCGGTTCAGCCGGCTGAGCGGGCGCCTGCGCCGTTCCAGTGGTTGCAGGCTGAGTAGCATCCGCCGGCTGCGCCGGGGCTGGATCGTAAGGCTTGCGGTCGAACGCAGGCTGAGCATTCAGCTCGTCCTTGGTCGTCTTGGCCACCAGCCAGCGGTCACCGTTCTTCTCGGCCCATTCCATCTTGCTGTAGTCGAAGGCAACGTCCTTCGTGCCGACGCCAAGGAATCCGCCGACGCCGATGATTGCCGACGTGGCCTTGCCGCTTGCGTCGAAGACGACGTCGTCGATCTTGCCGATATCCTGGGCGTCCTTGCCGGTGCCGTTATAGACGGATTCCCCGATGATGTTGGTCATCAGGGCGCCGTCCGCGCGGATCACGGGAGCGGGGTTTTCGGCGGCAGGCGGCTGTGCCGGCGTTGCCGTCTGGGCGAAGGCCCCGGTTGCAACCAGTGTTGCAAGCGCGGTCGTCGCAAAAAGAGTGCGGATCATGATCGTATCTCCTCCTGTCTAATTTCGTGCACGCCGCATCCGCGACCGGCCTCTTCAAGAGCAGGTCGGGCGCGGCCCTATTCCACAGCTTCACAACGTCGTGAGCGGGGGGATGTTCCAACCACGTGGACGTTGCTCAACCAGCGATTGCCGCCGCGCGCGGAACCTTTCCGCGGCCCTTCCGTTTCAGCCTGCGGCCGGGGCTCGTTTCCGGCCCAAGAATGGAAGAGACGGAGCGGGACATGCGGTTTGCTGCGGTGCTGAACAAGGACGGCGGCACGCTGCGCACGACCGATATTTCAGCCTTTGCCGACCGCCTGCGCCAGACGCTGGAAGCGGCAGGCCATTCGGTTGAGGTCGACATCGTTGACGGCCGCGTAATCGCCGCTGCTCTGGAAAAAGCCGTAGCGAAGCGCAGTGTCGACGTCGTGATCGCCGGAGGCGGCGACGGCACGATTTCTACGGCGGCAACCCTTCTCATGAACAAGAAAAAGGCCTTGGCCATACTGCCGGCCGGCACGATGAATCTCTTCGCGCGCGGCCTTGGCATCCCGCAGACGCTGGATGCGGCGCTGAAATCCTTTGCCGAGGGCGAGGTGACGGCCGTCGACATGGCAAGCGCCAACGGCCAGCCCTTCGTGCATCAGTTTTCCATCGGCATGCATGCCAGCATGGTTCAGCTTCGAGAGAGCATGAATTTTGGGTCACGGCTGGGAAAGATGCAGGCTTCCGTTCGCGCCGGATGGGCGACGATCAAGAGCCCGCACACCCTCAAAGTGACCTTGACCATCGGCAAGGCCGAGATCGTCACCCGCACCACCGGCATCGGTATCAGCAACAACCTCTTCGGCGAGGGCCATCTGCCCTACGCGGACAATCCGGCCGGGGGTGTGCTTGGCATCTATGTCAGCGTCGCCCGTCGCCGTCACCATCTGGTGAAACTGCTCCTCGCGATGTTGCGCGGCCGGCTGCGCGACAGCGAACATGTCGAAATCCATCAGGCCGACAGGGCCGTCCTGAAGATCCATTCGCCGACGAAGAAGTTCAGGGCGGTCATGGACGGCGAGTTGGTCAAGCTGGAGCGCGAGACGGTGATCGAGATTCATCCCGGCGCGTTGAACGTATTGGTTCCGGCAAGCGACGCGCAGGCAAAGGCGGCGTGATGGGTCAGCCGCCTTGCGTGGGTTTCTGCCCAGTTGCCGGCCCAGTTGCCGGCGCCTGAGGCACGGTCTGTTCACTGGTCGCCTGGCTCTTGATCATCTCGCCATAGATCTCGACCGCGGCCCAGGCAATGAAGGCCAACAACAGCCCGGCGATGAGGATCCTGAGCGCGTGCCAGCCCCAATGCCCCTGGCGGGCTTTGTCTTCAGGAATGATCTTGGTCATATTGGCCTCCGTGTTGCGTGGCGGCGGGCGCTTCGGTCACGGCATGGTCGGGTAACGGGCCCTTTCCGCGAAGGTTCCGTTGCCGACGGCGCGGTTCGGCAGCGATCGGGCTTGCCGCGGGGCGTTGCGCATGGAGGATAGAGGATAGCAAGTCAGCCAAGTTGACGGCCGATATCAGCCGCTTCGTCGGGGATGCGGGGCGGCCTGCCTACGGCTTTACGTCGGAATCCGGATCCTCGGGCCCGGGCTTCACATTCTCGCGGTAGATGGCATAAGCGACGAGCGCGAGCGCGGGCGCCAGAACGGCGCCCAGGCCGCCCTTGCTCTTCGCAAGCGCCGGAAGCAACGCAAGCGCCGCTGTAACGCCGACCGCCGTCATGTCGGCCTTGCGCCGGCGCGCCCGCCGCCGCGCGCGCCTGCCGGTGGTCAACTTGTGGATCGCAAGGATGAGCCCGGCGATCACCAGGAAGCCGATGCCGAAGCCGAGGCTGACCGCCAACGCCCCGTAGCGCGCCGCCAGCCAGATATAGGCCGCACCGACGAGGAAGCCGGCGCCGGACAGGGCGAAAATACCGGCAAGCCCATAGAGGATTGCCGTCGTCCGCGTTCTTTGCAACGCGGCCATCGCCTCGCCGGAAGCAAGGCCCGAAATCAGCGAAACCAGCGTCCCCATCTGCGGGCTAGCGGCGCGAAAGAAGCGCGAACAGGAAGCCGACGCCCGCCGCGATCGCCAGCGACGTCACCGGTCTTTCGCGAACGCTGGCTATGAGCTGTGCCTCGATATCCTGAGCACCGCCGCGCACGCTTTCGAACGCAGCCTCGCCCTGGGCACGCAACTGCTCGACGCCTTCGCTGGCCGCGCGGCGCGCCGCTCCGTAACCATGCTCTCCGGTCTTGGCGAGTTGCTTGGTGAGCTTTTCGATGTCGGCTTTCAACTGCTGGATGTCGGCCTCGAGATCGGCCGTGGTCGGTGCATCTGTCGAGGATTTGCCTGCGGCGGTCGCCATCGTCTAACTCCTTGCGTTTGCTTCGGTTTCAACGCCCGATCGGTACCAAGGTTCCGATCCTGTGGGCTCAATTTCCCCCATCAGGCTGCCCTGCAGGCCAATGAGATCGCCAGGCATGGAATGGATTTGCCGCCGCCCGTCAGGCAATAGCTTGTAACGGAACGCCCAACCCGAAAGGATCGTGTAGAGATGCGCGCTGTGGCTGCCTTCGACCAACACGGTGCGCCCCTGTCGACGGCGAGTTCCCCTTTCTTGAAGGTGCTGACGAACAGAAGTTCTTGTTTTTCGAACGTGCGAAAGGCCGGCAAAGGTCGCAGCGGACACTTGTCGCAAGAATGTTGGCGGGTTGTAACAGAACGGGCGCTCTGGCCGGACATTTCGACCCCTCTTCGAAATCCCTGCCCCGATCGGGCGGATAGAAACGCTTCACGCGGATGGAGGTTCCGCGATCACGAAGCTGCACACCCGGTCATGTCTTTTTTAAATGACAGAGCGCCAAATACCGCGCATGACTGCGGCCCATTGTAGGAGTCGCCGACACGTGCCCCCATTGCTTGACGGATTGCGTATCCTGATCCTGGAAGATGAAGTCCTGATCGCAATGGATGTCGAGCAGCTGTGCCGCGACCAGGGCGCCGCCGACGTCACGATTGTCGACGATCTAGCCGAGATCGACCGGCGGGATGGGCTGTCGTGGTTCGACGCCGCCATCGTCGACCTGATGCTTGGCGGCACCTCGACGCTCGACTTCGCCGCACGATTGCGCAACGCCGGCATTCCGTTCGTCTTTGCCTCCGGTCATTCCGACTCGGAAGAGATCGAGGGCTCCTTTCCGGAAATCCAGCTGGTCGCAAAACCGTACTCGGGAGACGATCTGATCGAGGCCGTGGCGACGGCCTGCGGGCGCGCCAAAGCGGCTTGACGAAGTCGCGGCCTGAGAAGAAACCGGACGTCGGAGTCAGGCCGCGTTTGAGCCGGTCACCTGCGCGGAAATCGCGTCAGGGCCGTATTCGTCCTCACCGGAAATCTTGAGGATATCCTGCAGCCTGGCGCGCGCCCGGCTGACTCGGCTCTTGATCGTGCCGACCGCGCAGCCGCAAATCTCGGCCGCCTCTTCGTAAGAGAAGCCGGACGCGCCGATCAGGATGATGGCTTCGCGCTGATCCTCGGGCAGTTGTTCCAGCGCGCCGCGAAAATCCTTGAGGTCGAGCTGGCCATGCTGGGCAGGGTGAACGGCGAGCCTGGCGGTCATGATGCCGTCGCTGTCCTGCACCTCGCGGCCGCGCTTGCGCATCTGGGAATAGAATTCGTTGCGCAGGATGGTGAACAGCCAGGCCTTGAGGTTGGTGCCCGGCTGAAAGCTCTCGTGCTTGTCCCACGCCTTGACCAGGGTTTCCTGGACGAGGTCATCGGCCTTGTCGGCATTCTGCGTCAGCGACACCGCAAAGGCGCGCAGGCTCGGTATGGCACCGAGCAACTCGGTCTTGAAGCTCTGGGAGACCGCCGCCATGCCTCAGTCCTTTTTCTCGGCGGGCTCGGCCTTTTCCAGCTGGCTCAGCAACTGAGCGAATCGATCCGGCACCTGATCGGAGACCAGCTCGTCGTAATATTGCTTGAGTTTGCGGGCGATTTCGGAGTTTGGTCCGAGTGGATTGCCACCCCCATTCCGGTGCCTGCCCGAGGCGCCAGTCGTTGGATTCTTTGACATTTCTTTCATATTTGCCCTAATTCCCAGCACTCGAACCGCTCTAGAACCACAAAACCATAACGCAAGCGGCACCCTTGTCTGGGTTGCCCATCCCGAAAGCCCGAAACGTCCGTTTCCTAATTTAGTTCCATGCGCGGCGGAACTTTTTCGGAAAGGCGACGTTGATTTGTCGGGGTTTGCGACCCGTATGGTCTAATGAAATGCAACAACGTCATCTGAGGGAGACGTCAAATATGAGCCTGTCCGCAACCATCGCTCCTCACCTGCCGTTCCTTCGCCGTTTCTCGCGCGCCGTCTCGGGATCGCAGGAAAGCGGTGACGCATTGGTCGCCGCCATGCTGGAGGCCATCATCGCCGACACCGAAGTCTTCCCCAAGGCATCGAGCGACCGGATCGCATTGTACAAGGTTTTTGCCAGGCTTTTCACCTCGATTGCCATCCGCGTGCCTCAAGAGAATGCGCAGACCGCTTGGGAACAGCGAGCAGCCGCCAATCTGAATGCGATCGCGCCGCGGCCGCGGCAGGCGTTCCTGCTGGTCGCCGTGGAAGGCTTCAGCGAGGACGAGGCGGCGGAAATCCTCGATGCCGACGAACAGGAATTCTCCGAATTGCTTGCCCAGGCAAGCAGCGAGATTTCCCGCCAGGTCGCGACCGATGTGCTGATCATCGAGGACGAGCCGCTGATTGCCATGGACATCGAGGAGATGGTCGAAAGCCTTGGCCACCGCGTTGTCGGCACCGCGCGCACCCACGCCGAAGCGGTGGCCATGTTCGGCAGGACGCGTCCGAAAATGGTCCTGGCCGACATCCAGCTCGCCGACGGCAGCTCGGGCATCGAGGCTGTGAACGAGATCCTGTCCTCGACGCCGGTGCCGGTGATCTTCATCACCGCCTTCCCCGAACGCCTGCTGACCGGCGAGCGCCCGGAACCGGCGTTTCTGGTGACCAAGCCGTTCAATCCCGATATGGTCAAGGCTCTGATCAGCCAGGCGCTCTTCTTCGACCGCCAGGCAAAGGCCGCAGCCTGACCGCACCAAGGTCCGACGACCGAGGTTTCATGCGAGGCCCCGCCTGGCATGAAGCCGTGCGAAGCCCGATCCGTGAAAGCGCTTCAGGGGGATCGTCTTTTTCCGTAAATGGTGGAACAAACGGCATCTAGCCACGTTTTTCAAGACGTTAGAAGGAGACGTATCATGCTGTACTGGGCGCTCGTTTTTCTTGTGGTTGCGATCATCGCCGGCGCGCTTGGGTTCGGCGGCATTGCCGGCACATCGGCTGGCATCGCGCAGATATTGTTCTTCATCTTCCTCGCCTTCCTGGTGATTTCGCTCATCGCCGGCCTCTTTAGACGAGCCTGAGGCGTGGAGCGTCGAACACTGGAAGCCGCACCCCTCAAACGGTTTCCAGCCACCGCCGGGCGGTGTCCCCAAAGGACGTCGTCCGGCGGACCGTTTTTGAGGCTGCGCGCAGCCTCGGCACGTCAAGGCCGAAGCAGCCGTCTGTCGTAAAGCCGGTCAGCCTGGATGCGGGAAGTATTGGATGCGTTCCAAGGCATCAGAGAAGGACGATACGGACAAGCGCGGCGACGAGGTGATCGCGATGCATCCGGCGGAGAGCGGGATGCAGCTGGGACGCGCGCTGCTCCACGCGCTTCACAATGCCGGAATTTCAGTCCTCTATCAGGACCGCGACATGAAGACCGTTTGGGCCCGCAACATGCGCGCGCCCTGGGCGGCCGAGACGGCCGACGGCAAGGATTTGCTCTCCCCCGCACAAGCCGAGCGCATCAGCGCAGCCAAACGCAGGGCGGTTGAAACCGGCAACGCGGACCGTCTCGAGCTCGGCATTCCCGGGAGTGACGGCGTGCGCTGGTTCCAGATTTGGGTCGATGCCGATCATGGCGATACCGGTGAGGTCCAGGGCGTCGTCACCACCATGGTCGAGACGACGGAGCAGAAGCGCCGCGAACAGACGCTGAAGACGCTGCTGCGGGAGGTCAGCCATCGCTCGAAGAACCTTCTGGCCATCATCCAGAGCATCGCCACACAGACCGGGCGCTACTCGGAGACGCTTGGCGACTTCCTGACGCGTTTTCGCGGCCGCATTCAGTCGCTCGCCTCGTCTCAGGATCTGGTGACATCCTCCAACTGGCGGGGAGCAGCACTTCAAGAGCTCGTATCTGGCCAGGTCGGCCGCTACAGCGCCGACCCGCGCCGCAGTTTGCGTTTCGATGGCGAAAACCCTTACCTCAACCCAAACGCCGCCCTGCATGTCGGGCTGGCCATGCATGAGCTCGCCGTGAATTCGGTGAGTTATGGTGCCCTGTCGCGGCCTGACGGCCATGTCGAGGTAAGCGCCAAGATCGCATCCGGCAGCGGGGCCTCGCCCGGCCTTTTGCTGGTATGGACGGAGAGGATCGGCGCCGGCCGGCGCAACAAAAAGCGCTTTGGCAGCGTCGCTCTGGAACGCGTCGTGCCGACGTCGCTGAACGGCTCCGCCAGCCTCGAGATCGACGAGAGTCGTCTCGAATATCGCCTCACGATCCCGCGCGGCAATTTCGAGATGGAATGACCGCCACGCCGCGGGCCACGGACATTCGCCGGCAAGGCCCTTAACCGGCTGTTCACCATAAAGTCCGATTCTGTATTCCCGGCGAAGGTGCGCCGGAACGCCCAGCCGCGCCCAGTCACGCACGATTTGGCACGCGATTCGGGAGGACTAAAATGATGATTGCCGACATGAACAGGTTGGAGCAGGCCGCGCGCGTCTCGATGAGCGGCTTCCAGGACGCCGAGGCGCCGCCCTCGCCCCGCTCCTCGCATCTTTCGCTTCGCCTCGGCGCCGTCGCGCTCCTCGCTGCCCTGGCTCTGGCGGCGGCGTGGCAGTTGACCTGATTCGGCAACCGTCCCGATTTCAAGGCAACCGCACAGTCGCCGAGGGCTCCTGGGATGGCGCGTCATGTCTGCGGCAAGAAACTTTGGGCGGCAAATATGTCCAACGGCGCGCGCCCCGAAAAAGACTCTCTTCAGCAACAATAAGATCGGGCAGGCAAAGCCCGTTTTTTCGTGCTAAATGGCGGACGGCACTGCCGAAAGTGAGGACAAAAGTGAGGAGCAATTTTATGCGGAAGATGATCATTGCCATGGTTGCCGTGGTCGCTGTCAGCGGCTGCACCACGACCGAGCAGGATGTGGTCGGCGGCGGCCTGATCGGCGCCGGTGTGGGCGGCTTGGTCGGCGGCGGCAAGGGCGCGCTGATCGGTGCGGCTGTCGGCGCCGGATCCGGCCTGCTGGTCCGCAACCTGCGCAATGGCTATTGCCAGTATCGTGATCATCGCGGCCGGATCTACACCGCCCGCTGCAACTGATCCCCCGACAGAGCAATCCCAGGAAAAGTGTGTAACGGTTTTTCCGTCCGGAATTGCTTAGTCCGGTGAGAATGTCGATCTGGAGGCCGGCCCGCCGGCCTCCATTTCTTGTGTTTGAACGGCCGGTCGCTCGCTAGAGCAATTCCAGGAAAAGTGTGCAACGGTTTTCTGTCCGGAATTGCGTAAAAACAAATAGTTAGAGCAGTTCGGCGTTTCCGTGAAACGGTGAACTGCTCTGAACGGATTCGATCCGTTCACCCTGTCAGCGGAATCCTTATTTCCACCTTCAGGCCGTCGGCCTGAAAATCGCGCCTGATCGTGCCGCGCAATTCCCGTGTGACATTGAGATCGATCAGCTTGGTGCCGAAACCGGTCTTTGCCGGTGCTTCCAGTCTTTCCTGCCCTGTCTCGCGCCATTCGAGCACCAGCGTCCGCTCGCGGCCGCGCGCTTCAACCGCCCAGCTGACTTTCAACGCACCAACAGAATTGCCGGCCTCGCCGTATTTCAGCGCATTGGTGGCAAGCTCGTGGAAGGTCAGGCCGAGCGCCTGCGTCGTCGTCTCGTCGAGCAGCACCTCCGGCCCCGACAATATGCCTTCGGGAAGCTCCTTGCCGAACACCTGCCCGAGCTCGATGCGCAGGAGATCGCCAAGGTCCGCCTTCTGCCAGCGCGAGCGTGTCAGCATGTCCTGTGAAGCCGCCATCGCCTGCAGCCGCGCCGAGAACGATGCCGAGAATTCCTTCACGTCGGTGGCGTGGGAGGCAGTCTGCCGCGCGATCGCCAGCACCCTGGTGATCGAATTCTTGATGCGGTGCTTCATCTCCTGCAGGATCAGATCCTTTTCCAGCAGGCTCTTCTCCGTCGCTTCATGCAGCAGCGACTTCGCCTCATAGGCGCGCTCCTGATAACGGGCCACCAGGGCGATCGCCCCGGCCAGCAGCAGGCCGAACAGCCCGAGCATCACCGGAATGGCGCGCGAGGAAGGCAGCGAAAAAGCGCTCGTCGGCCGAAACAGAACAGTCCAAGGTCGGCCGGCCACGACGATATCCCGGCGCGCCACGAGCTTCGTACCCAGGGAATCGGCCGGCGGCGCCTCCGAGCGGAACAGGAGATTGTCGGCACCCGGCTTGCCGTCATAGATCTCGACATTGACCGGCAGCAACGGTGCCTTGCTGAGCGCCACCTGGAACAAATCGCGCGCGCGGAAGGCGGCATAGAGAAAGCCTGCGGTCGAGGAGCGGCTGGCATTGATGACGTCCGGGGCCGTTTCCACGTTCAGCCGCACGAAAACCAGGAATCCGGGGAAGGTCTGCGTCGCGCCGGCGCCCTCGCCGAGTTGGATAAGGCCGCTGGCATGCTGCTGGTCGTCGGCCATGGCCTTCTCGATCGCCGCCCGCCGCACCGGTTCGCTGAACATATCGAAGCCGATGATCGACTGGCTGGAGGTATCGAGCGGCTCGAAAAGCACGATGGGCGTGCGCCACGGCTGCTGCGTCGTGGCCGGGTAGATCGGATGCGCTGAACCGTGATCGTGCAGGATGTCGCGCTCGACCGCGGCCACGTCGCCGGTCTTGGCCAGCCTCAGGAAGCCGATGCCGCGCAGGCCGGCGAAATTGTCGTCGATATCGAGCGCCGTGAAGAAGGCGTTGAACTCGCCGCGCGCGATATCGCCGTTGCGGGCATCGAACAGCGCCTGCGTCGAGCGCAACAGCGACAGATGCAGGTCGATGCGGCTCTCGATGCGGTTGAGCGCATCGTCGGCCGTTCCCTCGAACTTGATGCGCGCCGCTTCCTGGGTCGCGAAATAGGCGAACCCCGCCATCGTCAGGCTGATCAGCGAGACGGCAATGAATGCGACGATCGGAAAGAGTTTTTTCAATGTTGGATGCGGCCCTCGATGGTTGACCACCTTTATGGGCAAGTCTCCGTGCCAACACAATGGCGAGGCCAATCCATCACGGCCACTGGCACATCACCTAATCGTAAATTAGCCAACTAACTTATTGCCTTACGCCGCGATCTTCAGCGCTCCCGGACCCGGAATCGCGCCCGGCGGGCACTTGCCCAAAATGATCATGCCGAGCACCTCGTCCTGCGTCACGTCGCTGGTGCGGGCGGTGCCCACCACTTGGCCGTTCTTCATCACGCAGACCCGGTCGGCCAGCTCGAACACGTCGTGGATGTCGTGACTGATCAGGAAGATGCCGATGCCGTCGGCCTTGAGCTGCCGCACCAGTTCGCCGACCTGGGCCGTCTCCTGGGGACCGAGGGCCGCGGTCGGTTCGTCCATGATCAGGATGCGGGCATTGAACAGGATCGCGCGGGCGATCGCCACCGACTGCCTTTGCCCGCCGGACAGCTTGATCACCGGCTCCTTGAAGCGCTGGAAGCGCGGATTGAGCCGGCCCATCACCTTGCGCGCCTCGGCCTCCATGGCGACGTCGTCGAGCGTGCCCCAGGCGGTCATCAGCTCGCGGCCGAGGAACAGATTGGCGGCGGCGTCGACATTGTCGGCAAGCGCCAGCGTCTGGTAGATCGTCTCGATGCCGTATTTCTTGGCGTCGCGCGGGTTGGAGATCGGTGCCTCCTCGCCGTTGACGAAGATCTGCCCGGCATCGCGCTTGTAGGCGCCGGACAGGATCTTGATCAGCGTCGACTTGCCGGCGCCGTTGTGGCCGAGCAGCGCCACCACTTCGCCGGGGAAGAGATCGATGGATGCGTCGTCGACGGCGCGGATGCCGCCAAAGGCGATCGAGATGTTGCGCATGTCGACCAGCGGGACGTCCGCGGGAGCGGTGTTCTCAGCCATGATCCATCTCCTCCCTGCCTGATCAGACGCGCTTGCGGTAGATGGTGTCGAGCCAGACCGCGACGACCAGCACCGCGCCGACGACGATGCTCTGCAGCGGCGAGTCGACGCCGAGCAGCACCATGCCGGACTGCAGCGACTGCATCAAAAGCGCGCCAAGCATGGCGCCGAGCACGGTTCCGGAACCGCCGGCAAGCGAGGTGCCGCCGATGACCGCCGCGGCTATGACCAGCAGCTCGTCCAGCGTGCCCAGCGCGTTGGTCGATGAATTCTGCCTGGCGGACGAGATGGCCGCAGCGATCGTCGCCAGCACACCCATGATCATGAACACCTTCATGGTGATCCAGCGCGTGTTGATGCCGGCAAGGTTCGCCGCCTCCGGATTGCCGCCGATGGCAAAGACATAGCGGCCGAAGCGGGTGCGCTTGGTGATGAAGGTCATGATCAAGCCGACCGCGACCGCCATGAGCACCGGAATGGCGATGCCATGGGCGATGAACAGGCCGCCTTCGGGAACGGTGATGTTGTTGGCGGCGGCGTAGCGGTTCACGATGCCGACCGGCCACGGATAGGAGTTGGCGAGCCACACCGCGCCCATGATGACCGCGCAGCTGACGGCGCCGAGCAGCGTCTCGGCCCAGATCGGGCGCAGCGGGAAACGGAAGCGCTTGCGCTGCACCCGGCCGTTGAACAGCGCAAACACCACCGCCAGGCAGGCGCCGACGCCGACGACCCAGCTCCATCTGGCGCCGATCGAGCCGGCCGGTCCGCCGCCCATGAGCTGGAAGGTGGCGTCGAGCGGCGCCACCGTCTGGCCGCTGGTGACCCACCAGGCAGCGCCGCGCCAGACCAGCAAGCCACCCAGCGTTACGATGAAGGCCGGCACTTCGAGATAGGCGATGACGAAGCCCTGGAAGGCGCCGATCAGCAACCCGAGTGCCAGGCCGATCAACAGCGCCAGCACCCAGATCCACGGATTGCCGAGCTCGAGCCCGACCATGCGCACCAGGAAATGCACCTGGGCAAAGCCCATCACCATGCCGATCAGCCCCTCGGCCGAGCCGACGGAGAGGTCGATATTGCGCATGACGATGACCAGCACCATGCCGGAGGCCATGATCGCCACGGCCGAAGTCTGCACCGACAGGTTCCAGAGATTGCGCGGCGTAAGGAACGTGCGGCTGTCGAAATCGAGCGGATTGACGCCGAGCCGCAGGCTCGAAATGACGTGCAGGCCGATCCAGATGATCAAAAGCGCGCCGACCATGCCGAGCATGCGCGTGTCGAGTTCGGTCGCCTTGAGGAAGCGCCCGACGGCGCTGAGTTCGGAGGCCCGCGCGCGATCGGCGGCCGGGTTGGCCGGCGTATCAGAGGTCGTATCGGTCATGATCTCCTCCCACCGGCTTGCCGTCTGGCGCGGATGCCGGGCCACGATGCTAGAGCAATTCCAGGAAAAGTGTGTAGCCCGTCCGGAATTGCATGAAAACCAAGCGGCTGCAGCTGTTCGACGACCCTGCCGGACGATGAGCTGCTCCAAAGACTTTCCCGGTTTATGTGCAGCGGGAAACCTTGTTGAGAAACGCCGCGGCCTCTGGGCCGCGGCGTCAGGATTCGGACAGGCGTCGGTCGGCTTAATTGCAGACCGCGACACTGCCGGCGGCAGCGCCGGCGCAGACCTCGTCCTTCTTGATCCAGCCGGCGTCGATGACAACGTTGAGATTGTCCTTGGTGATCGCGACCGGGGTCAGGAACAGCGACTTGACGGTGTTGCCGCCAGGCGTCGTGAAGTCCTTGGCGCCGGCGATATCGGCCATCTTCTTGCCGTCGGCGAGCTGCGAGGCGATCTCGGCGGCGTTCTTGCCGAGCTCGCGCGCATCCTTCCACACCGACACCGTCTGCGTGCCGAGCGCGATGCGGTTGAGCGCGGCATGGTCGCCGTCCTGGCCGGAGACCGGAACGGTGCCGGCCAGGCCTTGAGCCGTCAGCGCGGCGACGACGCCGCCGGCGGTGCCGTCATTGGCCGCCACCACCGCGTCGACCTTGTTGTCGTTGGCGGTCAGGAACTGCTCCATGTTCTTCTGCGCGTTGGCAGGCAGCCAGCCGTCGGTATAGGCCTCGCCGACATTCTTGACCTTGCCGCTGTCGATGGCCTCCTTCAGCACTTCCATCGAGCCCGAGAACAGGAAATCGGCATTCGGATCGGAGCCCGAGCCCTTGATGAAGACGTAGTTGCCTTCGGGCTTGGCCTTGAACACCTCGCGGGCCTGCATGCGGCCGACTTCCTTGTTGTCGAAGGTCAGGTAGAACACGTCCTTGTTCTCGATCAGGCGGTCGTAGCCGACGACCGGAATGCCTTCGTCCAGCGCCTTCTGCACCGCCGGGCCGATCGCGGAAGCGTCCTGCGCCAGGATGATCAGCGCGTTGGCGCCCTGCGAGATCAGGCTCTCGACGTCGGTCAGCTGCTTGCCCGGATTGGACTGCGCGTCGGCCGAGATATATTTGTCGCCGGCGGCCTCGATGGCCTTCTTCATCGCCGCCTCGTCGGTCTTCCAGCGCTCTTCCTGGAAATTCGACCACGAGACGCCGATCACCTTGTCCTTCGCCTCTGCGACCGACGCCAGCGTCAGCGACATGGCGACACCCGCCAGAACGGCGGCTGCGAATCTCTTCATGATTTCCTCCCTGCGCCCTTGCGGCGCGACCCAAACTGGCCCGAAGACCGGTACAGAGGCTTTTTTTCGAGCCTCGAAAAAATACTGATGCAACGCCGAAGCGCTGTCAACTGCGATTCTGATGGTTTTTGAGGTGCCGCAAACTTTTTTTCGAGCTCCGCAATAAATAATGACAGTCCCGGCAGCTTCTGCCAGTATCCCTGGCACGTCGGCGACGGCCCATGGCATGATGAGAAGGCCGCGACGCCCGGGAGGAAGGAAGAGATGTCGGTCGGAATCCGCCACGACGACCTGCGCCGGCGCAACCGCGCCATGGTGCTCTCGGCCGTGCGCCGGGCCGGCCAGCCGTCGCGCACGGAAATCGCCGCGACCACCGGGCTCAGCCACTCGACGATTTCGGCGATCTCGGCAGACCTCATCCAGGAAGGCATCCTGGCCGAGAGCAAGCCGAGCGAGACCGCGTCGCTGAAGCGCGGCCGGCCGCAGGTCGGCCTCGCCCTCAACCCCGAGGCGGCCGCGGTGGTGACGGTGGTGCTGTCGCTGAATTTCCTCTCCGTCGCCGTCATCGACTATGCCGGCCAGGTCATCGCCGAGGAGCAACGGCGTCTCGACACCCTCACCATGCCGCGCGACGAGCTGATCGGCGAATGCACGGCGATCGTCCGGCGCCGGCTGGAAGACCCCGATCTCGATGTCGCCAGCGTCGCGCGCATCGCCATGGGCATCCAGGGCATCACCGATTCCCATGCCCGCGCCATGCTGTGGTCGCCGATCACGCCTTTGACCGACATTCCCTTTGCCGACATCCTGGAAAAGGAGTTCGGCATTCCCGCCACCATGGAGAACGACTGCAACATGATGGCGGTGGCGCTGCAATGGCGCGACCCCGACCGCTATCGCGACAATTTCATCGCCATCCTGCTCTCGCACGGCATCGGCATGGGCCTGGTGCTGAAGGGCGAGCTGTTCACCGGCACCCATTCTTCCGGCGGTGAGTTCGGCCACATGATCCACCGCCCGGGCGGCGCGCTTTGCCGTTGCGGACGCCGCGGCTGCGTCGAGGCCTACGCCGGCAACTACGCCATCTGGCGCAGCGCCATGAAGATGAGCGAGGACGCCGAGCCGGTCGACGTCGGCGACGCCGACATGCGGGCTCTTGCCGCGAAGGCGCGTGAAAAAGACGGGCCGGAGCGCGAGGCCTATCGCCGGGCGGGCGAGGCGCTCGGCTTTGGGCTGGGCAGCCTGTTCGCGCTGATCGACCCGGCGCCGGTCGCCATGGTCGGCGTCAGCGCGGCGGCTTTCGACCTGATCGAGCCGGCGCTGCGGGAAGCCATCGCCCAGACCGCCGGCGGCCAGCACTCCAAATCGATCTCCTTCGACACCGAGCCGAACGAATTGCCGCTGATCCGCGAAGGCTGCGCCATGCGCGCGCTGAGCTTCGTCGACCAGGAGATTTTCGCGCCGGGCGCCCAAGCGCGAGCGGGGATGGGCAAGAACGTAGCCTGATCAGCCTTGAAGTGATCGTTGGGTTCCGTGTCCTGCCAGGCGCCGGAGATTAGCGAAAGCCCCGCAGCTTCGTCATTCCAGGGCGAAGCAGGAGCGAAGCTCCGTCGCGGAGACCCTGGAATCCATGCCGTTACCTCGGACGCAGGGCGCGGAGCAGAATTCTGCACCGCCGCGGCGCGTGGAAGTCACGGCATGGATCCTCGGGTCTTCGCCGCGTCGCTACGCTCCTTGCTCCGCCCGTGGATGACGAAGCAAAAGCGTCTCGGCTACTCCCCAGCGTGGATGTTGGAAGTGCATAACCTGTCAGAACATCGGTGCCTGAAACTTAATCCTCGCGGATCGCGTAGCCAGCCCCGCGTATCGTGCGGATGACGTCGGGCATGCGGCCGTTGTTGACCGCCTTGCGCAGGCGTCCGACATGCACGTCCACGGTGCGCTCGTCGATATAGATCGTCTCGCCCCAGACATTGTCGAGCAGCTGGCTGCGCGAGAACACGCGGCCGGGATGCCGCATCATGAATTCGAGCAGCCGGAACTCGGTTGGGCCGAGCCTGATCTCGCTCTTCTTGCGGTAGACGCGGTGCGATTCACGGTCGAGCACGATGTCGCCGACCTTGAGCACGCTGGACAGCACCTCCGGCTTGGCACGGCGCAACAGCGCCTTGACCCTGGCCATGAATTCCGGCGTCGAGAACGGCTTGACCAGGTAGTCGTCGGCCCCCGTCGAGAGGCCGCGCACCCTGTCGCTTTCCTCGCCGCGCGCGGTCAGCATGATGATCGGCAGCCGTTCGGTCTCCGGCCGCATCCTGAGGCGCCGGCAAAGCTCGATGCCGGAAACCGCCGGCACCATCCAGTCGAGCACCAGAAGGTCGGGCACGTTCTCCTGCAGGCGGATCTCGGCCTCGTCGCCGCGGGTCACCACCTCGACCTGATAACCCTCGGATTCGAGATTGTAGCGGAGCAGCACCCCCAGCGGCTCCTCGTCCTCCACCACCATGATGCGTGGGGCGATCATTTGTCAGGCACCTTTGCTCAGGCCGCCGGCGCCGACATCGCCGTCTCGTCCTGCTTCGGACGATTCGCGGGCAATTGGGTGCCGGTCAGCACGTAATAGGCATTCTCGGCGATGTTGGTGACATGGTCGCCGATGCGCTCCAGATTCTTGGCGCAGAACAGGAGATGCGTACAGGCCGTGATGTTGCGCGGATCCTCCATCATGTAGGTCAAAAGCTCGCGGAAGACGGAGGTGTATTTGACGTCGACGCGCTCGTCGTCGTTCCGGAGCTTGGCAAGCGCCGTGGCGTCGCCCGCGGTGTACTCCTCGATCACGCCCTGGACCTGGATCAGCACCAGCTGCGCCATCGAGTCGATGGAATGCGACAGGTCGCGCGGCGCCGCGCTGACGCCGACCGAGCCGACCCGCTTGGCGATGTTCTTGGCGAGATCGCCGATGCGCTCGAGGTCGCCGGCCATGCGGATCGCGCCGACCACGCTGCGCAGGTCGTCGGCCATCGGCTGGCGCTTGGCGATCAGCGTGATGGCGCGGTCGTCGAGCTCGCGCTGGCGCGCGTCCATGATGGCGTCGTCGGAGACGACGCGCTGCGCCAAAGCATTGTCGGAATTGAGCAGAGCCTTGGTCGAGGCGCCGACCATCGAGCCGGCAAGATCGCCCATGTCACGGATGAGCCGGCTGATCTGCCCGAGATCCTCGTCGAAGGAAGCGACCGTATGGGCCATGATTTATGTCCTCGTATGAACTCAGCCGAAGCGGCCGGTGATGTAGTCCTGCGTGCGCTTCTCGCGGGGCGAGGTGAAGATCTTCTCGGTCCGGTCGAACTCGACCAGCTCGCCCAAATACATGAACGCCGTCTGCCGCGACACGCGCGCCGCCTGCTGCATGTTGTGGGTGACGATCACGATCGTGTAGTCGGCCTGCAGTTCGTCGATCAGTTCCTCGATCTTGGCGGTCGACAAAGGATCGAGCGCCGAGGCCGGCTCGTCGAGCAGGATGACCTCCGGCTTCACCGCCACCGTGCGGGCGATGCAGAGCCGCTGCTGCTGGCCGCCGGAAAGGCTCTGGCCGCTGGCGTTGAGCTTGTCCTTGACCTCGTTCCACAGCGCCGCGCGCTTCAGCGCCTGCTCGACGCGGTTGTCCATCTCGGCCTTGCTGATCTTCTCATACAGCCTGACGCCGAAGGCGATGTTCTCGTAGATCGACATCGGGAACGGCGTCGGCTTCTGGAACACCATGCCGATCTTGGTCCTGAGCAGGTTGAGGTCCTGCGAACGGTCGAGGATGTTCTTGCCGTCGAGCAGCACCTGGCCCTCGGCGCTCTGCTTCGGATAGAGCTCGTAGATGCGGTTCAGCACGCGCAGCAGCGTCGACTTCCCGCAGCCCGACGGCCCGATGAAGGCGGTGACGCTGCGTTCGGGCAGCGACAGGTTGATGTCCTTCAGCGCCTTCGACTGGCCATAGTAGAAGTTGAGGTTCTTGACCTCGATCTTGGCCTTCTCGACGGCAGTGTCGGCTACGTTCAGGTCGGTGGACAACATCGGTTTCATCTGTCCTCTCTGCGTCCGGTAAGGCTGCGGGCGAAGATGCTCAGCCCGAGAACCGTCAGGGTGATTATGAGTGCGCCCGTCCAGGCCAACTGCTGCCATTCCTCATAGGGGCTGAGCGCAAACTGGAAGATGGTCACCGGCAGGCTGGCCATCGGCGCGTTGAGATTGCTCGACCAGAACTGGTTGTTGAGCGCGGTGAAGAGCAGCGGCGCCGTCTCGCCGGAAATGCGGGCGATGGCCAGCAAAATGCCGGTGACGATGCCGGACAGTGCGGCGCGATAGGCGACCGAACGGATCACCACCCAGCGCGGCGCGCCGATGGCGGTGCCGGCTTCGCGCAGCGCGTTGGGCACCAGGTTGAGCATGTCCTCGGTGGTGCGCACCACGACGGGGATCACCAGGATGGACAGCGCAACCGCGCCGGCGATCGCCGAGAAATGCCCCATCGGGCGCACCATCAGCTCATACACGAACAGGCCGACGATGATCGACGGCGCCGACAACAGGATGTCGTTGATGAAACGCACCACCGTGGTGAGACGCGAGAAGCGCCCGTATTCGGCCATGTAGGTTCCGGCAAGCACGCCGATCGGCGTGCCGACGATGATGCCGATGATGGTCATCACGATGCTGCCGTAGATGGCGTTGAGCAGGCCGCCGGCGTCGCCCGGCGGCGGCGTCATTTCCGTGAACACCGAAAGCGAGACGCCGGAGAGCCCCTTGTAGAGCAGCGCGCCGAGGATCAGCGCCAGCCAGGCGAGGCCGATGCCGGCCGCGATGACGCACAGCGCCATCATCACGGCATTCTTGCGCTTGCGGCGTCGGTGGAGCGATGCGGCTGTCGACATCGGTCAGGCTCCCGTGCGGCTATCGATGCGCAACAGCATGTAGCGTGCGAGCGCGAGGATGACGAAGGTGATGATGAACAGGATCAGGCCGAGCGACACCAGCGAGGATGTATAGAGCTCGCCGTCGGCTTCGGTGAATTCGTTGGCGATGGTCGCCGAGATCGTCGTGCCCGGCGCAAACAGCGAGGCGCTGATGCGATGCGCGTTGCCGATGACGAAGGTGACGGCCATCGTCTCGCCGAGCGCGCGGCCAAGTCCGAGCATGACGCCGCCCATGATGCCGACGCGGGTATAGGGGATGGTCACGCGCCGGGTCACTTCCCAGGTCGTGCAGCCGATGCCGTAGGCCGATTCCTTCAGCACCGCCGGCACCGTATCGAACACGTCCTTGGTGATCGAGGTGATGAAAGGCAGCACCATGATGGCGAGGATGAGCGACGACGTCAGCAGGCCGATGCCGTAGGGTGGACCGGCAAACAGGCTGGAGAGGCCTGGTATGCCGTGGAAAAGATTGATGATGAAGGGTTGCACCGTCGTCTGCAGGAACGGCGCGAAGACGAACAGGCCCCAGATGCCGTAGATGATCGAGGGAATGCCGGCGAGCAGCTCGACCGCGATGCCGATCGGCCGCCTGAGCGGGCGCGGGCAGAGCTCGGTCAGGAAGACGGCGATGCCGATGCCGATCGGCACGGCGATGAGAATGGCGATGGCAGAGGTTACGATGGTCCCGTAGATCGGCGCCAGGGCGCCGAAATTCTCGGTGACCGGGTTCCAGGATTCGGTGGTCAGGAAGGAGAAGCCGAACTTCGACAGCGCCTCCCACGAGCCGGCGATCAGCGAGATCGCGACCCCGCCGAGCAGGACCAGCACGAGGATGGCGGAAAGGCGCGTGGCCGTGCGGAAGATCGTGTCGGTGAGGGCGAAGCGGCGCACGGTCGCTTCTCTGGTCCGCATGGCGGACGATGTCACGGCTTCGGAAACGGCTGTCATTTCGCCCCTCGCATTTCGAAAGAGACGGGAGGGCGCTGGAGGCGCCCTCCCCATTCCGTAGCAATTACATGCCGGAGTAGAGCGGCTTGCCGTTGCTGTCGACGATGTCCTTGCCCCACATTTCCTCGACGCTCTTCACGACCGCGTCGGGCATCGCAACATAGTCGAGCTCGGCAGCCATGTCGTCGCCCTTGGCGTAGGACCAGGCGAAGAACTTGAGCGCTTCGCCGGTGGCGGCCGCATCGTCGGGCTTCTTGTAGACGAGGATCCAGGTGGCCGACGTCATCGGCCAGGATTCGGCGCCCGGCTGGTTGGCCAGGATGACGCCGTAACCCGGCTGCGAGCTCCAGTCGGCATTGGCTGCGGCGGCCGAGAACGCCGCTGCGGTCGGCTCGACCTTCTTGCCGTCCTTGTTGATCAGGTCGGTGTAGGTGAGCTTGTTCTGCTTGGCATAGGCGTATTCGACATAGCCTATCGCGCCACCGGTCTGCGAGACGTTGTTGGCGACGCCTTCGTTGCCCTTGGCGCCGATGCCCACCGGCCACTCGAGCGCCTTGTCGACGCCAACCTTCGACTTCCAGTCGGCGCTGACATCGCCCAGATAGTAGCTGAAGTTGAACGTGGTGCCCGAGCCGTCCGAACGGTGGACGACCGCGATCGCCTGGTCGGGCAGCTTGACGTCGGGATTGAGCTTCTTGATCGCCGCGTCGTTCCAGTTGGTGATCTTGCCGATGAAGATGTCGGCCAGCGTCGGACCGTCGAGCACGAGCTCGCCCGGCTTGACGCCTTCGAGATTGACGACCGGAACGATGCCGCCCATCACCATCGGGAACTGCGCCAGCCCGGTGGACTCAAGTTCATCGCCCTTGAGCGGCGCATCGGAAGCGCCGAAGGTCACGGTCTTGGCCTTGATCTGCTTGATGCCGCCGCCGGAGCCGATCGACTGGTAGTTCAGACCAGTGCCGGTCTCCTTCTTGTAGGCGTCGGCCCACTTGGCATAGATCGGATAGGGGAAGGTGGCGCCGGCGCCGGAGATATCGGCAGCCATCGCGGCGGAAACGCTAAGGGTCGATGCCGCAGCCATTGCAATCGCAACGGCCGCCGAGCGGATGAAATGTCTCATGTGGCCTGCTCCTGTTCGGAATATGGTCTCTTGGCACCGCCTTCTGCCGGCGCCCGGTGTGGGCAATAGCCCTCGATTATTACAGTCGCATGACAGTTTCGTGTCAGCCCGGTAACGTCCGAACAGGGATAGCTGGAGAGGCCTGCGGCCGCCTTTTGCCGGCCAGCCGGAGTTTGCCGCGAGAATCAGCAACTTGTCTGACTTTTGAATCAAAAAATTATCCCGGCGGCCGAAATTTCGGCCGCCGGGAAATAAAAGCCGGACGAGAGCGCGTTGCCCGAATGCCAGAGCGGATCATGGCATAGCCATCGCCGAAAACAGGTCCGTTGGGGTAGAGTCGACGCTGTTCCTTGCCGGCGGTCGCTGCTCCCGCCCGTAACCGAAGGGCGGAATCGACAGCCGCTATTGTTCCGGCTCGGCTTTCGCTTTGATATGGTGCGATCACACCATACGTCTGCGGACGATGCCCGTGAATGACGCCGCTAACAGCCGTCTGTTAGCCGGCGCTGCGCCGGGCTTCCGCGTCGGACCCGAGCCATCTTTCGAGCTTCTCGAGCAGCGCCTTCGGGCTGATCGGCTTCGGCAGATAGTCGTCCATACCGGCTTCCAGACAGCGTTCGCGGTCCCCTTTCAGCGCGTGCGCCGTGACGCCGACGATCGGCACACGCGTCCCCATCTCGGCTTCGAGTTGGCGGATGGCCGCGGTCGCCTCCAGCCCGCTCATCTCCGGCATCGACACATCCATCAGGATCATGCGCGGATTGAGCTTGCCGAAGGCGTCGAGCGCCTTGCGGCCATTGCCGACGATCTCGAAATGATAGCCGGTCTCGCCGAGGATTTGCGTGAACACCAGCTGGTTCACCTCATTGTCCTCGGCGACGAGGATGTCGAGCCCGCGCTCCACGCCGGCCGGGCGCGGACGCGCGCGGACGGGCGGCGGCTGTAGCAGGGCACGATTCGACGTCGCCGCGGACACCTGCACCTGCGATGGTTGCGGCGGCAAGCCATGCACGGGGCCGGCGCCAGTTACCACCAGCGGATCGGTGGCCGCGGTGCTGTGGCGATGGCGCTGGATGGTGGCGACCAGGGTCTCCAAAAGGATGGAGGAGCGCGCCGGCTTGATCAGCTGCGCATCGATGCCGAGATCGCGATAGGCTGCGCTGGCGAGCGACTGGTCGACCGAGGTCAGCATGATGATCGGCGTGTGCGCGAGGCCGGCGGTGTTGCGCAGGATGCGTGCCATTTCGGCGCCGGTCATGCCCGGCATCTGGTAGTCGAGCACGACGCAGTCGACAGGCACGCCGTAGGCGGCGGCGGCGATCAGCACCTTCAGTCCCTCGGCGCCGCTTTCCGCCGCGCAGGAATCGAAGGTCCACGAGGCCATCTGCTCGCTGAGGATCGAGCGGTTGACGGCATTGTCGTCGACGATCAGCACGCGCGCGCCGGTGACGTCGACCGGCATGATCCGCTGCCCGCCCTGTTCGGCCCGCGGCAGCGTGACGGTGAACCAGAAGGTCGAGCCCTTGCCTTCGGCGCTGTCGACGCCGATCTCGCCGCCCATCATCTCGACCAGCCGCGAAGTGATGGCAAGGCCGAGCCCGGTGCCTTCGTGCCGCCTTGTCGAGGAGGTGTCGACCTGGCTGAACTTCTCGAACACCAGCTTCAGCTTGCCCTCGGGAATGCCGATGCCCGTATCGGTGATCGAGATGGTGAGCCTGGTGCCCGCCGGAACCCGCTCGCCGGTGACGTCGACCAGAACGTGGCCCTCGTCGGTGAATTTCACAGCGTTGCCGAGCAGATTGGTGACGATCTGCCTGAGGCGGCCGACATCGCCGACGAATTGCCCGTCGAGCCCCGGCTGGACGCGGACGATGAGCTCCAGGTCCTTTTCCTTGGCGCGCGTCGAAACCAGCGTCGCCACATCCTCGATCGCCTCGGCGAGATTGAAGGGCGCCGGATCGAGGACCAGCTGGCCGGCGTCGATCTTGGAGAAGTCGAGGATGTCGTTGATGATGGTGAGCAGCGCGTTGCCCGATTTGACGATGATGTCGGTGAACGTCTTCTGCTTCGGGTCGAGGTCCGACTTGGCGAGCAGCTCGGCCATGCCGAGCACGCCGTTCATCGGCGTGCGGATTTCATGGCTCATATTGGCGAGGAACTCCGACTTGGCGCGGTCGGCGAGCACGGCGCGCTGGCGCGCCTCGCTAAGCTCGGCCTCGCGCTGTTTCAGTTCCGTTATGTCCGTGGTCGATCCGATCAGATAGAGCGAGCCGTCGGACGCGATCATCGCGCCCTTGCGCGCGAACTGGTGGCGCACGCTGCCATCGGGCATCGTCACCTTTTCCTCGATCTCCTGCGTCTCGCCGGTGCGCAGCACCGCGAGGTCCCCCGCGATGAAGGCTTCGCCGTCCGCGCCGAATATCTCGACATCGGTCTTGCCGATCGCCTCTTCCTTGCTGAAGCCGGTGAGGTCGCACCAGCCCTTGTTGACGTAGAATTGCCTCAGATCCGAGCGCTTGGCGTAGATCGACACCGGCACGTTGTCGATCAGGCTGCGGAACACCTCGTTCTCGCTCATGCTTTCCTTGAGCGCCCGCTCGCGCGCCTTGACGTCGGTGATGTCGGTGCTGGAGCCGACCAGATGCACCGATCCGTCGACGGCGACGAGGCGGCTCTTGCGTGTCATCAGTTGCCGCACCGTGCCGTCGCGATGAGTGACGGGCTCCTCGACCTCGCGCCCATTGCCGGTGGCCACGACCTCGGTGTCGTCATGGCTGTAGCTCTCGGCGTCCCCGGAACCGAAAAGCTGGCGGTCCGTCTTGCCGATGACGTCTTCCTTGGCGATGCCCGTCAGCGCGCACCAGGCCTTGTTGACGAATTCGATGCTGAGATCCTCGGCCTTGATGAAGGCCGCCACCGGCAGTTCGTCCGTGACATGGCGGTAAAGGTCGATCTGGCGCATCGAGTCGCGCAGCGCCTTCTCCCGTGTCTTGAGGTCGGTAATGTCGACACGAACGCCGATGAACGTGCCGTCATCGGTGCGCATGTCGTAGACCTGGTACCAGCGTCCGTCGGCATTGAGCCGCTCATAGGACGAATTGGGCAGGCGGTAACGCTTGAGCATGGCGTCGAGCCAGCGCTCGGTATCGACATTGTAGAGACTATCGATCTCGAGGTCGCCGCTCGACTGGAAATAGCCGACGGAATGCCCGAGTGCGAGCGCCTCGCGGAAGCTGCGGCCCGGCTGCCAGGCCGGCTTCAGGGCCGGCAGCGAGTCCTGCAGCTTGTGGTTGGCGAAGACGAAGCGGTCGTCGCGGTCGTAGATGATGACGCCGGCCGGCAGCGACTCCAGCACCGTGGCGAGATTCTTGCGCGCGTCCTCGGCCTCGGTCTCGCGATGCTTCATGTCGGTGATGTCGACATAGGAGATCAGCCTTTTGCCGCCGGCAAGCGGTGCCAGCGACCCGATCAGCGTGCGGCCGTCATTGCGCGGCAACTGCCTGGAGCCGGCGACGCCTGCCCGGATCTCAGCCTCCCGCTGGGCGATGTGGCGCTGCCATTCCGCTTCGTCGTCGCCATAGGGGTCGGCGTCGCGGCTCGCCGCCATCAGTTCGCGAAAACCGCAGCCGATCGTGGCGCGACGCGGATCGATCTTCCAGAAATCGTAGAAGGCGCGGTTGATGATCTCCGCCCTGAGATCGGCATCGAGGACGATGACGCCGATCGGCATCGAATCGACCATCAAGCGAAGATTGGCGAGCGCTTCCGAAGTCCCCGCCGCCTGCTGTGCTTCGGCCGATGTTTCGCCGCCGCCCGCAACCGTCCTTTGGGAATCGCGCGCGTCGCCCGTCCCGAAAGTCCCGTCCGTATCCGCCATTCCTACCCCCAGGCCGAACCCTCGCCGGTTCGTCGGCGGAATGTGCCCGACAAGCATTAACGATCCGCTAACCTTAACGATTCGCAACCGAACACAGCCGATGCCGTTAATGCCTGTCGCCCAAAAGTGCGCAGCGGTTTTGCGAAAACGACATGCATCGAAAACAAAAGACAAGCGCGTCGTATGGATCCGTTTCAGAGCCGCGCGCGTCAAATCGGACGCTGGTCCGATGCCTGCTGCGGTAATCCGTCCGTTGGCGGACCAGCGCTACCGGGCTATAAAGCCCGTGGGGGTAGATTGCTGATGCTCGGTCGAATGCTGACTTTTGTTCTGTGCCCGGCGCTGCTTGCCGCAAGCGGCTGCGCGCGCAGCGACGACGGCACGGTGATCATTCCACGGCAGCTCGACGTCAGGCGTGTCTGGGACAAGCCTCCGCAGCAGGCGCAGTTAAGCCCGCCGCCTGTCGCCGTCGGCGTCTTTCCAGCGCCGCCCGAGGCGGCAAGATCGGCGCCGCGCAGATATCGGAAGCCGCCTCCGGCAAGGCCGCCGGCGGATGCGCAGCCGCAGGATGCGTCTGCCGGCCCGGAGAAGGCGCTGGCCTGCCGCAATATCAGCGAACCCGGCAAGCGCTTTCGCGTCGTGTGCGACTAGACTAGAGCGGTTCAGCTTTTGACAGAATCGAAGAGGGATTCCGGAGAGGCTGATTTTGTGATTCAAGATGCTGGCTGGATCGGAGGCCAGCATCGG
>NZ_JBEPLM010000013.1:0-168424 GCF_040545255.1 Mesorhizobium shonense
GCGGTGGTTGACCAGGCTAAGGTTGGCTTGCCGATCAGCGTGTTCGTGTCGATCAAGCTCGAACGCCAGCGTGAGGAGGAACTCGATCGGTTTGCCGCGGCGGTGGCGCGATGGCCGGAGATCGTCGATTGCTATCTCATGACCGGACAGCGGGACTATCTGCTTCGTGTCGTGGTGAAGGACCTGCCTGTCTACGAGGCGTTTCTCAAGCAGAAACTGACGAGACTCGAAGGGGTGGCCTCGATCGAATCGAGCTTTGCTTTAGACCAGTTCAAGCAGTCGACAGTTCTGCCGATGATGTAGGTGCGCCGCAACGCGCTCCAGAGAACGAAGAGGGGCCAGCACCGTCGAGCCGGCATGCTGACCCCTCTGAAGCCCGCAGCGCTTTCCAAGGAGATGGGACACCTAGCGGCCAGCAGACTTGCAGTTGCCGAGGATAACGGCATCAGCGCCGAAAGGAAGAGGGTGAACGCCGACGGTTATGCCCTGCGGCGCTTCGAAAGCGTTCGCAGTAGATCAGATTCGTCGGTGGTGCCGTCATGGAAAAGTTGGAACAGTTCCGTGGCCAGGAATGCACGCTGCTCCCGGTCTTTCTTGGCTAGGCGGCGCTCATTGCACAAGCGGTCAAACACCCGCTGGAGCATATCCAGATCAGCGGGCCAGTAGACACCACTGGAACGCGACACTGACATGGCCGCCGCCCTCGGCGCGGTTTATGCAGACTATCTCATAGAACGGGTTCGGACGCGAAGAGAATACCGTGTTCAATTGTGGAACGAATTCACGGCTTGGTGATTTGCGGCGTAGCGGCCGATCCTCCAGGTGTAACCGCTCCTAATTGCAGGAGGCCCGTCGCTTACGCTCATTAGCTGCGATGGGCCTTTTTTGTTGGAACAAATTCGTTGGCGCTGGGTTCTGGCTGACTGGGGACGTTTCCTATGGCTGAGAACGATCAAGAACGCGCCGAGCGCGTGCAGGCGCAGAAGGACTTTCGGGTGCAGTTTCTCGTGCGGGAAACCGGCATTACCGAAGCTCAAGCACGTGACCTTATCAAGATGCTCGGCAACAGTCCGAACTCACTTCTCCGCGAGGCGCGGTTGCTGGCAAATGATTAGCCGACAGTCCGCTTAGGCGAGCGGGTTAGGGAGTGGCGAGAACCAGCCTCAATCAATCGAACGGCATGCCTTCTTTCTTGACGGCAGCCTCGAAAGCGACTCGGGATATCATCGGGCGACAAATCGCCGGCCCGTGGCGAACACGCTCCGGAAATCATGTGGCGACCGATGCAGGCCAGTCTCTTTCTCAACGGACGTGAGGCAGGTTTCCGCAGAGGTATATGGCCAGTTTTGTTGCCGCCCGCTCCTGTCCCGCCGAACACGAAGATATGCGAAGGGGACCGTGACGGAGTCTGGAAATCTTCGATGTTGATACTGGCAAGGCCGCGAAGCTAGGAGCAAGAGAACAGCCACGAACCGTCACCCTTGATGACCCTCTTTGGGGAACCCATTCGCTGGCTGTGAATTGTTGCAATGTGGGTCGGTTCAGATTTGGGACCGTCTCTCGCAGCGAGCCCGGCGCCTATGCTCCCTAGCATGCGTCGGGCTTTATCTTATCCTCGACGCTAGAACCGCGCCGCCAATGCGGGCGGCTTCGTGATGTGCCCTCCCCCGGCGCGTTTATCCTGCTCGCGATCGCGCTCTTCTTTTCCGTAGGTGCCTTCACGGATTCTACAGAACTGACGCCAGTCGACAGTGTGATTTGCAGAGGTCCCGTCCAACTTGCCTAGTTTCGAATGCGTAGGGTTGGCCGAATGTCTGCCATATTTGGGGTAAAGGCTGGGGCATTCGGGAGGAATCCAATGCCGGCACTTACCCTGGCAGTCGAGATTGCAGACGCGGTAGCAGCGGCGAAGAAGCAGCGGCAGTCTTCGTTTGACGTGAAATCCAAGGCAAGGGAACTGGCGACGGCCCACCCCAATTCAGGGGCCAGCGTCGGTGATGTTACAGATATTCTCGAACAGGAGAGCTTGGCTGCTGGCCTTGTTCCGGTATGAGAGCCGGACCTCTAGCCCTCCGCTTGCACCCGAGCCTAAGCCACCGTAACGGGCCCGGGTCCACAGGGATCACTTTTTGACGATTGGGGCGGCCCGGAAGCCACCGCCCTTTGCCTCAACCGAGGCAACTTCCTTTTTGCGCGGCATGCGGTTCAATTCGCCGGCTCGTGCGCCTAGGCAAGCCGATCCAGACTTCGGTCAGCGCTCGGGCACTCATTTCATTTCCAGCGGCTTGTGGTTGGGCTACCGGTACTCCCATACGAGTTGTGGAGTGTTGCCGGCAGCTGCTGCGGCCTTTTGTTGGCTTGCGGGTGTGACTCTTCGGATGTCCTGCTGGGTGGCGTCGAGGTCCGCGCCCCGCCACGTCGTGGGTATCGACAGTATGCTGGGAAATCGATTCGCGGAGATAGGCAACTGGGTAGCGGATCAGGCCGATGTCATTCACGAACCTAGGGCCGTATGCGTATAGGCGACCGCAATCGAGCCAGTTGTCGGAACAGCCAATCACGACCTTGGCTTCAGATTGGCGCAATTCGATTTCGTCGGGCAGGGATTCGAGGAGCACCCTGATGGTGTCTGCCCTGAGCAAAGTCCCGTCCAGCCTCCATGTGGATGGGCTTCGAGAGCTGCACGACCGGATTTTATGTGCGCAGCACTGCGACGACGACCCTCGCCCGCCTCAGCGCCGCTCTGACCCCCCCCGCAACCTTCAGACCGCCTCGGCGTTTGAACGAGGCCCGAGGTTCATGGGCAAGGAATATCAGAAGCGCAAAGACGGTCTGTCGCACCTTGACTTAGAGACGGCGGCCGGCGCGCTCGATATGCTACAAAACCGGATTCTGAGAGAGAACGGCTAGCCGCCCCCAGAGTGACCGCCCCTTTCTTCGGTACTGATCTACTGCCCATGCATCGGAACATTGTGGCGGAACCGATTATGCAATGATATCAATGCCTTGCTATATGAGTGAACTTGCGTACTGAAAACTAAAAAATCCCAAACCTTAACGCGCTGTTAAGGTTACGAGTATGTGAATTCGGACGAACTCGCTTGCGGTGGAGAGGTCATTTGTAACCGCGCGTGCAACCACTCCACTCCTGGGCGGTATGGCTTGGATATCCCGCCCAGAATTGCACTAAGGTCGCAGCCCGGGACATCGTCGAGCGGTGGGCTCCTGCTGGTCAAGCGCCCAATGAAACCTTGGGAGCATCCGCGGATGCAGGTTCCAGCAACGGCACGCTTCGTGGACTGTGCCGTGCCAATCGGTGCACTTGCCTTCTCGACGGGCGCTATTCATTGGAGCGTTTGCCTACATGTCTGAGTTGCGGCACCTTGGTCGCTTTGATAGACAAGGCCCCCTCCCCTGCGCTTCCGGACGACGGTAGCCTTCAGAGATGATTGCCGCAGAGGCGAGTTGCACGTGTACAACGACGGCGTCCTCTTCGAAGCATCGAGGCGAAGCTAGAACAGCTGCCAGTAACTTGGTCGAGATACCTCGCTCCGTGCGGCGTTGTGTCCGGGCCCGCAGGGACTCGCGCAAAGCAACTGTCGCATGGGAGAAATTGCCACCAACTGTACGAGCTGAAGCTGCTTCTTTTTGCTCCGTTTTCGGTCATGTGGCCCCCTGAGCGCGGCTGGGCCCGCCGCATTGATGTCCCAAGGATCGCTGCGGCGGCCTCGGCCGTCGCGTGCGCGGAGGATAACCCAAGCCGCGTGGTCGGCAATGCGAAGCAACAGGAGTTGCACACGTACAACTTTTGCCGACATGAGAACGCCGCTCCGGTGGGGAACTGCGCCCAAGCATTGCGCAAAGGGGTTCAGCCCACAGTGTCGGAGGTCAATTGCGCTACAGCCCCCGGCATTTCAAGATCGGTGGCGGAGCGAACGCTGCGCGAGTCGCGGCCATACAACAGGTCTGGACTGAGCTCAATTCGGCCGCTCGTCGAAGGGCTCCTTCTTTCTCGCGGCTTTCGATGCTCTTTCGCAAATCCAACCTCGCCAGATCGGCAGGCGGTGGAGCTAGCAGCGTTTGCCGCGCTGCGAGGCAGGATTAATGGGGTTCAAAAAGATCGGTCGTCGAGTGGCTTGCCAGATCCCAACAGGTGGCCCGGATCCGGCTCGGTGGGCGGGGCCCGCCAAGCATGGCACGGGCACAACTGTCGCCCGGGTGCAGCCAAAGGACGGATTAGTGCGGCGAAAGACGGCGCACGTCCAAATACCAAGGTGGCGGGTCGGCAAGAGCCTCGCCGGCGCCCAACTGTCGGTCCCTTCGGTCCGACGCCTATTCCGGGAGGTCGCTTGATGTTCCACGGGATCTCCCAAGGCGGACGAGCATTCGCCGCCGTGGTTCAGCCAACGCAACGTGTCACGGGAGGTGTGGTGACGAAAAGTTGCACACGTACAACTACGATGGCAGCGGCCGACCCATCGCCAACAATTGGGCCTGGCGGCCAGTCGCTGGGATGACCGCCTCGATTTTGCGGTGACGGCGTTCGCTACGTGTCCAGGAGGAAGCTCGATGCCACGAGCCCAGCCAACGTCAAGACGAGACGGGGTCGGGGCGAGGCGGGGAAAGTTGCACACGGACAACTCCTGAGTAGCCATCTGCGCCGAAGCCCGAGAAAAAGGCCTGCGTGTCGCTAGGCTCGGGTGCATTTGCAGGGCGCTCGGCTGAGGGGAAGGAGGGGCGGTGCTCTCGCACGAAAGCGGTCGGGGCAAGCGGGCACAAAGATACCCTGAAAACAATCAGTAGCCTCTGATAGCAGGCGATGGAGTATGCCTGCACCTGGCGCGCCATTATTTGTGTAAATTGCAAGCCGCCGGCGACTCACTTTAGGAGCTTGGCTCGTTAACCTTTTGGTAACCAAAAAGCATTTGTCGGCAGTTCAGAATCAGTCCATCCTGATCAGCGCATTTACGTCGCCCTTTGGCCAAAATGCGCAGATCAAGAGAGGGCCGATGTTGGAGAAAGTCAACCAGAGCGTTCCAACGGGCGAAAGCCTTCGCGAACTCATTGCCGCCGACGCCACCGAACTGTCACGGCAGCTGCAAGCGCACCAGGCGAGGATATTCCCGCCGACCGCGCAGAAGGGCATGCGCCTGTTTACCCCAGGCGAGGCCGCAGGTTTCATCGGCATTCACGAAGGCTATCTCCGGCAGATCGTTTCGGAGGGACATGGCCCGCAACCGCAGGCGAACGGCAGGCGATTGTATTCGGTGGAAGACATCGACCGGCTGCGTCAGGTGCTCGACGAACAGAACTCAAAGGGACCTGGAAAATACATACGCCACCGTAGGGCAGGGGAGAAGCTCCAGATTCTGTCGGTGATGAATTTCAAGGGAGGCAGCGCCAAGACCACCACGGCTGCCCACCTTGCCCAGTTCCTGTCGTTGCGCGGCTACCGGGTGCTTGCTATCGACCTCGATCCGCAGGCCAGCCTGTCGGCGATGTTCGGCCATCAGCCCGAACTGGATGTCGGGCCCAACGAGACCATCTACGGGGCGATCCGCTACGATGAGGAATGCCGTAGCATTCTCGAGATCGTGCGCTCGACCTATACGCCCAACCTTCACCTTGTTCCCGGCAATCTCGAACTGATGGAATTCGAGCACGAAACGCCAAAGGTATTGGCGAGCCGGCAGCCAGGCACGATGTTCTTCGCCAGGCTTGGTGAATGTCTGGCCGAGATAGAGAGCGCCTACGACGTGGTCGTCATCGACTGCCCGCCGCAATTGGGCTTCCTGACCCTGTCTGCCTTGTGCGCGGCCACGGCCGTCATCATCACCGTGCATCCGCAGATGCTGGATGTAATGTCGATGTCCCAGTTCCTGCTCATGACTTCGGATCTGCTGAGCGTCGTGGAGAACGCCGGCGGCAACACCGATTATGACTGGATGCGTTATCTCGTCACCCGGTTCGAACCCAACGATGGTCCGCAAAGCCAGATGGCCGGGTTCATGCGTTCGATCTTTGGCAATCGGGTTCTCGAAAACGCCATGCTCAAATCGACCGCGATCTCCGACGCAGGGCTGACGAAGCAGACCCTCTATGAGGTTGAACGCGGACAATTCACGCGCGGGACCTATGATCGTGCCCTGGAGAGCCTGACCCTTGTCAACGGTGAGATCGAGGAACTGATCCGCAAGACCTGGGGGCGGAAATAGCCATGGCCCGCAAGAACCTCTTCGAAGTGTCCGAAGCCACCAGCGAACAGTCTCAACCAGACGCAGCTAGAACGGCGCTTGTAAGGCCCCTGATGGGCCTGGACAGGCCTCTAAAGCCCGGCCGTCCGGTGGGAGCCATCTCGCAATCGCTCGAAAACATCAACTCGCGCGCACAGCGAGCCGAGGAGATCGAGCGTAAGCTGTCGGAAGGGCAGGCGATCGTTGAACTCGATCCCGGCCTGATCGACCAGTCGATCGTCATCGACCGCCTTGGGGTCAGCGATGAAGTGCAAGCCGGCCTGGTCGCGCAGATCCGTGAGCATGGGCAACAGGTGCCGATCCTGGTGCGTCCGCATCCAGACAGCGACGGTCGCTACCAGGTGGCCTACGGCCACCGGAGGCTGGCTGCGGTCAGGCAGCTTGGCCGACTGGTTCGCGCTGTCGTCAGGGACCTGAGCGACGAGCAGCTTGTCGTCAGCCAGGGCCAGGAAAACAACAGTCGCAGCGACCTTTCCTATATCGAGCGGTGCTATTTCGCGGCCAAGCTCGAAGCCAAGGGTTTCTCGCGCGACATCATCATGGCCTCACTTGGCGTCGATAAAGCGGCACTCTCAAAAATGATAGCGCTTGTCGCTCGTCTGCCGGCGGACATCATCGAAGCCATAGGCACCGCGGAATCGTTCGGGCGCCAGCGATGGGCGGAACTCGCCGACCTGCTCGACGAGCGCGGCAAGCGCGCCAAGGCGCTGAAGGCCATCCAGGAGCCGGAATTTGCCGCGCGTACCAGCGACGAGCGCTTTCAGGCTATCCATGATCTCGTCAAGACCACCGCAAAGAAGCCCGAAAGGACGGTATGGGCCGCCGCCAACGGATCCCGGCTGGTCAACATCAGTGACAGTGAAGCGAAGATGACCTTCGCTTTCGACAAGCGCATCGAACCGGAATTCGCGAGCTTCGTGCGGGAGCGCCTGCAAGCGCTCTATGACGAGTTCCGGCAACAGGTAACGGACTAAGGAGCACTCAACCGCAAAAGAAAAAGGCCCCCGATCGTCACCGCGCGGAAGCCCTTCTCAGTCCGTAGCAGCTCTGAGAATCGCAAATCCACGAATCACTGTCAAGAGTCTCGGCGTCGTTTTGGCGAGCAGGTTTCTTTTGCCTAGCAATAGGCGGAAGGGAAAATGGGAACGCATATAGCAACGACGCCCTTTGGGCGGCGGCCGATGACGCTTGGGCAACTCGCCAACCAAGTCGCTGCCGGTGAAATTGACGAGAAAGCCCGGGCTTCGAAGTGGCAGGTATTTCGCGATATCCGAGAGGCCAAGGAGGCGCTCGGCGCGACCGATCGTGCCCTGGCGATCCTGAATGCGCTTTTGTCGTTTCATCGCGCGGACGAGCTCACAGCAGAGGAAAGCCTGATCGTATTTCCTTCCAATGAGCAGCTCATCCGTCGTGCCAATGGCATGTCGCCGGCAACACTGAGGCGTCATCTGGCTAACCTGGTGACAACGGGCCTTGTCATCCGCCGCGACAGCCCGAATGGCAAGCGATTTGCGCGAAGAGGGGAGGGCGGTGCGATCGACCAGGCCTACGGGTTCGATCTCTCGCCGATCCTTGCGCGGGCAGAAGAGTTCAAAGCCCTGGCAGCGGCCGTCCAGGCCGAGCGCAAGGCGCATCGCCTGGTCAAGGAGCGCCTCACCATCAGCCGGCGCGACGTCGTCAAGATGATCGAGGCCGGCATCAACGAAGGCGTTCCTGGCAATTGGCAAGGGTTCATGCGCCGGTACGAAGCGATTATCGCCCGCTTGCCGCGGACGGCTGCACGCTTGACCCTCGAGACGATCTGCAACGAGCTGGAAGATCTTTGGGTCGATGTGCATCAGACCTTGGAATCGTTCATTAATTCGCAGAATCCGAACGCCAATGAGTCCCAATCTGAGCGCCACATACAGAATTCAAACCCACATGTTTCTTCTACCGATGAATCTGAATACGGCTTAGAAGAAACAGGTGAAGCGAGCGGCGTTGGCGTCAAAAATGACAACGTGCGCGCCTTGCCGAGCCGGGATTTGCCGCTGGGCATGGTGGTGGATGCCTGCCCTGAACTTCTGACCTTGGCGCGCGACGGACATATCCGGACATGGCGCGATTTTGTGGAGGCCGCGACCCAGGCCCGGCCGTTCATGGGCATCAGCCCCAGCGCCTGGCAGGAAGCAGTCGAGGTCATGGGGCCGGAAAAGGCCGCGATCACGGTAGCGGCAATCCTCCAGCGGTCCGACCGCATTGCCAGCCGTGGCGGCTATCTGCGCAATTTGACAGAACGGGCGCGCGACCAGAAGTTCTCGGTGTGGCCGATGATCATGGCGCTTTTGCGCGAAAAACTGGATGCGCACGCCAAGGCAGCCGGCAACAACGGAAGGTCTGTAACCGATCCCGCCGACGGCGATCGAGGTGTTACTGTGGAGATCAGCGAAGCGCTGCGCAAGAACATGAAAAAGAAGGGCTGGGAGCGGTGAGGGTGCTGGCGCCAGGCGTCGCACCATGGCGAGTGGTCCGCATAAGCCTCAGGCTATCTGTGGGGCGGTGCGGATCCTGGCTGGCGCCAGCTCAAAAGCGATATGCGGGTGGTGAGCGGTACTGCGTGGATGTCGACCAGACCCTATTCCAACTGCTTATCCGTCTCGACGCTTTCGGCCGCGTCGGACGTTTCGCTAGGTCGCTTCGCTCGGCTTATGGGAGTTCAATCTCGCCGTCTACCACGTGGTTAAGGTCGGTGCCCTCCGCCGTCAGCGTCATGCGGACGTTTAACTTCTTCTCGCCGCCGATTTGCCCTTCGCGCGCCGTCTCCTCGATCTTGCGCTGGGAGGTGACGCCGACTTCCTTCAGGAACTTGCGGATCGACATGTTGAAGGCGTCTTCGCTCATGGCCGAACTCCTCTGTGTCCGGAAGGGATTGTAAGGGAAGGCAAGGGATCAAGGAAGCAGGACGTGACGCTCGGTCCCATAGAAACAGATCCGAGCCGGGAGGAGGTATCCTTGAACTTGATCGGCCCTTGGAAGGAGGAAGAGCGGGCGCTTGCTGCCAAGCCGCTACCTGAATCGTTTCCCAATAATGCACAGGGGCCGTCTTTGTGCGGGTAGCAATGTTCCCGAGAGAACGGCTGGGGAAGCGTCAGACAATCAGCCTTGCCGCGCGTCCCAACTGCCGTTCCGCGTCGTTGTAGTAGCGCGAAGCTTGGCTGATCGATCGGTGCTGCGACTGCTGCATGGCTTCGACGAGGGGGATGCCACGGCGAGCGGTTTCGGTGAGGTAGCCGGCGCGCAGGCCGTGCGCGGAAATCAGCTGCGTATCGAGGCCTGCCGCGGCGGCGCGGCGCTTCAGGATCATGTTGACGGCCTGCGGGGTCAGCGCCCGCGGCTCGAGATTGCCCCAGCGGTCGATGCCGCGAAAGACGGCGCCTTCGGTGATCCCGGCCCGCGCGAGCCAGTCTTTCATGGTCAAAACCGGCCGGCCGATGAGCAGCACGAAGGCGTCGGTATCGGCTTGGGTCGTCTTGGTGCGCCCGAGGTGGATCGACAGGCACGGCAGTTTCTCGCTGTTCGGATCCTTCGGGTCGACGGGGACCGGATCTTCGTCCCTGAGCTGCTCGGCACGCAGGCGGGCGACCTCGCTGCGGCGGCGGCCGCCGGAGGCAAAGGCGGTGAGCAGCAGGGCGCGGTCGCGCAGGTCGACCAGCTTTTCGCCCGCGCAGGCCTTGAGTAGCGTGACGAGAATATCGGCGGTCACTGCCTTGCGGCTCTTGCGGCCGCGTGGCCGGGCGCTGGCGCGGACCGCGAGCTTGATGGCGCTCTGCAGGCTCGGCGCGTTGAATCGGCCCCTCAACCCCCGCCATTTCGTCAGCGTCGACCAGCTGGAGAGCCGCCGGCGCACCGTCGCGGGCGCATGCGGACCGTCGCTGCGCAGCAGGCCTTGCTCCTTCAGCGCAACTGCCACGTCTTGCGGCATGCCGTGCGCCAGATCGGTTTCGCGTCTGGCCGGGTCCCAGAGGTGGTGGGCGACGAACTTGATCAGCAGCGCCTCCGGCGCCGGCCAGGGCAGGGGTCTTCCGGTGGCGGCGAGCGACCACGCCTCGAGATAGCCGAGGTCGGAGGCGAGCGCGCGCAGCGAATTCTCGCCGATGCCTTCCTTGGCGAGGTGCCGAAGTGTGGCGACATCGTCGTCGGTGAGGAGCTCGGCCAAAAAGTCGCGGCGGTCGAAGGGCAGCACGGAATCGAGCGCGTCGAGGGCTTCGGCGCGCTGAACAACGCCGCGGTCTGGCGGATCGCCAAATTCAGCCGTCATTGGCGAATGGTCCCAGAACGACGACGGCTTCGCCGTGCGCGGCAGCGGCCAGCTTGCGGTCCAGCGTGGCGAGCGGCAGAGACCGCTCCAGCGCCAGCGCCAGATAGACTGCATCGTAGGCGCTCAGCCCATGCGCTTCGGCGAGCGCCATGACGCTAGCGTCCGCGCCCTGACCGGCATCCTCCAGCGGCAGGCGCCGCAGCCGGCCGAGCGCGGCGAGCGCCTCGCCGTCGTGGATGCGCCCGCGTCGCCGGGCGACAAGCAGGATGCTGCGGATTTCGTGCCAGAATAAGGATGGCACGGGGCAGCGGCCGCCAAGTCCCCCTACCAGCGCCTCGGCGGCCTGGCTGTGCTCCTCCGGCAGCAGCCAGGCGGCGGCGATGGACGCATCGAGGATCAAAGACATCAGTAGCGGTGCCCCTCGTGCTTCCAAGCCAGAATCTCCTCGGTGGTGACAGGCTTGGCGCGGGCCCGGGCGGCGCGGACCTCTTCGATTAGGGCGGTGAGGTCGGTATCCTTGCGGATCCTGCTGAGTTTGGCGATCGGATCGTTGCCGCGGGAAATGATCACCTCCTCGCCGGCTTCGACCTTGGCCAGGAGCTCCGACAGATGGGTCTTGGCTTCGGCAACCTTGACGGTGATGGTCATGACGGCGTGCTCCGGAAATTGGGCCCTGTGGTCGAGCGCAGCGTGGCCTGGCCCGGCGATCGGTGTTTTGGGCGACGATAGAGCCAAAAGCAGAGGTGGTCAACCGGTGAACCATCTCACTATCGATAAGAGATACTTATCGACAGTGATATAGCCGCCAATGGAAACCACCTATAAGTCAAGTTAAATGGCAGATAGCTGGACTATCGCGAATCAGCTATCGTGAAATCAATGACTTACGACATCGCCAAGCTGCCTCTGGAAACCCTCATCGGGCCGGTTGCCCGCGCCACCGAGCTGTTGGCTCGCCTCGACGAGCGGCTGTTCCGCTCTCCCATTCGTGAGGGCTGGATCGAGCGGCAGAATTTTGCTGACGCAACCGCTGCACTTTGGCTCGAGGGCGAGCTCGTCCACCTCGAGGACCTGGTGCTGCACGACGCGCACATGGATGTCCGAGCGCCGACCCACGAGCTCACCCGCGCGCATGCGGTTTTGCGCGCCAGACGGCAAATTATTTCCCGCGCTCCGGACTGGGCGCTGAGCCGCGAGGGCCTTCGCCAGCTCACCGGCCGCGGCGCGGCGGAGCCGGCAGAAGGAGGCCGGGAAGGGGAGGGGAGTTTTGTGCCAGCGCTTGGCGCTGACGAGCCGATCGACACGGACGAGCCGGATCCGCTGGCGCAAGAGTTGGCGGCGATCGACGCCGTGCTGGAACGGTCGACCAAGGTGCTGGAAGGCGGAACGGCAGCGGCTCGCAAGGAGGCAGCGCCAAAAGCCGATCGTCCAGCTCTGGTCTACGATCTTGACTGGGACGAAGATGTCCGGCTGGCCGAGTGGCAGGGTGTGCTCGGTGAAACGCGCCAACTGCCGGTGATCCTGCGCGCGGCGGTTCTGTTCGACACATGGTCCAGCATCGACGTGCTGCAGCATGCGTCCTGGCTGGGGCCGTTGCTGGTGTCGGCACTCCTGAGGCAGGAAGGGCTCGCCGGCTGCCACCTCGCCTCACTGCATCTCGGCGCCAAGAATATCCCAAGAGAGCGCCGGCGGGCACGCAATCGCGACGACCGACTATTGGCCTGCATCGACGCCGTACAGGAGGCGGCGCTGGCGGGATTGAAGGAGCATGATCGCCTGGTGTTGGCAAAAAGCCAGATGGAGCGGCGGCTGCGTGAGCGCCGCGTCAGCTCGAAATTGCCAGGCTTGGCCGAACTCGTCATGTCGCGTCCACTCGTCTCCACGGGCATGATCCAGGACCGCCTTAAAGTCTCGAAGCAGGGTGCGCTCAACCTTGTCAGCGAACTCGGCCTGCGCGAGATGACGGGCAGGGGAAGGTTTCGGGCGTGGGGAGTGATTTGAGCGCCGCGGAGCTGCTTTCGTGACGCGGACCTCAGCCAGGGACATCGCCGTTCCATTTATCTTAAGCGCCGACGCGAATGCGCTGGTCAAGAGAAGTTCGCGTCTTGCGCGCTTGCTTGAAGATTGCGCCCGCTGGGTCACAGAGGCTGGCGCGCTGCCGCCCCGCCGTTTTCGCGGCTTCTGTTGCAAGCCATGATACTGGTCTATGGGCGCCACGCCAGCGACCGCGAGGAACAGGAACTGTCCGCCCAACTCATGGGGTTTCTCAGCACCTCATTTGGAAGCGGCGAAACTACCCACGCCTGGCCGCAGCGCTTCTCACGAGAACTCGTCACGCCATGGCGCGCGATTGCGCGCAACTCCGAACAGGAGTGGACGTCTGCGACGAGATGATTTCCGGCACCGATCCGGTGCGCGATCTGGATGTGCCGTTGATGCATTTCGCCGGAAGGATGGAGGGAACTGGTCGGGTCAGCCTGAGCACCCTGCACAGCGCGAAGGGCAGAAAGTTCGACGCGGTCATCATGTACGGCGTAAACGCTTCCAAACATCCCGAGCGCGCGCGATAAGCAGACACCCATGAGCCTTCGCGAAGCCAGGCGCTTGTTCTACGTCGGGGTGACGCGCCCGAAAAAACACCTTAGCCTGGTCTTTCAGGAGCACCACCATTCACCATCGGTCCCAGAACTGTATCAACGAAGTCAGCAGGATTGAAGCATACATAAGCTGCCGCAGCATGACGTTGTCCCGAAGTTGACGTGGGCAGTTTTGTACCTATATATTCCCGAGGTCAACCACAGAGGTCGCCATGGCTCGCGCGGCGCCAAACACAAGCACCATAAAGTCCGACAGTCTGCAGGCAACGTTTCTTCGGCGCGCCACATCGGCGCTCGAGCGCATGGCGGCAACCGCGTCGCCGAAAACGCTCTCCGAAGCTCTGGCGGCTCCGACCGATGCCGGATCGCTCGCACGTCTTCTAAGCCGGTCCGATGTCGTGGGGCCGGCCGTCATTGAGCTCGATCCGCTGGTTCCAGCCCTTGCCAGGAACGTCGAACATCGCAAGCTCTTGATCGAGCGCGCGGGCGGCACTTTGTCCGCCGAAGATGCGGGAAGTCTGCTCGGCATCTCGCGACAGGCCGTGGACAAGCGTCGGCGCGCCGGGTCCCTGCTCGCCCTCCGGGAGGGAAGCGACTGGCGTTACCCGGCTTGCCAATTCGATAATACGGATGTCGCCGCCGGCATTCCGGACATTGTTCAAGCTCAGGCCTCGTCTGGGCCGTGGGTGGCTCTGGACTTCCTGCTTGCGCCTGATTCCGCCCTTGGAGGGCGCTCTCCGCTCGAGGCTTTGAAGGCTGGCGATCGGGAGGCAGTCTTGCGCCTGCTGCGGAGCGAGGCGCAGGACGGGTTTGCATGAAGTCTGGAAGTCGTCGGACCGCGCCGCGTGGCCCATCCGGCGCGGCGCCCCCGCCGCCCGATTGGCTTGGAAAGATTTCGCTACCTATCGACGAAATCGGCCCGGGACAGGTGCTCTACCGCGTTCACCGATCGTCGTTCGATCCGGTCTTCTTCGGTCCAGGTTCAGGCGTGCCGCCAACGAACCGCTTTGACTGCGCAAGCAGTCGGTTCGGTGTCCTCTATTGCGGACTGACCCTTCGTGGCGCACTGCTGCGAAACCCGCAACGCCTCATGGTTGCCTCGACAGACATCGTTGGCCGGTCCGCGACGAGCCTCGTCTGCCCCCGGGCGTTGCGCGTTGTGCGTCTCCATGGGGCGGGTCTTCAAATCGTTGGCACAGATAATTCAATCTCAACCGGACCGTATGAGCCCTGCGCGCGTTGGTCCGATGCCCTGTGGGATCACGAGGACAAGCCAGATGGACTAGCCTACCAGTCGCGCCATGATTCCGGTGAAACCTGCCTTGCTCTCTTTGAACGACCGGACGTTCGCCTCACGGCCCAGCAAACGCGTCCCTTGTCGCAGATGGTGAGAGAAGTGGCGGAGGTTCTCAATATCTTCGGCAAGTCGGTATCCGAGCCGTCAGCATAGACCAATCCTCCAGACTTCGAATCTGGCGATTGCAGGTTCAAATCCTGCCGGGCGCACCAAGATCAACATCTCACCAGCTGGCAGTCCTAACATCAGCCCCACTTGCCAAATAGGCGACCGGCCGTTGCACCTGCGGCGGCACAGAGCAGGCAGGCCCCTGGAGCTCAAGTCCTATGCAAGGATAAGAAAATGGCAGACGAACCGAACCGGAATCCGACTGCTGACGAAATCGCTGGTATGCAGTGGTGGAATTCGCTTGCGTGATAGCCATCCGCGTCCTTACGTTCCGCCATTTGAGACGGCAATCGAAAGCGACAATCGGCCGAGCTTTACAGCCAAAAAGGAAAGTCGGCGGCCCATCTTTCAATGGGCATTGCCTGAACCCGCCGACCTGCGGATTGCCAGTGGCCCCGCGATTCACAGCTTTGCCGGAACGAAGGTGTGCCGTCTAGCAATGCAGGCGTGTACAGTTCCAGGTGCGGAAGTTTTCAAGACTCTGCATCAAACCGCAGCCGCCGGATCCCGGGTTTTTCGTTCTGTGGCCCTGCACGGGCTGGCGGGCAGCCAGGGCCTATGAAGAAGCGCAACGGGAGGGCTTCCGATACTGGCGGAGGTTCCTGACAGGGCAGGAATCCCGGCTGGGAAATTCGACGGTGTCGGCGATTTCTTGTAGGAGCACCAGTCGCTGCCGTCATTCTCTGGCGGCGAAGCCGAAAGGCCCGACAGGGCCCGTTGTGGTCACTGCTCGGCGCGGAGCAACATCCGAGCATGGAACAGAACTCGCTACATATAAGTCATGCCCGCCGAGATGACCTGCCGACTCTGCTGGACTTGTATCAGCATCTTGCTCCAGGCGATGCGCGTCCGATGCCGGACCGCGCAGAGGAAGTGTTCGACCAGTTCATGGCCTTTGGCGGCAGTGCAATTCTTATCGGTGAGGTCGGCGGGGTGCTGGCAGCATCGTGTTCCCTGGTAGTCGTGCCTAACCTCACTCGCGGCGGGAGCCCGTATATGGACTGATCGAAAACGTTGTAACACGCACCGACTTTAGAAACCGAGGCTTCGGCAAGCGGCTCCTGCTTGCCGCATCAAATGCTGCGTGGCGGGCGGGCTGCTACAAGGTCATGCTGATGACGGGTTCGAAGAAGCCTGCAGCGATCAATTTCTATCTCAGCGCAGGTTTCGAACTCGAAGACGGGGTTCCAAAAACGTCGCATCCCTAACCGAGCCGAGTCATAACCGAACGGCAGAAATGCCCGAGAAAAGGCCATTCGGCAGAGTCAGGCCGAACGGCAATCGCCATACGGTCTTACGGTTGACTCGCCACCTCTTTTCCGACACTTTGAATTGGTCAGGCCAATTTACCGATTCATATTGGCTTTGGACATTGCCTGGGAGGTTGGGCATCGATGCCGATCGAAGCCATCGTTCCGCGCCGGCTGTACCGGCAGGTTGCCGATCAGCTTCGGCAATTGTTCGACAGCGGCGAATACGCAGCCGGCGATCGCCTTCCCACCGAGCGTGAGCTGGCCGAGCGCATGGGCATTTCGCGGCCGACTATCCGCGAGGCGCTGATCGCGCTTGAAGTCGAAGGCCGCGTCCGCATCCGGGTCGGCTCGGGAATTTACGTGACCGAGCCGCCCCGCTCGGCTCCGCCGCCGAGCGCCGGAGAAGGGCCGTTCGAGCTTCTGCGGGCCCGCGAATTCATCGAAGGCGCAATTGCCGAGGAAGCCGCCCAGCATGTGAAAGCCGAGCATATTCGCATCTTGGACAGGGTGCTCGGGCGGATGGACCGGCAGCGCCACCCGACCAGGACCACGATTTCACTCGACCGCGAGTTCCATACGGGCGTTGCGGCCATCCTCGGCAATGCCGTTCTCGTGCGCGTCGTCGGCGACTTGTTCGACCAGCGCATGAATCCCTATTTCGAGCGGCTTTCGAGCTATTTCGAGGATCGCACCACCTGGCAGGCGGCTCTGGAGGAGCACCGAGCGGTGCGCGACGCGCTCGCGGCGCACGACCCCGGCGGGGCGAAGGCCGCCATGCGGCACCATCTGCGGCTGTCGCAAGAGAGGTTTTCGCGCAATTTCGGCGAGGGGTCCGCTGTCGCGGAGACTGCCGGGAAGAAGGAACCGCCCATCATTCACACGGAATGACCGGGCGCGGCAGTTCGGACGATCATCACAGGGAGGAGATCTTGCCATGAAATTCCGATACGCAGCAATTCTCGGCGCCATCGCCGCACTCGCCTTGCCGTTCTCGGCGGCATCGGCGCAGACCGCATTGAAATGGGCGCATGTCTACGAGACGTCCGAGCCTTTCCACACCGAATCCGTGTGGGCCGCGCAAGAGATAGAGAAGCGGACGAACGGCCGTTACCACATCGACGTGTTCCCGGCCTCGCAGCTCGGCAAGGAAGCCGACATCAATCAGGGTCTGACGCTCGGTACGGTCGATATCATCATCTCGGGCTCCAGCTTCGCTGCGCGCGAATTCCCGCCCATCGGCGTGACCTATTTTCCCTACACTTTCCGCGATGCCGATCATCTGCTCGCCTACACCAAGAGCGACATCTACAAGCAGCTTACCAAGGGCTACGAGGAGGCCTCCGGCCACCACATCGTCGCGACCACCTATTACGGCACGCGGCAGACGACCTCCAATCGCCCGATTGAGAAATGCTCCGACATGCTGGGGCTGAAGATGCGCGTTCCCGACGTGCCGGCCTATCTGGCCATGCCGCGCGCCTGCGGCGCCAACACCACGCCGATCGCCTTCGCTGAGGTCTATCTGGCGCTGCAGAACGGCACCGTCGAGGCGCAGGAAAATCCGCTTACCACGATCGAAGCGAAGAAGTTCTACGAGGTCCAGAAGAACATCGTGCTGACCGGCCACATCGTCGACCATCTCAACACGATCGTCTCGCAATCGCGCTGGTCGCAGCTTTCGGATGAGGACAAGGCGATCTTCACCGAGGTCATGCAGGAGGCGGCCGCCCGGGCGACCAAGAAGATCGTCGAGCGCGAGCAGAAGCTCGTCCAGTTCTTCAAGGACAAGGGCGTGACGGTGACCGAAGTCGACAAAGCCGATTTCGAGAAGGCGGTAACGGAGAAGGTGAAGTTCGAGGATTTCGGATATCGCAAGGCGGACTGGGAAGCGATCCGGGCGGTCAAGTAAGCAGCCCGGGCCCGGCGCCTGCCGCGCCGGGCCTTCTTTCTCGACCGAAGCAGCCAAAAAAATCCCGTTCTGCTGGAGCCGTGCCGATGACGCCAGAGGTCCACACCCAGGTCACCGCCGAGGAACTCGCCCACTCCTTCGAGGAGGAGGCGGTGCCTGTCGATCTGTCCCGCTATGCCGTCGAGGATTGGGTGACGCTGGCCGCTTTCTGGGGCATGGTGGTCTGCGTCTTCCTGCAGTTCTTCACCCGCTATGTCTTGAACAACAGCCTCGCCTGGACCGAGGAGGTCGCGATCAACTTTCTCGTGGTCGTCGTCTTCCTCGGCGCCGCGATGTGCGTGCGCCTGTCGCGCCACATCCATGTCGACGTGCTCTACCACTATTTGCCTGCGTCGGCCGGGCGCTTCCTCGCCCTCTTCGTCGACGCCGTCAGGATCGGCTTCTTCGTCTACATGTGCGTGCTGATGTGGCGGTACGTGTCGATCGTGGCCCGGGAGCGGATGACCACGATCGACCTGCCGCGCAACGTCTTTTTCTACGCGGTGTTCGCCGCTTTCGCCCTCATGCTCGTCCGATCGATCCAGGTCTTCGTCGGGAATTTAAGACGCGGCTATTCCGTGCTGGAGCGCCCGGGGGCGTTCGACGGGATCGGAGAATAGGCCCATGCTTCTTCTCATCGGCTCCTTTCTCGTCCTGATGCTGGTCGGCGCTCCCGTGGCGGTGTCGATGGCGACGGCTTCGCTGCTCTATCTCGTGATCTATGGCGTTGCGCCTGACATCATCACCGCGCAGCGCATGATCGCCGGCGTCGAGAGCTTTCCGCTGCTCGCCGTCCCTTTCTTCATCCTGGCTGGCAATCTGATGAACATCGCCGGCGTGACCGGCCGCATCTACAGCTTCGCGCTGGCGCTTGTCGGATGGATGAAGGGCGGCTTGGCGCAGGTCAACATCATCGGTTCGGTGATCTTTTCCGGCATGTCGGGAACGGCGCTCGCAGACGCCGCCGGCATCGGAACAATCGAGATCAAGGCGATGAAGGACCATGGCTACCCGGTCGAGGCGGCGGTCGGCGTGACCGCCGCCTCCGCGACGCTCGGCCCGATCTTTCCGCCGTCGCTGCCCTTCGTCATCTACGGCATGATGGCGAACGTATCGATCGGCGCGCTGTTCATGGCCGGCATCCTTCCCGGCGTCGTGATGACCGCATTGATGATGATCACCGTCGCGATCTTCGCGCATCGAAAGGGCTGGGGCTCCGATACGCCTTTCGAATTGAAGCAACTGGCCGCCGCGTCGGTCGAAGTGGTGGTGGTGCTCTGCTTTCCCGTGGCGGTCTACGTGGCTGTGCAGATGGGGTTCTCCATCAACGCCGCCGTCGGTCTGTCGCTTCTGGTTCTCATTGCCGCCGACTGGTATTTCGACTTCTCGGCCGTCATGGCGCTGATGACGCCGGTGATCCTGATCGGCGGCATGACGATGGGCTGGTTCACGCCCACGGAAGCGGCGATGGCTGCCGTCATCTGGTCGCTTTTCCTCGGCTTGGTCCGCTACCGGTCGATGACGTTCAAGACGCTGGCCAAAGCCAGCTTCGACACAATCGAGACGACTGCATCCGTCCTGTTCATCGTCACTGCAGCCTCCATCTTCGCCTGGCTGCTGACGGTCAGCCAGGCCGCGCAGGCCTTCTCCACATTCGTCTTTGCGCTCACCGACAACAAATGGGTGTTCCTCATCCTCGTGAACATCCTCATGCTGGTCGTCGGATGTTTCCTCGACACGATCGCGGCGATCACCATCCTCGTGCCGATCCTGCTTCCGGTCGCCGCGGTCTACGGCATCGACCCGGTCCATTTCGGGTTGATCATGACACTCAACCTGATGGTTGGCCTCTTGCACCCGCCGCTCGGCATGGTGCTGTTCGTGCTTTCGCGGGTCGCAGGCCTTTCGGTCGAACGCACGACGATGGCGATCCTGCCCTGGCTCGTGCCGCTGCTCGTCGCGCTGGTCCTGATCACATTCCTGCCGGCGATCACCCTGTGGCTGCCGATACAAATGGGGCTCGTCCGATGAGCGCCACCACGGTCGCGGCGATGCTGTTCGGTCCCGGGGATCTGCGCCTCACCCAGTGCGAGCTTGGCGCGCTGGCGCCCGGCATGGTTCGCGTGCGGTTCGGGGCCGGCGGCATCTGCGGATCGGACCTGCACTATTTCCGCCATGCCCGGACGGGCGACTTCGTCGTCACCTCGCCGCTGATCCTCGGCCACGAGGTCGCCGGCCAGGTCGTCGAGGTCAATGGCGAAGCCGAGGGGCTGAAGGCCGGCGACCACGTGGCCGTCAATCCGTCGCGCTGGTGCGGGTCCTGTCCGCGCTGCCGCGAGGGCCGTCCCAACCTTTGCGACAACATCTACTTCATGGGCTCGGCCTCCAAGACACCGCACATGCAGGGCGGCTTCGCGCACCTATTCGATGCGACGCCGGCGCAATGCGTGAAGGTGCCGGCCGGTGTGTCCTTTGCCGCCGCGGCGCTCGCCGAGCCGCTGGCCGTCGGCCTGCACGCGGTGGAGCGGGCAGGCGATGTGAAGGGTGCCCACGTCGCCATCTTTGGCGCCGGCCCGATCGGCCTGCTCACCATGCTGGCGGCCAGGCTCGCCGGCGCCGGCGAAATCACCGTGATAGATATCGCGGCCGCACCGCTCGCTTTCGCCAAGACCCTCGGCGCGGATCGCGTCATCGACATTTCCGGCGGCAACGACGAGCTCTCGGCGACTGCAAGGCAGGCTCCGTTGGACACCGTCTTCGAGATTTCCGGGACGGCGGCCGGGCTCGCATCGGCGATCCGCAATGTGCGCCGGGGAGGTACGATCGTCCAGGTCGGCAATCTGCCCGGCGGCGAGCTTCCGCTTCCCGCCAATGCGGTCATGGCGAAGGAACTCGATCTGAGGGGCACGTTCCGTTTCGGCGAGGAATTCCGCACGGCCGTCGATCTGATCGTCGCCGGCAAGGCCGACGTCGAGCGTCTCATCACCGCCAGGCGGCCGCTCGCGGCGGCGCCTGAAGCCTTCCGGCTTGCTCTCGATCGAAGCCGGAGTGTCAAGGTCCTGCTTACTGCCGACTGAAAGCTTCGAGAAGCTGCCGCTCGGCGCAAAACGCCGGCCGCTCGACCGCGACGTTGCACGACAAAACGACAGCGGAGGGCGCCTACGCGGCGCTCCAGGCCACCAAGCCGCTGACCTGGCCTTCGTGCTCTCCGACAGGCCCATCGGCCTGGCTGCTTGGATTGCCGAGAAATTTCGCGCCTGGAGCGATTGCGGCGGCGAACTCGAGCGCGCGATGCCTATCGAGACGCTGCTCACCGACATTTCGATCTACTGGTTCTCCGGCAACATCGCTGCGTCGTTGCGACTGTACAAGGAAATGCGGCTGCAACCGCTGACCTTCGATGCAGGCGAGCGGGTGAGCGTGCCGTTCGGAGTGAGCGTCTTCCCGCGCGAGCTGCCCATGCCCCCGCGTTCCTGGGTCGAACGCGCACTCAATGTTGTTCGCTGGACCTACGAGGATGGTGCTTCCTTCGGTATCGCAACTGTCCTTGGGACTACCCTGGCTCCGCCTTATGGATGCGTGTCGATCAAATGCGGCAGGCGCGTATCGTTGTTGTCAATTCTCGTACTTCTCCCAGACGCTAGCCAAATTCCACTGAGCCATCACAGTTTAGCGATGCAGGGTTGCCTTCTGAATGTTAAGCCTGCGGATCAAGACTTTTTATTCTGCGGTTTTCCCTTTCGCTTTGTCGAAGCCATCTTATCGAGTTCTTTTTCGCTCATTGACTTCTCCATGCTCTTGGAAGCACCCTTGAGCTCGCTTTTCTTTTTTTCTCCGCGCTTCGCTGCAAGGGCTGCGCCCGCGGCCATCTGCTGGGCCTTGGATTTAGCAGGCATCTGCTTACTCCTTTTTCAGTCTGTCTCTCCCCTCTCCCTTTGAGAATTCCGGATAACGCGGGCTCTGGGGCGGCGGTTCCCGACTGCTCGGTCTTGCAGCAGGGGGCCCTGCTGCAAGACAGCTGAAAAAACGTCGCGGTACGGCCGCTGCTCGTGTCCGGCTCCCGGTGCACATGCACCAAGGCGAACGCGTTTCGGCAACCCGGGGAAAGAGCTCGGTTGGGCCGCAGCGTCGGGTGGGCACGACTTCCGCAGCTTGCGCTGCCGGTTCAGACATTGCGCCTGCGACAGATCGCGGTCGCCTATGCGGGTTAATATGCCCGCAGGTCCGAATTCACGCCTTCTTCGCAAATGCCCACACCATCAGCGGATACTCCTCATCATTACTGAGGTCTCTCCACAGGCCGTAGGCCCGCACCGGCCCGCCGATATGCGCTTTGGCGCAGGCTTTGTTGCCCCAGCCGAACACCTGCACGGCGTCCTCAGCGAAGCCGCCCTCGACCATTACCTGCTTCAGCCCCGCCGGCGTCCAGCGGTTGTAGTCGTGCGGCCTGGCATGCACCCGGAACAGGAATGGTGTCGCCACCATCGCCCAGCCGCCTGGCTTGGTCATCGCGTGAATGTTTGCAGCGGCCGCCAGCGGCCGCTGCACGTGCTCCAGCACCTGATCGGCAATCACAATGGAAAATTGTTCGTCGGTGCGGTCGCGGCAGATGTCGAAATCGGGGAAATCGACCGAGCGGTAGTTTGGGCACATCGCCCGCCAGCAGCGGTTCCAACCCGGCGAGATCTCGATCACGTCGCGAGATTTGCGGTTCGCTGCTTCGAGAAAAGTGGTGAAAGCTTCGATCTGGCGGATGCGCAGCCAGTTGCGGGAGTCATATCCGATCAGTCGCTTCACCGCGTGCTTGCCACGGTGTTTCAGCGCGCCGGCAAGGCTCGTCGTCATTTCGACCTCCTCCGCCGCCCGCCTTCATAATGCTCCTACATCGAAAAGCGTACAAAAGCATGACGAGGGAGACGGCGCCGAAGCGCCGTCTCCCTAAGAGACCCAGAGGTCAATAATCGCCGTTGTAGTAACGGTCGTCGCAGGGCGCGGTGTAGATACGGCCGTAGCGGTCCTGATAGCGGCAAAGCTGCTCGCCGCGCCGCTGTGGCGTGGTTGCGCTGCCGACGACCGCGCCAAGCAGCGCGCCGCTCGCCGCGCCGATCACCGTGCTCTTGGTGTTGCCGCCGATCGCCTGGCCGACCAGCGCGCCGCCGGCGCCGCCGACCAGCGCGCCGGTGGTGGCCCGTTGCTGGCCTTCGGTCTGTGTCTCGCATCCAGCAAGTGCCGCAGTCATCAGCACTGCCACAAAAACCTTCTTGATCATCATCTCCAGAACTCCTTCGAAGCCCCAAAGACCAACTGAAACAGGGGCGTACCTGGCCGAAGTGGGCTCGCATTGCGGCGGAACGGCGGCGCGCTTTCTCACGAAATGAGTCATGGTTTCCCGGCTGTTGAAGAGCATGGTCGCCAAACTGGAAAGACGCCCCGCATCGGCAAGTGTGATGCCCTTCATAGCGGCGTGCCCGGGATCGGCGGAACTTTCGTCGACGAATGATGTTCGCAGCGAATTTCTGTTTTAGAAAAACCTTAATTGCCGTATGGCAATGTCGGCAGACGGCTGGCGGGGGCCCGCCGAAGTTCAGGGGTCGGGTTAATGGCGTTGCCAGGCAGCGCCGAAGAGGTCGGGGCAAAATGAAACTAGCGTTATGGGAAGGCAAGTGCCCGGGCTGCGGCGGCACCGGCACTATGTTCGAATGCCCGAGATGGCGAAGCTCCAACGGCCATTGTTGCCCGGCGGGCACGCATCAGCACAGATGTCCTGGCGTAAGCGTGCGCTGCGCGGAGTGCGAAGGGACGGGCTCCAGCTGGCCGAGGGACACGCGACGTTCAGCTCAGCCGGCGTCGTGACTGCCTAGCGTATCGAGCCTTCAGACGCACCTGGATAGTCATGAGTGCGCCTTTGTCGGTCATCACGTGGTCTGGTGAAGTCGGCTCCGGAACGGGTTCGCCATCCTCGATGAGACCTCGACGTGAAAAGCGAGCGCCTGCTCGGCGAGCTGACGCACCTCCGCGATTGTCCGGCCGGCCGTGACGACACCGGGGAAGTCGGGAAAAGATAGGCCGAAGTCGCTGTCGTCCGCCTTGTGGATTACCCCTACGTATCCGCGCATGCCCATCACCCTTGTGCTCCGCGCATCGTCGCTCTGAACAATGCATTCGACATAAACTGAACGGGTATTCCTAACCAAGCCGCAGGCCGTCGATCGCTAGATTGACAGATCGGCACAACGGCGCAAGGCGATGGACAAGATTGCAGCGGCCCGCATCGGTCCTCGAGAGAGGCGAAGGGTTCGTGCTGCGCAATATCTGCGTATGTCCACCGAGCGACAGACTTACTCCATTGAAAATCAGCGGGATGCCATCCGCGACTATGCGGCTCTCATGCGCTACGACATCGTCGCAACATATGAGGACGCGGGCAGAAGCGGTCTCAACATCGAAGGGCGCCCGGCTCTGCGGCGTTTGCTGGCCGATGTTGAAAGTGGGCAGGCCGACTTCGAAACGATCGTCGTCTACGACGTGAGCCGTTGGGGGCGCTTCCAGAACATCGATGAAAGCGCTTCCTACGAATACCGATGCCAAAGGGCTGGCGTGCGGATCGAGTTCTGCGCCGAGCAATTTGCAAATGACGGGAGCGTCGGATCCGATGTGCTGAAGGCCATCAAACGCAGCATGGCCGCCGAGCTGAGCCGCATGCTCTCGCAAAAGACATTCATCGGCCAAACTCGGGTCGTCAAGATGGGTTTCCGCGGAGGCGGGCACGCAGGATATGGCTTCCGGCGCCTTCTCGTGGATGCATCAGGCAAGCCCAAGACCATTCTCAAACGGCATGAATGGAAGGCCCTGGCAACGGATCGCGTGGTGCTCGTGCCCGGGCCGGAATCAGAGATTGAAATCGTCCGCTGGATCTTCAAGCAATTCATAAAGGGCAAGCTGGAAGTCGAAATCGCCAGGGCGTTGAACGAGCGCGGCGTTCTCACGGACCTGGACCAGACATGGACGACCGCTTCGGTACGCTCGGTCCTGACCCACGAGAAATACATCGGCAACAATGTCTGGAACAGGACCTCCGAAAGGCTTCATCGCAACCGAGTGAAAAACCCTCCGAGCGCCTGGATCCGCGTAGAGAATGTGTCGGTGCCGCTCGTCAGCCGCAAGTTGTTCGAGCGTGCACGATCCGTCGCGCAGGCACGCCGTTCCCGTATCACCAACGAGGACCTGCTGGCGGACCTATCAAGGCTTCTGGAAGAGCGAGGATCGCTGTCGGGCTCAATCATCAACGCGACGCCAGGCTTCTCAACGAAAAGCATGTACATCCATCGCTTCGGAACCCTCCAGGCGGCTTACGACCTGGTCGGATATGAGGCATCGGCGAACTACCGCTACTTCAACGTCATCACCCAGCTTCATCGTCGCCGGATGGAGATCATTCAAGATCTTGTAGCCGCGGTCGGCCAGGCTGGCGGGCTTGCCTACTATGACTCCAAGAGACAGCTTGTCAGGGTTAATGAGGAATTCACCATCGCAGTGTGGATCGCGCGCTGCCGTCCGTCACCATACGGCTACTCTCATTGGCCGTTCCATAAGCGGCGTCTTACCGGGTCCGACATCTCCGTGTTGATCAGGATGCTGCCCGACAATGTCACAGTTCGAGACTTTTTAATCGTGCCCGCATGGGAGGCAGAGCACGCGGCCCCAATGCTTTCCCCAAACAATGGCGTGCGCCTTGATGCCTTCCTTTTCCAGTCGCTGGATCCTTTGGTGGAGATCGCAAGGCGAGCGCCGATCGGGGGAGCGGGATGACGCAAGCCGAAGCTTCTTCCATTGTGAAAAGCAGCCGACACGTCATTCATCTGACCGGCGATCTGCGGGAGCCTGCGGGACCGCTTCATAAATACGTGTTCCTTAGGATCTACAAAAATCTGAGCGAACGAATGCAGTGTTTCCTCAGCGAGGCGAATGCGTCGCGGGAGCATCTGGAGGGCGTCGTTGAAGCGCTCCGCCAGCTGCTGGCACTTGACGTATTTCGAGACCTGCTGAAGACGGAAGATTTGGCGATCATGCCAGCGGCACTGGCGAATAGAATTCTTGGCCCGGCTGCCTCTATCGCCGAAACGAAGCCGTACCAAACCGAAGCGACGAGCCAGCAGCTCATCGGAGGAATTTGCGAAGAAGTCCTCCACCTCCTGCAGGATTGCGTTGTACCGCCGAAGATGTTCGGCCTGCTGCGCCAGGTCGTGCCAAGCCGACAGATCGAGATTGCCCGGCTCATGCTCGCGTTGGAAAGGGTGAAGCTCAATACGGCAAGAGTTTTCATCGCGCTCACACCGCAGCCACAGCTTGCCGATTCTTGGAGCCCGCGGAAGCAGTTCGCCGGCATCGATGCCGCGCAGCTGGCCGCTATGGAAATAGAGTTCGCCGAGTTGGGCAGGACGTTCCAAAATGCCGCCGAACGTCATGGGCCCCGCAGCCTCGCCCTCGTGGCGGCAAGGGGCTATCTGGACCGCATCATGGGAAACGTGCGCGTGGTGAAATACCTGGCGCACAATTTTCCGGAGCGGTTTGCCCAGTTTCAATCGATCCTGGAACCCCTCGAGCGGACCCGAGTTCACTTGTCAGCCCACGAAGAACGCCGGGCGAAGCCCGGCGTTCTGAACTGCGTCAGACGATCAGTACCACGGGGTATGTGAAAGCGCTTCTTTTGCGCGGTGCTCGATCAATCATTTGTACATGCTGGCTCCCACTCAGGTGTGGAATCTCGAGCGATGTTGCGGAGCCGGGCAAGAACGGACGCCATGGCCGGCGTACAGGCCTCGATGCGAGCCTTCTCGACGAGGCGCTGCCCCCGCTCGCGCCCATCCGCCGCTTTTTTGATATGACCCAGGTCTTGGTTGCCTCATGGAGGGTCAAGTCGGCGGGCATCATAAGGACCATTCGCGCCTGACGCCGTAGGAACAGCGGTCTTCCGGCTACCCGGAAGATGATCGCGAGGCCGCATACCGCCGGGACTGCCGCGAAGGTGTTTGCGATTATCTCGCCAGGTTGCATCGCGACCGTCCCAAATACGCATGCCGTTCGGGTGAACGCCGGCTTCCCATATAATCTTGAGCCACGACTTCTATGGTCCCTACGCCAATTGTGCCCCCGAGCCGTTGCGGCCGTGGCGGCTAGGTAGGGCGTGAGTTGGTCGCTTCCAAAGTCAGACGGTGATGACTGCTCCTGCCCGGGTGCGGAGCTCACTGGTGAAAAATCATTGGAGACATGGAATAGTTGCCAGCCCAGCCTAGTAATTGGTGCGAAGAGGGAGATGTGGAGTGCACGGTCGCCCCCACGTCAACAACAGGGAGCGGCGGCGAGCATCGAGGATGGGTTGTCTCTCAGTGCTTTGCAGTCGGGAGGAGCACGCTCCCATTCGGCCCAGCGGTTGCCTGTCCCTGTCCCTGACCGCTGGGCCGCTTATCAACCCGGATAGGCGGCGCGTGATCTTAATCGGGCTAGGGAGAGTTGTGGGCACTTAGACAGGATGAAAGCGACGTTGGACGTCATTCCGCATCTGGAAGATCTTTGGCGCTATGGCAGGGTACTTACCGGCAATGACTCCGACGCCGACGATCTGGTCCAGGAGGCTCTCGCCCGCGCGCTGTCGATGGCGGGCACTTACGACGGCACTCGTCCGTTGCTCCCCTGGCTGATCAGGATCGTTCGGAACAGCTTCTTCACTGGGTCCAGTCGCGTGAGCGCCGAGAGGCGCCGCCTCGCGTCCTTGGCAGATATCTCCGATACAAGCTTGCCGCCTTCGCAGGAGCATTCTGCCGAACTGTCGAATGTGAGGAAGGCTCTCGCACGGATGCCGACTGACCAGGCAGAGATACTGCATCTGGTAGGAGTGCTTGGCTTTACCTATTCCGAAGCTGCCGAACTACTGGGGATTCCCGCTGGAACTGTCATGTCCCGCCTCAGTCGGGCGCGTGCAGCCTTGAAGCAAAACTTGGAAAGCAATGGCGACAACGCTGTCGGCCATTTGAAGGTCGTGGGAGGGCGCGATGCGGTCCGATAATCCCGTTTCCGAAGAAGAGATCAATCGCTTCCTCGATGGCGAGCTATCGCCCTCGCAAAGATCTGACCTGCAGGCCCGGCTTGCCCGGCAGCCGGAACTGGCGGCCGAGGTGTTCGCCCACGCGCAACGCATGGAAGCGCTGCGCAACGCCCAGCCTCAGCGTTTGTTTCCGCCCGGCGCGAGCGTGGACAAGGCGAAGCGGCTGGAGGCCGCGTTTCGTCGAAGGAAAGTGCTTGCCCTGCTCCGGCTTCAGGTCGCCGCCGTCGCACTAATAGCGATCGGGTGGTCGGCGAACTCGTTGACCGTGCCGCTTCGCCAGGGAGGCAAGACGGCTGACGAAACCTTCATCCTGGCCGCGCGAGATGCCTTACGAGTCGCGCAGCTCAATGCAGGCCCCGAGAAAGGCACCGAGCTAAAGCAGGACAAGATCGAACGACTGGTTGGCGCCGTAAACGTGAGTATGCCAGCCCTTCCGTCAGTATGGGTGGTCAAAGATGTCCAGGTGCAGCCCTGGAATGGTCAACAAAGCTTGGTTGTGACGGCTGATACACCAAGCGTTGGTCGCATCACCCTCGTCGCGGCTCCGATGAACGGTGAGGACGCAGTGCCACCGACCCCAGCCACTGACGGCCGGGTACCGACAGTCTACTGGCAGTCGGGAGGGACGGCCTACGCCTTGATGGGCTCCGCCGCGCCGGATCGGCTCGAAGTGGAAGCAAAGCAAATCGAAGTTGCCACGCGGAGGAACGTTGCCCACAAGACAAGAGGTTGATCACAGCTCGATGGATCCGGAAGCAGAATTAGATGCCTTCGATATGGGCGCGTAAGCAACTGCATTCCGCCATCTGCCTGGAGCGGCTGCCTACCGTTCCGGTCCAAGTGCTTCGCCGCCTTCCGCAAGCCTTCAGAGAGATCTGCACGATGAACATTTTGTCTTTTGAGAGGAGATATTACCCCTCTCCGTGTCCAATCTGCGTTGGGGCGGCTTTGGAGTCCGAAATCACGCTCCGCAAGGTGGAGTTTCAGTGTGCCTCCTGCGGCGCATTTGAAATCACTTCGGCGGCGCGCGCCGCGATGAAGGGACTTTCCCAGGAGAGCCGAGGGGTGTGGCTATCGCAGGCGCGGCAACAGCATTCAACAATCCCGCTGGTAGCTTGCGCGAACGAGGCGCTGTCACATGGCGCAGCGCTTTCAGAGGACCCAGCTCCATGACGGTCAAGGAAGTGCGATCGCGCCGGGCACTTCCTCACGGGCCGGCATGAGGCGGGGTGATTGCGGGGCCGTCACGCCGAAATGCCAGTCGTCTTTCTTCAAACACACAGGGAGGTAATTCGTGTTGGATTCAGCCGATGCGATGCGCAAACTGAAAGACTACGAGGAAGTTGGTTTGATCGGCTATCCTTGTGATGGGGAATACATTGCAATGGTGGCCAACAACAAACACGACCGCTGGTTACTTGGGGGCGAGCTGTGCGGACTGAATGGCGCCGTCGTCGCTGATCAAGTCGCCGCTTTGCACAGATACTACCCACAGAGATGTCGCCTTGTCTTGGCGACGATAAGGCACGACTGGATTATTGCTGTCCGAGACTATGGCCTCCCACAAACTGGCGAACGACCCGAGCTGCCGTCATGACCAACGGATCGGACGACCGAGAAACGAATGCTCTTGATGTGCGGCCTGCCGATATCCGCGCCGCGACAATGCTGCGGCAATCTGGATCGATGTCGTTCGACGCAGGTATCGAAATGGCGCTCGCCGAAGCCGCCGCTGAAATGAGGGTCGGGCGATCAGAGATCATTCGCCTTGCCCTTCGTGAATGGTTTGCGACGCGCCAAAGGGCGCTTCTTGAGTGACGAAAGCGCGCCATATCGATCTACGGCGCCGGATCGTGTGGGCAACCCCGCGTAAGCCTCAGGGGCGCCTGTTCGATCAGTGTCGGCCGAAACCCTGAAAGCTCCGAGCCAAAAGGCAAGAGCCGGCCCTGCAATCCCTCCGCCGGAAATTCACACCGTTCGGTCAGTCATATTGAGCCACCACTTTAGAGCACTTCGCCAGGATAGACGCCCCACAAGTGGGTTTGATTGACGAAGCCAGATGTCGCCCCTAGCGCTACAGCACACCACTTTCCGTCACACCGCATCAGTTTGACTCGCACGCGAGGTTCGAGCCAGGCAATGACGGGGCTATCAACCGTCGCTTTCTTGCGCAGCGCCACATTGTCCTTCATCCAGGGAGCGACAATACCGGTCCTGCGCCCTGACAAGAGCGGGCCATAGATCCATCCGGTGGTTCCCTCCCAATCCCTTACACGGCGCCAATTGTCATACTGCTGATAGATCTCCAGAGGGATGCCCGGTCGTGTCATGACCCATTCAATGTCGTAGCCGATACCCGGCCCAACACGCAGATTGGCGGACGAAGCTTTTAGCGAGACGAAGCGAGGTAGAGGAAGAGCACTGACCTCCGCTCGCAGCCCTGTCGTGGTTGCGGGCGCCGATAGCAATACGGCTGTAAGAACGAAACGGGCGAGCGCGACATAAAACTGACGTCTGACCTGCCGGCGGACTGTCACGAACCCGAACTGTGCTACGGAATTCATGGCTGTTCATCTGCGAATGCGGAAGGGATCGATCAATCATCTGCCGCCATCAGAGGCGCCGCTCGGGGCGTGCTCCCGTTCAAGGCGAGCCCGGAACATCGCTCTGAGTGAGCTTATTCGACGAGTATGTGCGCTTCTCGGGCCGCATCGACCAATGCGTCCCTGGCAACGTCAGCCGCAATGCCGCCATTCGTGGCCTGGCGGCAGGCACGTAGCGCCGCCAGATGCTTGTGGCTTCCGGCATTGCGCCAGTGCTTGGTGAGCAAGTCGACCGCTTGATTGGCGTTGGAAAGGTTCTTGATCTCGCCGGAAATGCCGGTGGCCACCGCCACCGGCCTTGAGAACCATGCTTCATACATGGCCACGCCTCCATTGCGATGGCTGTCGCGCAAAACACTCGCGTCGCCGGGCGAAAAGCGGTCAACCCTTGGTATTATCCTGAGCCACGCTGTTCGTCGGGATTGTGTCCATCGCGGCCAATTTGTCCGCACACAGATCTGCGGCGCCTGGGGCATCCTTCTTCAAGCCAGCCAATTTCACCCACCCGCCGTCGCTGATGAAGCTATCTCTCCGGTAGGAAGACGTTCCCTTCAGCTTGGTCAGGTTCGCACTTGCGTTGGATGCAGTGATGAACTTTTCGACGCAAAGATTGGCGACCAGTTCAGCCCTTGCCTTGATGGCGGAGGTCTTCGCCATTTCCGAAGCTGTTCCTGCCGTGGTCCAACCGCCGGCCGTGAAACCGACTATCATCGTCAGCACAGAAACGCCCACAACCGACCAGAACCAGAGTGTCTTTGAGGGGCGATATTCGTCGAAGCGTTGCGAAAGTGTTTGATTGTTTTCCATCGTTTCCTCTTTTCAGATTCGCTCATTGCGACAGGTTGATTTCCCCCGTGCCGACCGACAATGGCCGGAAATCGGTCGATCGACCGACATGATGAGGTCCTCTGCAGGGGCGACCCCAGCTTAGGAGACGAGGCAGGGGGATGCTGGGTCCGATTGGCAGAATTTTCGGTCGGGAGCACGTCGGCGCAGATACTCGGACACTCGCACTCGTCTCCCGTACTCCAGCGCCTGAGACGATGTGCTTGAGCACCCGGAAATTCTCCACAATCGCGAATGCGGACAAACTTCACCTCGATGGTGCATATACCGAGCCCGATCGGAAACTATTCCAGACCAGCGCAGCTATGTGAGGTCGCGGTGGGCTCGCGCAGCTCAGTTAACTAGCTCTGCGGCTGGACCGGCAGGACAAGACCCGCATGCCTTTGACGCCGGGACCGTGGCTGGTTCACTTTCGGCGGCGCGGTTGGCTGGCGCAAATGGCAGGCTGACAAAGGCGGACGTTAGCAATTGGGAGATATTGTTGAAAAGTCTGTGACCGTAAGCTGGTCCGGCATTGCGAACTCACTGGCGAGATCGACGGCGCGGCCTTCGCGGGCTGATTGCTGGGCGGCGAGGCCCATGACGACGGCCCACCAGCCATCTTGCGGGGTCACCTCAACGCTGCCTTGCCCGCGTACTGCGGCGACAAAGCGGACGTGCTCGAAATAGGTCGAGCCATTGTGATCGCCTGCCTCGAGCAGTCGGGCATCGACCGGAATCTCCAGCAGGCGCGGCCCCGGCGGATTGCGCGGACTGACGATCAGCTCCGGCATGGGCGCGGCGCCCAGATGCCGGGGCCAGAAGCGGCCCGGTCCGGGCACCCGGCATTCGATCTTGCCGCTGCCGCCGACGGCGCAGAGCTCCTCCTGATAGCGACTGCCCTCGGCAAACATGCACAGCTCCAGCATGGCGCGCGCGCCGCTCGCGAAATCGACCAACACGTAGCCATGATCGAGAATATCCGGCATCTCGCCGCCATAGCGTTCATCGAGATGGTTCACGGCCTGTCCCGCGCTCGCCATAATGCGGACAGGGTCGGATTTGAGGATCAACCGCATCAAGTCGAAGAAGTGGCAGCACTTTTCGACGAAGGTGCCGCCGGTATTGCGGTTGAAACGGTTCCAGTCGCCGACTTTGGCCAGGAAGGGGAAACGGTGCTCGCGAATGCTCAGCATGCGAATGCCGCCGGTGGCGTCGTCGGCCTGCTCGACGAAGGCGGTGACGGGTGGCATGTAGCGGTATTCCATCGCCACCCACATCAGCGGAAGCCGCGCTTTCAGCGCTGCGATGCGCTCCGTGTCGGCGGCCTCTGTGAAGAGCGGCTTTTCCACCAGCACCGGCAGTGGCCGGCGAGCGGCGATCTCCTCCAACTGGCCGAGATGGTGATGGTTGGGGCTGGCGATCAGAACGCAGTCGACCCCGTCCGCGGCCAGTAAGTCGGCGATCGACGCCACCGGTCGTGCACCTGGCGCCAGGGCCAGCGACGCCGCCATCATGCCGGGGTCCGGCTCGAAGATGGCGGCCACATGCGCTTCAGGCAACAGCGCGATGTTGCGGATGTGCTCTTGGCCCATCATGCCGCAGCCGACAATGCCGTAGCCGATCGATGATTTGGTCATGCGGCGCCTTCCTTCCAGCACTTATTTGAAACGAGCTACGTAACGCGCCGCGTCCGGATCGAACCAGCTGCGGGAATATTCCACGCTATCCCCGTCCCCGGCCCAGGCGATGCGTTCAATGAACCCCACGGCCTCGCCCGGCCGAGGTCTGAAATCGGCCGGGGCCCAGTCCGGGGCGGGGGCGACGCCGACACGATCTTCGGCGCGAACGATCGAAAAGCCGAGAGCCAGCCGGTAGTGGAGATAGAGCGATTCCGACAGGTCATCGCGCTCGAGCCGCTCGGCTCGGCTGGCATCGAGCCAGATCTCCTCGGCCGCTGCCGGTTCGCCGTCGAGCCGACGCAGCCGACGGATGTGGTAGGCGTCAAGGGCGCTGCCGAACTCCGGCAGGTCGGACGGCTTGGGCAGCCGGTCGACCGACAGCACCTCGGCGGTCGGGAGTCCACCGCCGTCGATGCGCTCCAGCCTAAAGAAGGCGTAGACCCCGAGCAGGTCGCCGCGCGCCCGCACGTAGTTGCCCGAACCCTGGATACGGTCGAGTAGGCCTTTCTCGGTAAGGTCGGCCAGCGCGCGCCGCAGCGTGCCGACGGCAATGCCGAGGCTCGCGGCCATCTCGCGTTCCGGCGCAAGCCGCGTCCCGTCGACCAGCCGTCCGGCCGCTATTTCACGGATCAGCATTTCACTGATTTGCAGGTGCACCGGTAGAGGACCGCGCATCTGGCTGGATCGGTGGCCGGGCTCGGCTCTCGTTAGCTGCATGTCCGCCTTTTCCTGCGCCCTCAGAAATTGATACAGTATTGATCTACATCAAATCGAATGCTAGGCAAGCCCCATTCGCCGCCAACGCAACGAGCTCTTGAAGGACCGGCAATGACCGTCGTCCCCATTACCTCACCGGATCTGGATGCGGCTGAAATCGCCTGGTTCGCCGCGCTCTGTTCGGACGACTATCGCTATCTCGGCGTGTCGGATGGCGCGCTGCGCTCGAGCTGGGCGCACTGCTCCGAGATCGTGAAGACATCCGAAGAGCTCGGCTTCCGCAACATCTTGTGTCCGTCGTCCTATCAGGTCGGGCAGGACACGCTGAGCTTCGTCGCCGGCTGCGCGCCGATCACGTCGAGGATCAATCTGCTCGCGGCCGTGCGCTGCGGCGAGATGCAGCCGATCATGCTTGCACGCACCATCGCGACGCTCGACCACATGCTTGAAGGCCGGCTGACGGTGAACATCATCTCGTCGGACTTTCCGGGCGAGACGGCCGACAGCGCCTTCCGCTACCAGCGATCGCGCGAGGTGGTGCAGATCCTGCGCCAGGCCTGGACCCGGGACGCGATCGATTTCGAGGGCGAGGTCTATCGCTTTAAGGGCGTCCCGACGGCGCCAGCAAGGCCCTACCAGCAGAACGGAGGGCCGCTGCTCTATTTCGGCGGCTATTCGCCCGACGCGCTCGAGCTTTGCGCGGAACAGTGCGACGTCTACCTGATGTGGCCGGAGACAAAGGAGGAACTCGCCGGCCGCATGAAAGCCGTGCATGAGCGGGCAGCGCGTCATGGGCGCACGCTCGACTACGGATTGCGGGTCCACGTGATCGTGCGCGACACCGAGGCCGAAGCGAAGGACTATGCCCGCGAGCTGGTTTCGAAGCTGAACGACGAGCAGGGCAGGGCGATCCGCGAGCGGGCGCTCGATGCCCGATCGCTTGGCGTATCGCACCAGGCCAAGGCGCGTGAGACCGCCGACGCGGAAGGCTATGTCGAGCCGCATCTGTGGACCGGCGTCGGGCGGGCGCGCTCGGGTTGCGGCGCTGCGCTGGTGGGCTCGGCCGATCAGGTCCTGTCGGAAATCGAGGCGTATATGAAGATGGGCATCCGCGCCTTCATCTTCTCAGGCTATCCGCATCTCGACGAGGCGCAGCATTTCGGCACCAAGGTGCTTCCTGAACTCAATACGTGCTCGTTGCCGCATGCCTACGGGCGGGTGCCGGACCGGGTTCCGGCAACACCATTGGGAAGAGGGGAGCGCCACTGATGGAGCATTTCGTGTGCGACCCGCGTCTGTTGCGCAACGCGTTCGGGCGCTTCGCCACCGGTGTCACGGTCGTCACCACCGGCACCGCCGGCGGCCCGGTTGCCATCACCGCTAACAGCTTTTCGTCCGTCTCGCTCGATCCGCCGCTGGTGCTCTGGTCGATCGGCCGCCACTCGCGCCGCTTCGACGCCTTCGCCAATGCCGCGCAATATGCCATTCACGTGCTGGCGGACGATCAGAGCGACCTCTGCTGGCGCTTTTCGAAGTCAGGGACCGATTTTGCCGGTCTCGAGTTGGCGTGGAACGGTCACGGCGTGCCGCTGCTGCCGCGAGCGCTGGCGCGGTTCGAATGCAGCGTCGCGGACCGCTTCCCGGCAGGCGACCATATGATCCTGCTTGGGCGCGTCCTCGAACTGGAGACTCAAGAAGGCTCGCCGCTGCTCTTTGCCGGCGGCAGGTCCCGGCCTCAAAGCGAAGGATGATGACGCTCGGCGCCGGCGAGCGCTGGTGCGGTAGACTGGCGCACCACCAGGCGGCAGGCGAGTTCGACGCGGCGCGGCGGCAGCGTCGAATGGGCCAAGTCGTCGAGCAACAGGCTGAGCGCCGCCGAGCCGATCTCGCGCATGGGAATGTGCATGGCCGTCAGCGGTGGGTTGCAGAAGACCGCCTGCGGCAGGTCGTCCATGCCGACGACGGAGACATCGGCCGGCACCGAATACCCGGCTTCCTGGATGCCGGCGATGGCGCCGAAGGCCAGGCTGTCGCCCGCCGTCAGCACGGCCGTGAAATCGAGGCCGCGCGCCGCGATGCGTGCGGTCACGGCCTTGCTTGCAAGCTCCGGAAGCCAGTCCTCGACCTCGACCACGAGATCGTCGAAGCCGGCGATGCCTCCCGCCGTCAGCGCGTCGCGCCAGCCTTCGTAACGGCGCTCGATGGTGCGCCGGCCGCGCCGCATCAGGAACAGAATGCGGCGGTGGCCAAGACCGATAAGGTGCTGCGCAGCGAGCATGGCGGCGGAGCGGTTGCAGGGCGTCACGCTCGAATGGCGCATCGAGGGATCGTCGCCGTTGACGAGCACGATCGGCTTGGAAAAGCCGGCCGTCAGCGTAAGCACGTCAGCATCATCCAGCGTCAGAAAAAGGCAGCCGGCAACGCGGTCATCGCGTTCGGATTCGCGCAGGAGCGCGATTTCGTCCTCCGGCGCCGCAACCGGCCGGGTCACCAGTTCGACGCCCAGCAGCCGAGCGCGTTCGTTGAGCCCGTCGAGGACGTGATAGGTGAACTGGCTGCGGGCGCTGTCGACCATGGCCACGCTGCTTGCCGCCAGGATGACCTTGCGGCCGGCAACGGAGGCCGGGATGGCGTAATTCATCGACTTCGCCGTCTCGATGATCGCGGCGCGAAGCTCGTCCTTGACGCCGCCCACGCCGCTCAGCGCGCGGGAGGCGGTGCTAACGGAGACGCCGCACCGCGCCGCGATCTCTTCCAGTCGAACACGGCGGCTGGGGCGGCCGCGCTTGCCCTGGATCGTCATGGGTTCCCTCGCCTCCGGCAAAAATCGTCCAAAAATTCTGCAAAAAATTTTCATATTGCGCAAGAAAAATCCCTGTGGAACAGTTCTTGCGAGGCGGAAGAAACAGGAGGAGTGATGCCGCTTTCGGCCGAACGCCTGAATTCCGCGCTTGCGAGTCTCGTGGCCGGCATGACCGGCCTGCGCCATGACGGGCGGTTCGATGAACCCAATCTCGACGGGACGCCGGGAGACTACGTCAGCTTCGACAGCTGGGAATGGCCGCAGGGCGTCGGACTCTATGGCCTGGTCCGGCTATGGGCGCAGACGGGCGAGGATCGCTTGCTGCAGACGATCGAGGCGTGGTTCGACCGGCGCATCGCGGCCGGACTGCCTGCAATCAACGTCAACACCACCGCGCCGTTACTGGCGCTGAGCGAATTGTGGCGGCGCCGGCGCCAGCCGCGCTTCGAGCCGGTCTTGCGCGAATGGGCGGAGCGGGTGATCACGGCCATGCCGCGAACGCCCGAAGGCGGCTTCCAGCACAATGTTTCGGACCGCGTCAACGATGACGAATTGTGGGACGACACGCTGTTCATGGTGGCGCTGTTTCTTGCGTCCTACGGACAGGCCGCCGGTCAGCGCCGCTTCGTCGAGGAGGCGGAACGGCAGTTCCTGGTCCACGCCCGCTATCTCGCCGATCCGGCATCGGGGCTGTGGTTCCACGGCTGGACGTTCGATGGCCGGCACAATTTCGCCCGCGCGCTCTGGGGCAGAGGCAATGCCTGGATCACGGTGGGCATCCTCGACCTGGTGGAGTTCGCCGAGATCACGCCCTCGGTGCGGAGCTACTTGCTCGGCATACTGGAGACGCAGATCAAGGCGCTGCTCGGGCTCCAGTCCGAGTCGGGGGCATGGCGCACCTTGCTCGACGATCCAGGCTCCTACGAAGAGATCTCCGCCACGGCCGGTTTCGGCTATGGGCTGCTGAAGGCCGCAAGGCTCGGAATCGGTCCGGCGCAATGCAGGGCCGCCGGTCTCCGCGCCCTGGAGGCGGTAGTCGCCAACATCGACGACAAAGGGGTTGTGGCGAATGTGTCCTACGGCACGCGCATGGGCCACGACCTGCAGTTCTACCGAGACATCCCGATCCATCCGACGGGCTACGGGCAGGCGCTGGCGATCCTGTGCCTGACCGAAGGGGCGCGGCATCTGCAGTCGAAAGTGGAAGCGGCATGATGCGAACGCTCTACGGCGCATCGCCAGCCGACATTGCCGGCATGGATACGGAGCGGCTGAGAGCCGAATTCCTGGTCGGCGGCCTATTCCGACCGGACGAGATCGAATTCGTCTACACCCATGTCGATCGCATGATCGTCGGCGGCGCGGTTCCGCTCGCCAAACCGCTGATGTTCGGCAGCGGGGCCGATGTTGGCACTCCCTTCTTCTTCACGGCGCGCGAGATGGGTATCGCCAATCTCGGCGGCAGTGGCACGGTCGCCGTGGACGGCATGCGCTTTGCCCTGGCCAACCGCGACGTCGCCTATATCGGACGTGGCGCGCGCGAGGTGGTGTTGGAGAGCGACGATCCGCAGAGGCCGGCGCGCTTCTACATGAACTCGGTGCCGGCCGGTGCCGACATTCCCCACCGTCTCATCTCCAGGAGCGAAGCCAAGCCGCTGGTGCTGGGCGAGGAAGCGCGCGCAAACAGGCGCACGCTGCGCATGTATATCCACCCCGAAGTGGCTCCATCATGCCTTTTGTTGATGGGCATCACCGATCTCGCGCCGGGCAGCGTGTGGAACACCGTGCCGCCGCATCTGCATGAGCGGCGCATGGAGGCCTACTGCTATTTCGACCTTGCTGCTGCCGATCAGGTCGTCCACCTGATGGGCCGGCCCGACAATACTCGCCATCTGATGGTCGCCGACGGCGATGTCGTCCTGTCGCCGGCCTGGTCGATCCATATGGGCGCCGGCACCGGCCCCTACGCCTTCGTCTGGGGCATGACCGGCGAAAACCAGGCCTACACCGATGTCGATCCGGTAGCCGTGAGGGATCTGAGATGAACGCGGCCGCCCAAAGCGTCGAACCCGGCTTTACATTGCGCAGGCCGCTTGCGGCGGGACAGCCGGTCGTCTATTGGCGGCTCGGGTCGATCGCCGAGCGGCGCTACGATGTGGCCGATCAGCCCATGAGGGGGGAGATGGACCCCTTCTTCTTCCTGACCAAGCACAAGAATTTCATTCCGCATGAATATCCGTGCCGCACGCAATTCGCAGCGGAACGTCGCGGCAAGCGCCCTCAGGTCGGCTCCGAAGTCAGCGGCGGGCGCATCTGGCTACCCTTCGCCTCGCCGCGCATCGACCTGTCAGGCTTCTGGTTCCGGCCGACGGTGCTAGGGACCTGGGCCGAGACGACCATCGACGCTGCGTCGGCCGGCGAGGCGCTGGTGCGGCTGCGCACCTGCGGCGGCGCCATACTTTTCGCCAACGGCGAGGAGGCCGGCTGGATGGCGCCCTACGGCCGCAATCTTGAAAGCGCCGAGGACTTCAAGATCATACTAAAGACCGGTCGCAACGAAATCCGGATATGGTTCGACGATCTCGCCGAACGCGATGCCCGCTACTATTTCCAGCTCGACTTTCTGTCAGGTCCGACTGCTGCGGTCGCGCTGCCGATCGAGGTCGAGGGCGCGGTCGCCGATGCGATGGAGGCGGCGCTCGACGACATGCGTTTCGAGCATCCCGCCTATGACGGCGGCGAGGTGGCGCTGATCACCGGCGTGTCCCTGCCGCGCGACGCCGCGGTCGCGGTCGAGATCGAGGGCGATTTCATGTCGATCGAGGCGCCGGTGCGCTTCGACTTCGCCCTGCCCGCTGGCCAGAAGCGTCTGCCGATCGCCGACGCCGAGCAGTTGCCCGCCGACTTTCGTCATTTCAAGGTAACGCTGACAGTCGGAGCCCACGCCGCATCGCGCGTCTTCGGCGTGGAAATCTGCCACGCGCGCCGCCAGGGCGCCGCGCCGAAAACGCTCGCCGCGCGCATTGACGAGGCGCTCAATGAAGTCGCCGATCGCGCTGAGGCCGACACGGTACGCGCGCTGGCGCGGCTGGCGATCGGGCAGGCGGGCGCCGAGACAGACGCCATGATCTCCGGTTCGCTGCCGGCGATCGAGGATTGTCACGATTGCGCCGATTTCATCCTGGTGCCGTTGCTGTGGTGCCGCAAGGCTTATGGCGAACGGCTGGAAGCAGACCTGCGCGCGCGTGTCGACAAGGCCATCCTCGGCTACCGCTATTGGATGGACGAGCCCGGCAATGACGTGCAGTGGTATTTCTCCGAGAACCACGCGCTGCTCTTTCACACCGCTGCCTATATTGCCGGCGCCCTTCTGCCGGAAGCGCGCTTCGTGCGCTCGGGCCGCCCTGGCCGCGAGCACTCCGCCGTCGGGGCCGCGCGGGTGCGGGCCTGGCTCGATCATTTCGAGGCATGGGAAATGGCCGAGTTCAATTCGGCGCCCTACTTCCCGATCGACCTCAAGGGCCTTTGCGCGCTCTACGCGCTGGCTCCGGACAGGGACATCGCGGAACGCGCCGGCAAAGCGGTCATTCGCCTGCTGGAAATCGTCGCCCGCTCGGCCCATCACGGCATCCTCACCGGCGCGCAGGGCCGCTCCTATGAGCACACGCTGCGCGCCGCGCGTTCGCTCGAGCTATCGGGCGTTTGCCGCATGGTCTGGGGCAAGGGCAATTACGGCATGCGCTTCCACGCATTGCCGCAGCTTGCACTCTGCCTGCGTGACCACGGCATGAGCGTTCCAGCCGAGCTGGCGGCGATTGCCTCCATCACCGATGATATTGCCTGGGAATGGACTTTCGCGCAGGGACAGGACCGCTTTGCGCGGCTCTATCACCACAAGACGCGTCACCATGCGATGGGCAGCGCGGCCGGGTATCGCTGGAACCAGTGGGGTTATCAGGAAACTGTGATCCACGCCCGGCTGGGCAGAAATCCGTATGCGCAGATCTGGATCAACCATCCGGGCGAAGTCCTGCAGTCGGGATATGGCAGGCCGTCCTACTGGGGCGGCTCCGGTACCTTGCCGCGGGTCCACCAATACCGCGACCTCGCCGTGGTCAGCTTCACCTGCTCGGATGAGCAACCTGACTTCACGCACGCCTGGTTTCCGGCGGCTGTGTTCGAGGCCGTGCGCGTGGATGGGCATCGGGCGTTCGCGCAATCGGGCGATGCTTTCGCCATGCTGAAAACCGATGTGCTGCTGACGCCGGTCAAGACCGGTCCGACGGCCGGCAACGAGTTGCGGGCAGCGAGCCGCAGGGCGACATGGATCGTTCGCCTCGGCGACCGGACCGCCGATCTGCAAACGCTCGATGCCTGGGCGGCCGCTTTCGCGGACCTGTCCGTGCGGTCGGGCTCCCAGGGCGAACTGATTGTCGAAGATCCGGAATACGGCACCGTGCGTTTCTTCGCCGACGCAAGGGTCGTGGCTGAGGGGCGGATGCTCGATCCGGCCAACTGGACCGTGCGCGGCGATGCGACACGCATGAAACGCCAGGAATAGGAGGAAATCGGCTGCGGCCCTCGAGAGGAGAGGGCGGGGCGGCTTGAACGGTCGGGGCGCGGCCCCGGACAAAGGAGGAGACAAAACATGACCAAGACCCGCACTTTGCTGGCCGCGATATCGGTCAGCCTGCTCGCATCGACCAGCGCCTTTGCCGGCGATGTGCGCATCATGTGGTACTCGGACGGTGTCGAAGGCGATGTCATCCAGGACCTTCTTAACCGCTTCATGAAGGACAACCCGGACATCCACGTCACGCTCGACAACGTCGCCTACAAGGTGATCCAGGAACAGCTGCCCATCCAGCTCGAAGCCGGTCAGGGACCGGATATCGCCCGCGTCACCAACATCAAGGAGCTCGCCCAGCACTGGCTCGATCTCAGGCCGCTGGTGGCTGATCCGAAATACTGGGATGACAATTTCGGCGACACGCTGGACTGGATGCGACCCGACGGCTCCAAAGCCATTCCCGGTTTCATGACCCAGCTCACGCTCACCGGCGGCTTCGCCAACAAGACGCTGTTCGAACAGGCCGGCGTGGCGTTACCCGGCGACAGGGCAAGCTGGGACGACTGGATCGCAGCCGCCGCCGAGGTAGCCAAGAGCCAGCAGCTCCCCGCTGCCTTCGCGATCGACCGTTCCGGTCACCGCATTTCGGGTCCGAATGTCTCCTATGGGGCGAATTACATCGGATCCGATGGCATGCCGGCAAAAGTGGACGACGGTACCAAGGCTTTCGTGACCAAGCTGGTCGACTGGACTGCAAAGGGGCTGATGTTGAAGGACACCTGGGTGTCCGCGGCAGGCTCGACCTACCGTGCCGCCGCCGACGATTTCATCAACGCGCAGATCCCGTTCTACTATTCGGGAAGCTGGCAGGTTGCCAATCTCTCGACCAAGATCGGCGACAGTTTCGACTGGGTGGCGACCGGCTCGCCCTGCGGCACCGCTGGCTGCTCGGGCGTGAAAGGCGGCGCAGCGCTGGTCGCCATCAAATACACGAAGAACCCCAAGGATGTCGCCAAGGTCATGGATTATCTGGCCCGCGAAGATATCGTGAAGGAGTTCAGCGAGCGCACGCTGTTCCTGCCGGCGCACAAGGGTGTCGTCGCGAAGGGCGGCCTCAAATGGGATTCGACCGACAAGAATGTCGGTCCGGCGCTCGATAAGTTCGTCAAGGCCGCAGGTGAGACGCTGCCGGCGGCGGATGCGCTGCCGCCGTGGAAATGGGCCAACGCCTATTATGCGGCGCTGGTGACCCGTGTCAGCCAGGTAATGGCCGGCGAGCTCACGCTCGACGAAGCCTGGGGCAAAATCGACCAAGACATCGCCGACAAGGTCGCAGAGGCCAAGTGAACGCCGCCGCGACACTCAAGACTTGGACGGCCGCCGCTCTCGCCGCGCCGGTCGTCTGGCTTGCATCGATCGTCAACGTGCCGCTCAAATCCTGGCAGCGGGCGACGGGCACCGGCGGCATGGCCGCCTTCTTCCTTGCCCCGAACATGGCGATCTTCGGCATCTTCGTGCTGGTGCCGCTGGTCATCAACTTCTTCTATTCGGCCACGTCCGGAACGGCCTACTTCCTGCAGGACCGCACCTATGTCGGGCTTGAGCAATATCAGCGCCTGCTCGACTGCGGCAGCTATCTGGACCCTGCCACGTGCCGCGAGGATCTCTTCTGGAAGGCCGCGCACAATACGGGTCTGTTCGTCGTCGTGCAGGTCGCGCTGATGACGATTGTGTCGATCGCAACCGCGCTGATCCTCAACCGCGAGATCGTGGGGCGCAGCTTCTGGCGCGCGGTGTTCTTCTTTCCGGTGCTGCTGTCGCCCGTCGTCACCGGCCTGATCTGGCGCTGGATCCTGCAACGCCAGGGGCTGCTGAACCTGATCGTCCACGACATGGGAGGCGAGCCGTACAACTGGCTGACCGATCGTTTCTGGGCCTTCACCGCCGCCGTCAGCGTTTCGGTCTGGGCCCATATGGGCTTTTACACGCTCATACTGCTTGCCGGCCTGCAGGCGATCCCACGCGACCTTTACGAAGCAGCCGAGATGGACGGCACCAAACCGGCGCGGGTATTCTGGCGCATCACGCTGCCGCTCTTGATGCCGAACCTGCTTGTCGTCATCGTGCTGGCGCTGATCCGCGCCGTGCAAATCTTCGACGAGGTCTATGTGCTGACGGGAGGAGGGCCGGGCACCTCCACTCTCTATCTCACGCAATACATCTATGAGATCGGCTTCGCCTCGCTGCTGCGCAATCCGGGGTTGGCTTCGGCGGCTTCCATCCTGATGGGGCTGGTACTGGTTGTGCTTACCCTGCTTCAGCTGCAGGTCGGGCGCCGCGGCGAGCGGAAGGGAGCGCGCGAATGAGCGGCGTCGCGACATTCCTGACCCGCCGGCGCGGCGGCCGGGGCTGGCATTGGACGGACATCGTGAGCTGGCTGTGGCTCACCGGCGGCCTGGTGATCATGTTCGGCCCGGCCGTCTGGCTGGTGGGCTCGTCGTTGAAGACGCCAGCACAGCTTGCCGAGTTCCCGCCGACCATCCTGCCCTATGTCAGCCAGCAGGTGACGGTAGAAGGTCACGACAAGCCGCTCACCCTCTATAGGGTGACGCTGCCGGACGGCTCGACCAAGATGCTGGCCGAGCTGCGCCGCATCGGCACCGTGGCACAGATGGTGGACCCGAAGGCGCCGAACGATATCGTGAAGGTTAACATCGCCAGCCGTGAACCGGTGCGCGAAATCGGCTTCGCGACGGAGAACTACACCGAACCCTTCGTCCATTTCGACTTCCTGCGCTATCTTCGCAATTCGGTTTTCGTGACGGCAATGGCGACGCTAATCACGCTGCTCACCAATTCGATGGCCGCCTTTGCCCTGTCGAAATACAGGTTTCGCGGCCGCGATCTCACAATGCTGTTGATCGTCGGTACGCTGATGGTGCCGCTGTCGGTCATCCTGGTGCCGCTCTATTCGGTGGTGAGCGCTGTCGGCCTGCTCGATTCACTGTGGGGCGTGATCCTGCCGACGGTGGCGACGCCGACCGGCGTGTTCCTGTTGCGCCAATATATGCTGACCATCCCGGACGAGCTGCTGGACGCGGCGCGCATGGACAATGCGTCCGAGTGGCAGATCTACTGGCGTATCGTGCTGCCTCTTGCCGCGCCGGCGCTCGCGGTGCTCGCGATCTTTTCGGTCGTCTGGCGCTGGAACGACTTCCTTTGGCCGCTGGTGGTTCTGTCGCGCAAGGAACTCTACACGCTCCAGGTCGGGCTCAACACCTATGCCGGCCAGCTCAACGTGCAGTGGCATTATATCCTGGCGATGACCGTTGTGACGATGATCCCCGTCGTTCTCGTCTTCGTCTTCCTGCAGCGCTACATCACGTCCGGCATTGCAGGTTCCGGGCTGAAATGAGGGTCCCATGGGACGCATAACGCTGACCGACATCGATCGCGCTTACGGAAAGATGAAGATCCTGCACGACATCAATCTCGACGTCGGCAACGGCGAGATGCTGGTGCTCGTCGGTCCGTCGGGTTGCGGCAAGTCCACGCTGCTGCGCCTGATCGCCGGGCTCGATCGGCCGACTGGCGGCAGGATCGAGATCGACGGCGCCGATGTCACCGAGGTTTCGGCTGCGCGGCGCGGACTGGCGATGGTGTTCCAGTCCTATGCGCTCTATCCGCATATGAGCGTGCGGCAGAACCTTGCCTTCGGGCTCGAAAACATCCGCATGCCGAAAGCCGAGATCGACGCGCGCATCACGGAAGCGGCGCGCATGCTGGACATTACGCCTTATCTCGATCGCCGGCCCGGTCAACTGTCGGGCGGGCAGAAGCAGCGCGTAGCGATTGGCCGTGCGGTCGTGCGCAATCCGACCGCTTTTCTGCTCGATGAACCGCTATCCAACCTCGACGCCGAACTTCGCATTTCGACGCGCGCCGAATTGGCTGCGCTGCACAAACGGCTGGCAACCACGATGATCTATGTGACCCATGACCAGGTCGAGGCGATGACGCTGGCGGACCGCATCGTGGTGATGCGGTCAGGGCGGATCGAGCAGGTCGGCCGGCCGCTGGACCTCTACAACGCACCGGCAAACCTGTTCGTCGCCGGCTTCATCGGCGCTCCGCGCATGAACCTTTTGCCGGTCAAGGTGCGTTCCGCCAGCGGCACGCAGGTGCACGTCGAAGGTCCGGGCGGGCTTTCGGCCGCGATTGCGGCCGACGGGGCTGCGCTGAAGCCCGGAGATGAGGTCACACTTGGCATACGGCCGCATGACATCGAGCTCTCGGACGCCAGTAAGGGATCGGTCGAAGCACGGGTGACGCTGGCCGAAGCGCTCGGACCGGAAACCGTTGTCCACGCCACCATCGCCGGCGACAACAGACTGGTCGCGGTGCTCAAGCGCCAGGAAGTTCAAACGCAAGGTCAGCCGATCAATCTCGTTCTGCCGCCGGAGCGGATGCATCTCTTCGATTCTGCCGGGCTACGGGTCGCTTCGCGCCGAGCAGCTCCCGCTAAAGCGTGTCACGACGAAACGGATTGAGGCGACACGCTTTTAAATCTTTGTTTTGATGCATGTCGTTCACCCAAAATTGCTGCGCACTTTTGGGCCGACCCGAATCTCTCGCAGCGAGATTTGGCGGAGAGGGTCGGCTTGTCTCAGAATGCTTGCTGGCGGCGGCTCCAACCTCCACTCGCTTGGCCTGATTCGCGGGTCGAACAGCAATAGCGATCTCCACGCGCTGGGGTTCGACCTGACCGTCTTCGTCATGATCCGCACTCGTCATCATTCCAAGAAAAGGAGTGAGGCTTTCCGCGCCCATGTCGAGCGGTTGCCGGAGGTGATCGATTTCTATCGGATCGGCAGAGATTGGGACTACCTGATCAAGGTCGTGACGCAAGGCATGTCCGGCTACGATGCCTTCTACCAGAAACTGATCACGAACTTCGACCTTGCAGCGGTCACAGGCTTCTTTTCCATGGAGGCGATCTACGCCCGGTCGACCTGATGAACCTGCGATAACTCGGCGCCCGCATTTGGACCTGTCGCTGACCATCGGGCAAACCCTAGGCCAGCGCCAAGGTTCGACGTCGTCGTTGGCATTACCTGCTCGGTAAACGCCTCCGGCCGTGATGCCCTGGAGTTCTGACGAAGTTTCGCTCAGGTCCGCACTCGCAGCGCCCGTTCCAGCCGGTCGGCAATCTGCGTGACGACATAGGCAATCACCATGTAGATCACGACGGCAATGACGAAGGCTTCGAGGTAGTAGTAATTCAGCGCCGCGGTCAACTGGGACTGGGCGAAGATATCGACAACCTCGATGGCGAACCCGAGGGAAAGCGCCTTCATTATGACCATCATGGAGGTTGTGAGGTCGGGAATTGCCGTGAGGGCCACCTGGGGAAACAGGATCCGCCGGAACAGTTGGCCGCTTGTATAGCCCAGCGAATGGGCGGCGTCCGACTGACCGGTATCGAAGGCGTTCAGAGCTCCCTTGATGATCTCCGATTGGAACGCGGCGACACAGCCGGTAATCGCCACGACCAGGATGACCCAGTTGGGAGTATTGTGTGCGTTGAAATCAATCCCGAGCAGCGAGAACAGGAACTGGAATGCCGGCGGCAGACCGAAATAGGCAAGGAAAATCACGATGACCATCGGGACGCCTTTGAAGACGATCTTGTAGGCCATAATGAGTTCTCGCAGCAGGGGGACCCGTCTGTATTCGATGAGCGCGAAAATGCTGCCGACTATCGTCGACAAGACGAAAATCAAGACCGCCATTCCAACGGTAACGGGCACGGCGCCCAGAATTTCTTGCGTGTCCTGGACTAAGATATCGGTATCAAACATGGTTAATACCCTTGGGTCAGACGCTTGCGATAGCAGCGTTTTTGATCGGAGCGGTGGTCGTCACCTCCAATGCTTGCATCGGCGAGCGAAGCTCGAAGAAGCGCACAATGAGCCAAGCGATCAGGCACATCAGCGAATAGATGACCGCCAGCACCAGGTACGTTTCGAACTGGTACTGATTGTAGTCGCGCTCCATGATCAAATGCGCGGTCGCCATCACGTCCGCCGCCCCGATATACATGACCAGCGCAACGTTGTGGATCAGGTAGATGATGGAATTTCCATAGCCCGGCAATGCAAAGTGCACCGCCTGTGGACCTACGACGCGAGCGATCTTCTGGCGAAAGGTGTATCCCAGACTGTCTGCCGCATCATGCTGGCCGCGATCGACGGCCAGGTATGCCGGCCGCATGACTTCCGACAGATATCCCCCGTGGTAAAAGCTTAGTCCCACCATTGCCGCGACCGTCGGCGAGAAAAAATCTGCAGACCCGAACAGGGCCACCAATAGGGGAAGCCCGTAGAACGCGATGAACAACTGGAGGACGACTGGAACACTTCGGGCATAGGACACGTAGAGATCGGTCAGGTGACTGATCACCGGCATCCTGCGAACCCGGAGTGTTGTCGCCACGAGAGCCAGGCAAAAGCCGACTAACATGGCCGTGAACGTGATGGCGAGCGTCAGCGGCAACGCCGAGAGCAACTCGGGGATCATAGCAGAAACATCCACCTTGAAACGCTCCTTCTTGCAATTCAGTCTTGCCGCTGACTAACAAATATGGTCGCAGGCGATCGGCTTATTTCATGTACTGGACGATGCCCTCGCCGAACCATTTCTGCGAGAGCTTTTCGATCGTGCCGTCGTCTTTCAACTCCTTGAGGACCTTGTTCACATCGTCAGCCAAAACTTTGTTTTCATCCGACCTGTGAATGAGCATGTAGGTGTTGTTGCTGAAGACCGGCTCGGACGGCACGATATCGAGCTTCTTTTCCTCGATGACGGTCTGTTCGCCCAAATTCGAAGGCAGGACAAGCGCGTCGAACTTGCCGTTCTGAACTTCGTCCAAACGGTTCGGGTAGGGGATGCCCGCGCTCGATGCCGTCACGTCAAGCTTGTATTGCGGGTTCTCTTTCTGCCAGTTCATGATGAATTTGTAGGTTCCGCCGCCGGCCGTGGTCGGAACGATCCTCTTGCCGACCAGGTCTTTCATTTCATTAATGCCGCTGCCTTTTTTGCTGTAGATCTTCATCAGGCTGGCCCCCATCGGGTTTTCCGGGATGAGGAACTGCTTGGCGCGCTCAGGCGACTTGTAGTAGCCGCCGACCGCGATGTCGTACTTGCCTGTGGCGAGGCCGGTTTCCTGCGCGATATCCGAGACGCCTTCCATCTCGAACTTGTACTGCGGCAGCTTGGCATTGATTGCCCTCAGCAGATCAGGTTCATAGCCTTGCGGTTCGACGCCGATCGCGCCCCACGCCAGCGGCTTGGATTCCGCCGACGTGGCGATCTTGATCGTCCGGACCGTCTCGCCATGACTGATCCCTGCGGTTGCAAGGGCGATTGCGATGCCGCCGGCAACAGCCAGGGCAGCACGACGGGAAAGACTGGATGTGATTGCAGACATTTCTTAGGTTCCCTTCTTGTTGAGCTATTGAAAAGCGAGTTCTGACTGCAGGAATTGAGCAAGTCGCGGGCTGGATGGCGCGTCGAAGATCTCAGCCGGGCTGCCGTCGGCGGCAACCACGCCACGATCCATGAAGACGATCCGGTTCGAGATGTTCTTTGCGAATTGCATCTCGTGGGTCACAAGCAGCGAAGTGATCCCTGACGACGTGACATCCTTGATCACCTTCAGAACTTCGCCGACGAGTTCAGGATCCAGCGATGACGTCGGCTCATCGAAGAGCATCACGTCGGGCCGAACCGCCAGCGCACGCGCGATGCCGGTGCGCTGGAGCTGGCCGCCCGACAGCTGGGAAGGATAGCTGTCCCGCTTCGCCGAGAGACCGACCCGGTCAAGCTCTCGCAGCGCGATTTCACGCGCCTCGTCCGCGGATTTGCGCTGCACGACGACAAGCGGATCCATCACGTTCTGGAGGACCGTCATGTTCTTGAAGACATTGAATTGCTGAAAGACCATCGCCGTTCGAAGCCGGATCGCCTGGACAGCGGTCTTGTCGGCGCGCTGGTAGTCCATCCGGATCTGGTCGAATGCGATGGTTCCTGACGACGGCTTGGCCAGGTAGTTAATGCATTTCAGCAGCGTGGTCTTGCCGGTTCCGCTCGGGCCGATGATCGACACCACGTCACCTCGATTAACAGAGAGATTGACGCCGTTGAGGACCTGCGTGCTTCCGTAAGACAGCTTTATGTTTTTGAGTTCAAGCATTTCTGGTTGGCCCTTCAAAGTGTGAGACGGACTGGCTTGACTACACGCGACGTGATCACCCGCTCTCCGCGTGGCCCAGAACGTGCATCAGCCGGTTTGCCCAGCCGAAGATCGATATGGCGTGGATCAGATCGATGATCTCGGCGTCATCCATGCCGACGGATCGCAGCGAGGCGATATCGTCTGCCGTCGCTTCCGACGGCGCCGCCGACAGACGGCGGGCAAAGCTGTAGATTGCCGCATCGCGCGGCCCAAGCTTTTCGGGTTTGTCGAGGTACAGCGCGGTGACCACCTCATCGCTCTTGGTCAGCTCCGCATGCCGGCGGGCGTGAACGACGGCACAGAATTTGCAGCCGTTGACGATCGAGGCGCCCAACGCGCCAAGTTCGCGATCGGGGCGGGCAAGCCCGCCTTCGACATACATGATCGCGTTGAACAGGATCGTGCGGGCAAGATAGCTTTCGGGATCGTGCGCCAGGGTGCGCACATATTCCGAAACTTTCTTGGCAGAGGGCGTGACCTTCATCGCTTCGAGCTGTTCCGGCGTGGCCTCGGAGAGTTCGACCGGTGCGATATAGGGATGCCAATTCAGAGGCTTCAGGCGAACCGAGGAAATCATGCCGACCTCATCAATCGCAAGCCGGTCGCGACCCGCGCCTGGAAGTTTACGAAGGCGATCAGTTCGGAGAGCGCGACGATCTGAGGATTGTTTAACCCCGCCTGCGCCAGCAGCACGATGTGGCTCGCCTCTGCTTTTTTCGGCGTCAGCGTGATCAGGTCGACATGCTTGGCGATTGTCACCAATGGCTCCTCAAGATCCGTTTCGCCCCGCGCCAAGCTCAGAAGCTGCTCCGTCGGACCAAGCTGAGCCAGTTGCACATCATATTCGGCCATCAGTACGGGATCAGCATTGAGGGCGGCCATCCGACGGGCCAGAGCAACTCGCAAATTCGCGGCCAGCCCTTGGTCGTTTGCCGGTTGCAGGACGGAGAGGCGACATTCCTCCGCGCCTTGCACGAATTCGGGTCGAAACCGCCGCGTAGCGAAAAGGGCATCTTCCGGCGAAAGACCGGCGGCCTTGTCCATTGCGTCGATCACTGGACGGCCTCCTTCTGCAGCAGAGGTGTTGAATCGACCCATTCGTCACCGAAAAGTTCGGGGGTGTCGTAGGCGATCAGATTGGCGAAGTGGGTTTCGACATCTTCGGCAAAGAGCGATGCGGTAATGCCGCGGACCAGACGCTCGGCACCGGCACTGACGGCCGGAATATCGCCGGAGACCTTGCCGTGGGTCAGCATGGCAGCATCGTTGAAGCAGTGGATATGCGCCAGCATCGGGCAGGAGCCCGGGTTGCGTTCGCGAAACTCGAAAGCGGGACCGAGATCGGGGGCCTCCGACATGCCGGCACGCGGCGGCCCCATATCGGGTGAATATCGACCATCCGACCAGGTGCGGATATGGGGGGCGAGCGCCGCAAACTCAGGGCGGTCGCTGAAGTCGTTTGAGAAGCCGGTCGCCGCGATCAGGAAGTCGTAGCGCATTGGCCCTTGTGTGGTTTCAACCAGAAGGCCTTCTGCATCTTGCTTTACCGCGACTATGCCGCAGTCGAGAAAGAACCGAGCGTTGGGATGGCGAGACACGCGGAGCGTCGATGAGCGCGGCGGCGGCGTCTGGGTCGAGGCGGTGTAGTCGAAGAATTTCCACTTCCAAGCATCGGGGAGGTGATAGATGCCGTGTACAACTCCCTGGCTGCCGATGCCGGTCAGCTTGTTGATGCGTGGCATTTCCTTGCGGCGGATCAACATGTCGACCGAGCCGGCGCCCGCCTCGAGCGCCGTTGCGGCATTGTCCATGGAAGAGGCGCCGGCGCCGATGACCGCCACTCGCTTGCCTTTCAGCGCATCGAAATCGATGTCGTCGGCAGAATGGGCCCAATAGGTGCGATCGATGCCCTTGAGGAAATCGGGCACGGCAAAACCGCCGAGGCCGGACCGACCCGTGGCCAGAACGAGATGGCGGGTGAGAACCCGGCCTGTTTCCGCGCCTTCGACATCGATCGCAATTAGATCATCGACGGGCGCGACACCGGTCATGCGCACGCTGTTTCGCACCGGCAGAGCAAGAACTTTGCGATACCAGACCAGGTAGTCCATCCACTGGCTCCTGGGGATTTTGTCCAGATAGTGCCACGCCGCAACGCCCCACTGTGCCGTAAACCAGGCGCGGAAGGTCAACTGGGGTAGGCCAAGCGAGGGGCCGTTCAGGGTCTTCGGCGAGCGCAGCGTTTGCATGCGGGCAAACGTCACCCATGGTCCTTCGAGCCCGGCCGGAGCCGCATCATAGGCAACAACATTGGTTATCCCGGTCAGCACAAGCTTTGCCGTGGCGGCAAGTCCGCACATGCCGGCGCCAATGACAACGACGTCGCGGACCGGCACACCGTCATGCAATTGCTTGGGGACCCAAGGCTTGGCAGGGAGCTCGAGAAACTCGAGATCCTGGGCAAGCTGAGCTTCCAGCGCAGCAAGGCCTGCTGGGGTGGGAGTATGCTTCATATTCCGGTTCCGTGATTTGTGCCCGACGCAGGATCGGTCACCAATTGTCCGGCCAGGGCTGGATCGAGTTTCCTGAAGCCGGCGATCGACCGTTCAGCCACCGCTTCGACCGCTTCGATCAACGCCTGTGCAACTGGACGAAGGGGGCGGTTTGCTGCAGCCACAACGCCCCAATAAAACAGAACGGTTACATCGAGCGGGCGAATGACGACACCCGGCAGGGGCACTCCATAGGCGGTGAGGGGATCGATGACTGCCGCGACCCCGGTCTTGCGCACGATCTGCAAGGCGCCATAGGCAGTATTGGTCCGGATCACCGGGCCCGTGTCGATGCCGCGGGCAGCCAGCGCTTTGGCGACATGCAACTGAAAACGCAGCGGATTGAGCAGCGTGGCGACGCGGCGACCGGCAAAACCCGAAAGCGGAACGACGTCAAGTTCAGCCAGCGGGTCGTCCTCCCGCACGGCAGCGACATCAGGCGCCGAATAGAGCCGCAGGACATCCAGACCGGGCGTATCGAGCGGCAGGCTCGAAAACCCGACCTCGGCGCGTCCGCTGCGCACCTCCTGGGCGACGATCGAGGGAAGAAACTGCCCGAGATGCGTCTCGTGCGGAAGCTCGACACCCTGGAGCTCAGCCAAGGCCGTGGGGATCAATCCGGTGCCGATCGCAGAGGTTGTTACAATCTGCAGGATGCGCCCCCTGCCGGCGGCGATCATCTTGGCCCGCGCTGCGAGCTCAGTGAAGGACATCAGCAGGCGCCGCGCTTCCTCCTCGAAGGCGACCCCTTCTTCAGACAACTGCACGCGTCGACCGATCCGGTGCAGCAATTCGAAGCCAAGCTCGGCCTCGAGGTCCTGAATGGTGCGTGTAACCGCAGGCTGGGAACGCCCGAGCATGTCAGCCGCCTTGGTGATGCTGCCGCTGGCCGCAACCGCAAGGAAGGTCTGAAGGTCTCGGGTTTCCATGCTCTCCCTACATGCGTAATCCGAATGATTGACATCGTCTCATTCGTTTTTGATATATGTCAAGGGGAAACTAATGTTCGCTGCGGCTTTGTGCATTTTGCCGGCTCAGAGCTGATCGGGGCGGGCCAATGACGGTTGTCGCGGCTCCAACTTGCGGAACCCACCTAATGAAAAATTGAAGCTGACCGACAGCAAAGGCGAACCATAAACTGCAACAGGAGGAATATTATGCGCGTGAGTATTCTGGGCGCCGGAGCAATCGCTTATGGCCTTGCCGCCTATCTGGCGAATTCGGGACATTCGCCATCACTTTGGTCACCGTCGGGACAGCGCACCAAAGCCTTGGCTGCTGGGGATTTGTTGAAAGCGACGGGGGATATAGAGGCGACGGTTCCGGTACGCATTGCCAGGGACTGCAAGGATGCCGTCGCCAACGCGGACGTGGTGGTGATTGCGCTCCCGGCCTACGGCCACAAGATGGTGATGGATGCGGCCATCCCCCATCTGACTGATGGAATACCGGTCATCATCAGTTCGCATTGTTCGTTCGCGGCGCTTTATCTCTCCAGGCGATTGGCTGAACGCAAGGTCTCGTTGCCGATCGTCGTTTGGGGCACAACGCTATTGACTGGCCGCCAGCTCGGGCCGACCGAAGTCCATGTCACCACCATTCGCCAGAAGCTTGACGTTGCGACGCTGCCCTTCAAAGCCCAGGATGAAGGATACGAACTTTGCACGACCTTGTTCGATGATCGTTTCGTCAAGCGCGACGGGATGCTTGCGATCGCGCTCAGCAACCTCAATCCGCAAAATCATCTGGGAATTGCGCTTCTTAATCTGACGCGCATGGAAAAGGCCGAGCAATGGAGCCAGGGGGGAAACGTCACCCCTGCCGTCGGCTGCCTTATCGAGGCCCTGGATGCCGAACGGCTTGCCATCGCCAGCCATTTTGGCATCGCAGTTCGGACCGTCAAAGAGCATTTTTCGTTGTCGTTCCATGTTCCGATGGGAACCGTTTCGGAGATGAATCAGGAGATGGACCGCCAAGGCCGCGGTGGCTTTGGACCGACAACCATCGAAAGCCGCTATATTCTCGAGGACGTCCCGTTCGGGCTGCTGCCGACCGCATTGTTGGGTAATATCACCGGGAACCCGGCCATACTCCACGAGTCCGGAATTTCGATCTTGTCGGCTGCTTACGGTCGCGATCTCAAGGCAGGCAACGATATTCTTCCTGCTCTTGGAATCGAGGGAATGTCAGACGTAGACCTCGCGAACCTTTCGCGCGAGGGATTCTAGCTAGGCACAGGGGATTGCGGGGCCAAGTCAGGCCCGGCGCGTGGCCAAACGCAAACGCGTCGCCATAGGGGAGGGGCGGCGTCGAGTTGCCACTGGCTAGTTACCGGAAATTCAACGAGCAGTCCTGGGATGTGAGGGCCAACTCAACGATGTCGCGAGCAAAACATTAAGAAAGCTCGCGTGTGCCCTGAATATCACTCGTATATTAGGCCAATTTATCTGAAATAATCTGAGCACTTCAGTCGACCCTCCTGCCAAGTTGATTCGGCGCTACATCCGACCAACTCTTGGTTCCCGCGCTAGCATCTGGCCTTTCAAATATTTGCCAACCGAGAGCGCATGCTCGCCGGACGCCTATCACATCCGGTCCTGCGATTATATCTGACGCCGACCGCGCTGGGAACAAGACCGCGCTGGGAACAAGGTTACCGCTTGCCAGGAGGAGTGCGGAGCAACATTGGCGTGGTGAAAACGTTGGGGCTTTGCGCTTGATACCCTGCCCGGTGAGCAGCAGAAGCATTATTCCGGCGATCGGTCGAAGACTGTTCGCCGCTTTTCCAGATTGGCGAGATGTCTGACTTTCTTACCATGTATTTCACGTTCCCGGGCATGCCGACGCCTCTACCAGTCCTTTCTTTGTTTCTGAAATGAAAGGTCAGCTTCGTGGGACACTGCCTCGCAACGTCGCATTTTTCAAAGAAATGGCGTTGCAAATGCAACGCCATGATTCCTTAACGCCGCGGAGAAAGGCAGAAGCGCCGATAGAGCCTGCCGCAACGCGGAACCCTGCTAGCCGCGTTGTGACTTTCGTTTCGCCTTCGGCGCCGGGCTAGCAGCAGTCTTGCGTCCAAGCCCGCTTGACTTGGCCAAGATCGATCTTTGGGCAGCGTAGTTCGGCGCGACCATCGGGTAATCTTGCGGGAGGTTCCATTTCTCACGGTATTCTTGGGGTGTCATACCGTAATGCACGCCGAGATGGCGCTTCAGCGATTTGAACTTCTTTCCGTCTTCCAGACAAATGATGAACTCGGGCGTCACTGACCTCTTGGGATTGACTGCCGGCTCCTGTTTCGGCCCGGGGGCCACGCGAACCTTGCCGATTCCGGACAGCGAGGAATGGATAGAGGCAATTAGTTCGGCGAGCCCGGCGACGGGGAGGGCGTTCTTGCTCACATAGGCCGAGACGATATCCGCCGTCAGGCCGACGAGATCAAGGTTTTGAGCCTCGCTTTGTTCGTTCAAGGTATTCACTCCTGGAGTTGAAATCTAAAGCCAGCCCCCCCGCACCCGGCTATGTACTTCAAGTTTGATGGCGCACCAATCCTATTGTTGCAAAACTTTTGTCGGCCTCAGACAAATGGCTGAAAGCACCGGTTTGCGGAAACCAACAATCCCGCACCGAGCAATTTCCTTTCCTGAATATCTTCAAAAGGAAGGAAGTCAAATGCTGGCCGCTGCGCAAGCAGTGCAACCGCGGGATGCCGGGCGATGCGGCGGCCCTGCTGACGCCCGAATTGAACGGCGAAGTTAGCGATATGGTGGCATCGCCCCTCTGATTGGCGACAAAATGATTCCGACTAGCTTATCTGGGACACCCCTGCAGGCTGAGCTTGCGTTCTGAAATCCTGACCTCCGCTTCTGCGCCTTTGCGATTTTAAAGGGAATGCCTTCCCTGGGCCGCGCCGTGGTCTCGGCCGACCTCTTCTGTGGGGGAGACCCCCAACGCCCCCAAGAGTGAGAGTGCTGACCGGATTTGTCGTGACGGGTTGAGGGCTGGGAGAGAGGCTCCCGGCGCCCGTCGCGGAGAACCGCCATGTCCAGACACCACCGCCATGCTCGCGCCGGCGCCAACCGCGCAAGCCTTTATGAGGAAATCACCGGCAAGGTCATTGCCGAGCTCGAAGCCGGGCGCTTCCCGTGGGTGCAGCCCTGGGGAACGTCGGCAGGGCAAGCACCGGTCGGCCTGCCGAAGAATGCCGGCACCGGCCGTGCCTATAGCGGCATCAACATCCTCATCCTGTGGGGCTCGGTCGTCCAATATGGATTTCCCGGCCAAGGCTGGCTCACATTCCGTCAGGCCCTATCCCTTGGCGGCAATGTCCGCAAGGGCGAGCACGGCACGACCGTGGTCTACGCCGACCGCTTCGTCCCCGAGGACGAAGAGCAGCGTGCCCGCGACACCGGCGAGGAAACACATGCCATTCCATTCCTCAAGCGCTTCACCGTGTTCAACGTCGCGCAATGCGAAGGGCTTCCCCCGGACATCGCCGTCGAGGTGCCGCCGCCTCCGCCGGGCATGATCGAGCCTACCGTCGAGATGCTGATCAAGGCGACCGGTATTGACTTCCGCATCGGCGGCGACCGCGCCTTCTATGTGCCCGCCCACGATTACGTGCGGGTGCCGCCGCCCGCCGCCTATTTCGAGCCGATCAACTGGCATCGCACGGCGCTCCACGAACTCGGCCACGCCACCGGGCACGCCTCGCGGCTCGGCCGCGACCTCAGCGGCTCCTTCGGCACCAAGAAGTATGCCTTCGAGGAACTCGTCGCGGAGATGAACTCGGCCTTCTGCTGCGCCGCGCTCGGCATCGTGCCGACTGTGCGTCATGCCGACTACCTCGGCTCCTGGCTCGAAGTGCTGCGCGAGGACAACCGCGCAGTCGTGCGTGCCGCCTCGCAGGCCAGCAAGGCCGCCGACTGGCTCCTCGGTTTTCTGCCCGACGCCGGCCGCGCGGTTGACGGCGGCGAGAACGGCGAGCCTGAGATCGACAGGAGGGCGGCATGATCCTGCTGACCGACGAACAGCACGAACGCCTGCTGGCCAACGGCCGTGACCGCGGTGCCGACCACGTGCCTGTGGTCAAGTTCTTCAATCCACCGGGCGAGGGCGTCTGGCTCGCCACCGAGCTCGATGCCGACGGCGATACCCTGTTCGGTCTCGCCGATCTTGGCTATCCCGAGCTCGGCAGCTTCTCGCTCGAGGAACTGACGTCCGTTCACCTGCCCTTCGGCATGGGAATCGAACGTGACATCCTTTTTGCCACCCACCTGCCGCTATCGGTCTGGACCGAAGCCACCCGGCAGGCGGGCAGCACCCGTGCGGCAGAAGGCGTCGTCGCCTGGATAGCTCGCGACCGACGCGATGAAATCCTGACACCCCCGTCGTGGGCATTCTGAAACTCGCAAGACCGGCGATTCGGATTTCCGGGTTTCCGGCTTTGCGCTTCTTCGGAAAGCCGGCTTTGCGGCGCCGTCCTCAGAGTGAGAGGGCGGCGCTGCTCTTCGTGACGGGTTGGAGGTCGAGAGGAATTCCCGGCCGCCCGTCGCGGAGAAAAGACCATGGCGACCGCCAAGCAGAAGATCACCCTCCACACCTCGCGCGACCTCCCCTTCAACAAGCTGATCCTCAGCCAGGCCAATGTCCGGCGCATCAAGAACGGGCAGTCGATCGAGGACCTCGCCGCTTCCATTGCACGACGTGGACTCCTCCAGAGTCTCAACGTCCGGCCAGTGCTCGACGGCGAGCGCAACGAGACCGGCATGTTCGAGGTGCCGGCGGGCGGGCGTCGCTATCGCGCCCTCGAACTCCTGGTCAAGCAGAAGCGGATGGTCAAGACCGAAGCGGTGCCCTGCATCGTCTCGGACGCGAACAGTGCGGTGCCGATCGAGGAGGATTCTTTGGCCGAGAACTTCCACCGCGAAGATCTTCATCCTCTCGACATGTTCCGGGCGTTCCAGACCCTCCACGACCAGGGCGCCACACACGAGGAAATCGCAGCGCGCTTCTTCGTCTCGGCCACCTTCGTGCAGCAGCGCCTGCGCCTCGCTAAGGTTTCGTCGAAGCTGCTCGACATCTATGCGCAAGACGGCATGAAGCTCGACGAGCTTATGGCCTTCACCGTCACCGACGATCGACGTCTTGGGGAAATCGAGGAAGCGCTGGAGCGGATCGAGAACAGACCGATGATTTACGATCCGGCGGAGATCCCGCGCGCGGGCGTCTTCGTCAGCATCAACCGCGATGGCGACCTCGTCGTCGATCGCGGCTATGTCCGGTGCGCCTGGCGCCTCGAATTGACTGGCTTCACGGACACGATGCGCGAGCGACTCACCGCCTATGGGCTCTTCCACGAGATCATTTCGTGGAAGCTCAGGATGTTCGTGCCGACCGATACCGCTGGCATCGCGGTGCTCGATCGCGTGCTCGGGCGCTTCCCCATCGAACGCGTCAGCGAGCGGGAGACCGCATGATGACCCGCCGCGATACCGCCGAACTCGCCCACCGTCTCGGCGAACATGCCGAGGCTGTGTGCCGGCACTACCTCTCGAATGGGCGCCGCTCCGGCAATTACTGGCAGGTCGGCGACGTCCGCAATGCGCCGGGCCGCTCGATGTTCGTCCGGCTCAGGAACTCGCCGAAAGGACCGGCGGGGAAGTGGACCGACGCCGCCACCGGTGAGCACGGCGACCTGCTCGACGTCATCCGTGATGCGCTCGGTCTCATCGACTTCAAGGACGTCGCTGACGAGGCACGCAGCTTCTTGGCGATGCCAAGATCGGAACCAGAACCGCGTTCTTCATGCGGCAATACCAATCCTGTTCCAACGGGATCGCCAGAGGCCTCGCGGCGGCTCTTCACCATGTCGCAACTGATCACCGGCACGCTCGCTGAGGCGTATCTGCGCGGACGCGGCATTACGACTTTGCGCGGAACCGGATCGCTCCGGTTCCGTCCGCGCTGCTACTATCGACCCGAGGATCATGGCCCGACCGAGACCTGGCCGGCCATCATCGCCGCGGTCACCGATCTCGGCGGACGACAGACTGGCGCGCACCGCACCTGGCTCGATCCCGGCGGCAACGGCAAGGCGCCCATCGACACGCCGCGACGCGCGATGGGCGATCTCCTCGGTCAGGCCGTCCGGTTCGGCGTGCCGACCAGCGTGATGGCGGCGGGCGAGGGCATCGAGACGACGCTGTCGCTGAGATGCGCCTTGCCCGACATGGCTATGGCGGCGGCACTCTCGGCAGCCCACCTCGGGGCCATCCTGTTCCCGCCGACCTTGCGCCGGCTCTATGTCATCCGCGACAACGACCCCGCCGGCGACGGTGCCCACGACACCCTGGCAGGGCGGGCACGCGAGGCCGGGATCGAGGCAATCGCGCTGTCGCCGGCGTTGGAGGACTTCAACGACGACCTCCGCCATTTCGGTCTCGACGCACTCCGGGCAGTAATTGCAGACCAGCTCATGCATAGGGACCGCCTGCGCTATCTGAAAACGGGCGGCATGATCCGTAGGAGACGGGACGGGATTCGGTCCCGCCGGCGTCTTGATGACGGCCCGCCCGACAAGAGCCGCGACCCGGCCTTCGAGAGGGCGATCGGGCCCACAAACGGGCCGGCCAGGCAATGGCGGCGGCCGACTATTTTCCGGCGGCGCGCGACTGCCGGCGACTGCCAGCGGCCAGGAGCGACGCCTTTCCATCGCCAGACAAAATAGTCGGCCTCTGCCATCCTGCGCTGACGCTCCGCCCCTCCACTTCGCTCCGGGTGCCCGGCGCCCCGCCTGTGGGCTTTCGTCGCCATGAAGGCCGCGAGGGTCGCGGTCCAGGCGACGGGAGATCCCCATGAGCGAGCACGACGACACCGAGCCACACCACGCATCGTCCCCGACCGACCACGTTCTTACCGAACTCCAGCTCTATGGCTGGCGCCCCTTCACGGACGAGCCCGATCCGCGAACGCTGCCCGATGGCGATCATGTGGCCGGAGCGGTGGCCGACATCTTCGATACCCTGATCGCCACCCTGGCCGATACGCGCCTCGAACCCGATCTCGACGACCTGCTCTGGTCCGTTACCAATGTCTTCCATCGCGCGGTGCTGCGGATCGAGCGCCAACTGGACGACAACGAGCAGGCCCAGCGCCGCTTGCAGCGGGAACAGGACGGCACCGAGATCAAGGCGGTCGAGCTCGAGAACCTCACCGCCCAGGGCCAGACCATGCTCGAGCGGCGGGACGCCTTCGAACTCATGCGCGACCAGGCCGCCGATCAATACGAGCAGTACAGCGGTTCGGCCTGGCGGCCGCGCACCGGGTCAATGGTCAACCATCGGCATCTCAACGCCGCGCTGGTCGACAGCCGGGACTTCCTCGCGGCCCGACGCAAGGCCGACACCGAGGTCATGCTGCCAGCCGGTTCGAAGATCGCGCTGACCGGCGGCCTCGACTTCAATGATCATCAGCTGATCTGGGACGTGCTCGACAAAGTCCACGCCAAGCATCCGGACATGGTGCTGATCCACGGCAAGTCGCCGAAGGGCGCCGAGCTGATCGCCGCCAAATGGGCCAGCAATCGCAAGGTTCCCCAAATCGGCTTCGCGCCCGACTGGGAGAAGCACGGGCGCGCCGCACCGTTCAAGCGTAATGACGCGATGCTCGATGTCTTGCCGATCGGGGTCATCATCTTCCCAGGAACGGGCATCCAGGACAATTTCGCCGACAAAGCCAGGAAGCTCGGCATCAAAACGTACGACTTCCGTAAATGGGGCGGCGCGTGAGCGCCGCCTTTCAGCATCACAACCTACTTGCGCCTGGCGCTTGCTGCCATCGTTGCTCTCCGCTGGCCGCATTTTCACGCTTGCGGTCTCGCACTGCCATCATTCGCAGCCGCTACGGTGAGGTTTTGGCTCACGACACGCGCAGCAATCCTCCGCATCATCGTCGATTACAGCCGTCGCGGCCGCAATCTTCCTTTAATTCCAGATTCTCCTTCTCATGCACCCCGCCTGGCTGGAGCTTCTCGTTCTGCTTGTCTTCGTGACACCGTCGCATGTTGCCGGCTTTGATACCATGTTCGGCACCATGAGGCTGGTTAGGCCCGTCTTGAGGCCTTGCCGGAATCTTGTCATTGTCGGCGCGATTTGCAGCCGGCGTCACTGCGTCCATGCGCGTAATGGCACCGCCCGGACGCGCCGGCCACAACCATGCATGTCTCATGACCGTCCGCTGGCTGTCGGGACCGATGGCAGGCGGAATGCCGCATTCGCATCCTGATCACGGCGGTGGCGAGCGGCCGGGCGAGCAGCGAGTCGATCAACGCGGGCTGGCGTGATGCGAGCGCCGACACCCTGATCTGCTTCAGCACTAATCTCTACACGCGCCATGAAGCGACACGGGAGAGGGCGCCCTATCCCTGCTGAGCTGTCCGAGACCATTGGGCAAGCGCCTGGTTCAAATACGAGCATGGCACAACGAAAGCACGAGCAGGCCCTTGGCTGATCGAGATGGCCAGGCTCTCCTGAGGTCCTTTCCGGCTGGTCGATTGCTCCAATACGGCCTCTCTTTTGGCTTGATCTGGCCGAAGATCAGCTTCGCTTCGATCGCCTAAGGCGCAACAGCGCCGTCAAACTATCTTCCCCTTCCGGCCAGAGCCGGAGTTCCTCGCGAGACAAGATAGTTCCTCCTCTGCTGTCCAGGCCCCTTCGGGGTGCGCCCTCGATCGCCTTCGGCCTGCCGATCGCCATCGAGGCCGCAATGGCGCGGGCTCGATCCAGAACCAAGGAGAACCGTCATGGCCACCATCGGCAACTTCAAGCAGTCCGGCAACAACGAGTTCGCTGGCGAGATCGTCACTCTTTCGCTTCAGGCCCAGAACGTCCGCGTTGTTCCAGACAGCCGCGCCAGCGGCGAAAATGCCCCCAGCCACCGGGTTTTCGTGGGCCGAGTCGAGATCGGCGCCGCTTGGGCCAAGAAGTCCAACGAGGGTCGCAACTACCTGAGCCTCAAGCTCGACGATCCGAGCTTCAGCAACCCGATCTACGCCAATCTCGTAGAGGACGAAGAGGGCGAAGGGTTCAGCCTGATCTGGTCTCGCCCGACGCGCCGTAACGGCGACTGAGATATTCCTCTCATCGGCCCGCCCGGTGCGCCGGGCGGGCCTTCTCGTAAAACCCACACTGAGCGCTGCAAGTCGCCGACAGCGAACCCCGCATCCATGCGACGACGTCACCGTCCGCCATGATCTACCGGTAACCGCGATTGCGTTTAGTCCGCTCCAAGCGCAGGAAAGCGAGACCGGCTTGAGCGTCTCCGTCAAAGGTCTCGATCTTTTCGCGGCCCCTCGTTCCAATGCGGCCCCAGGCGCGCACCAACGACGTTCCTCCAAACAGGGTAGGCTGGAGCGCCAGGCTGTAGAAGCGTGCCATGTTCCGTTCGGGATCTACACGCCTTAGACAAATTGGTTTTGTTTTGCCAGCGACCATGCTCGTCATTGTCAGCTGGCGCCCGCCGATCGTCCAATTCATTGATTGAATCGACCGAGCCCCTGGGATTCAATTTATTGATGAAAGCCAGGCTGCAGGGAGTCCCAGCTTTAAGGACTATCAGGAATCTCACCTTCGCCCGAAAGCTCACTGACCAGGGACAGCAGGGAGGCGATAGCCTCGGGCCGCATCCTGGAAACAAGACGCATAAGGGCCATCCTGTTCGCGGCCTCATTGGACGACTTGCCGAACAGATGCGGCGCCGCCGCGTAAATCATCTCGATTGGAGCAAGACCGAAGATCTCACAAAGGTGAACCAGCCGCGTTACATTGAGCTTGGATTCGGATCGTTCATATCGTCCATAGACCTGGCCAGAGATGCCAAGCAGTTCAGCGAGCTGCTCACGATTCAAGCCCTTCTTGCGTCGTGTCGAAGCCAAAAACTCGCTCAACGCCTTGTCCATCTCGTCCAGCGAAACCACGCCGTTGAAACCAGGCTTACGCCACAGCGGGCGCTCAAAATCCGGCTCGCTCGTCTCGACCAGCCCACGCGCCGCGCGGTAGCTTTCGTTGGCCTTACCCGCCATAGAACACCATTTTGCCCCTTGCTGATCGTGACCCGACAATTTCGGTGACGATATACCCACGCTCACCATCCCAGCCTTATAACCTTATATGCAAAGTGATGCCAAGAATACCCCGCCGACGGCATTTGCCGGCATTTTCATAACCAATACGGTAACGCTGGGCCGACAAAACGATGGTCGCGGATCAGAACCCGTTGTCATCAAGAAATTTGCGGATTGCGGTCTCGACCAGAAACTGCATGGACGTCTCCGAGGCGAACGAGGCCAGCTTCAGTCTCTTCTTGGTCTCACGATCGAGATGGACGTTTACGAAGTTCTGAACTCCCTTCATCCGCTCTTGCTTGAGCCGGCGAAGCGCCTTCCGCGCATCGGTCCGCGTCTGCAGGGCGTCATCATCCGCCGCGGGGTTGGATTCTAAACGAACTGGCGCGTCCGGTCCGATATTTTCCAAAGACCGCATTGGCGCAGGTTGGGATTTCCGCGCCGCGGTCAGGAACTCGGCCGCTGCCAACTTTTCATCCCGCTTCAACGGACGAGCCCTCTTCGCCTGAGAGTAGGGAATCAATCTCTTCGACGAGTGCTAATGTTTCTCGTCGTGCTTTGGCGATTGCCGGCGTGACCGCCTGCATCTGCAATGTGCCAAGGCCGCTGTGGATGTCCTTGTAAACGTTGCGTTCATGCACTTCGGTCTTGAACAGGTAAGTCCCGGCGTGTTCGACGATGATTGGTCGAATTTTGCGGTAAAGTTCGGTGTGGCAGACCGGTAGAGTAATGCGTGTCTTCAGCACGCCGTGTCGGCATGCTGCTCCGTACGTCTTGTTGACGCGTCGAACGACCTCCAGGCATTCGATTGCGCCGACGACCTCCCGCTTCGACGGCTGCACTGGCGAGATCACCAGATCGGTGCGCGCGATCACGCCATCTATGATTGAAGTGTCCTCACCGGGCGTGTCGACAAGCACGTAGTCAAAAACGTTTGCCTTGCTCTCGAAGAAGGCCGCGATTGCCTTGCCTGTCTTCGGACCAAAAACGTCTAGGCCTTCGGCTTGATTGCCCTTGTCATGGCAATCGCTCCACCACTTCATAAGATTGCTGCGCGGGTCGATATCGAGCAAGCCGACGCTTCGGCCTCTCAGGGCATATTCGCCTGCTATGTTCATCAGCGCCGTGGTCTTTCCTGCGCCGCCCTTGCCGTTGATGGCGGCGATGACTGCCGGCATGGCCGTTACTCCTTTGTGTGTTTGTAGAGCCATGCAGATCTATGGCGCCACGATCGAACAGACGTGGAGAAATGTAATCATATTGGCTATGGAAATAAAGAGATAGCCGGCCATAAAGCGTATTCGCGTTACCAGATTGCTTGGCAGATTGCTTGGCAGGATACGGAAAAATGTGTTACATTTTTCCTGCAATCGAGGGACAAGCCCTCGATCCGCGGCCTGCGGCCGCAACCGCTATGATCAAGGATGCGTTTGTCGATGGCTCGCAGCCGCTCGGAAGTGTCGAAACGAAGGAATAAGGTGGCGCATTTCCGCTTGTCGCCAGCCGAGTTCGATGCGCTGGAGGCGGCCGCCGGCGCCGCCGGCTTGACCATTTCGGCCTTCATCCGGTCGCTTTCCCTAGAGGGCGCCGGCGTATGGCCGTTCCTCGGAGCGGAGGACCGCGCGGTGCTCGACCTGCTTGCCGACGGAATGCGTGCGATCGGTGCCAACCTCAATAAGATCGCACGGGCCATCAACACCGGCAGGGTGCCGGTTGAGGGAGAAGTCGCCGGCAGCATCAAAGACGCGCATATCATCGCGACGACGGTGGCATCTGAACTTGCAGCGATGACCAGGCGCTCGGCAGCAACCCGGCGTGAAGAGGATTCCTGATGGAGTTCTTCCCTGGCGCCTTCGAGCGCGAGTGGGAGCGCCGGCGCGCCATGCTGATGCATGAGATGCGGCTCGGCCAAGTCGAAAAGGTCGACTGGGATGAGCCGCGAAGGGGAGGGGCGGCGCGGCTTGCTGAAGAGGGTTTTCGTAAGTTCGCCCGCTCGCCCCGGCGGAATGGTGGCAGCCACTTGCGTTGGACGCATGGCGAGGCCGGCTCGAGCGGCCGCTCGATGCGGGCACGGTTTGCAGCGCTGGCACGCGGAAGCCAGCCGGCCGTGGTCAAGCTCGCCTCCTACGGCGGAGGCGCGCGAGCAGCGGCTATGATGAGCTACACGTCACGAGGCGGGGAACTCGCCGTCGAGAACGAGCGCGGCGAGCGCGTGCTCGGCAGGGATGCTGTCGCCAAACAGTGGGCGGAGTGGGATCATCTCTTCGACAATCGTGCCGCCAGCCGCGATGTCGCCGTATTCCATGTCTCGATCAATTCAGCCTCGCTGAGCAGCGACGTCGACCAGGACGACCAGCTGCGCGAGATCTTGCGATCCGGATTTGGCGATCGACAGTTCGTCTACACAGCTCGGAAACGGGATCCGGATGAGCTTTATGTGAGCGGTGTCGTCGTCCTGCGCGACGGGAGCGGTGAGCGGTTGACTGGCGACCGTAAGGCTGCGGAGATCGTTCAGCAGCGCTACGACGACACCGACGCCGGCCGAGACATCGAGGCACGGTTCCGGTTCCACGGCTACGGCAATGGTGTGGAATGGGGCACAGCCCGTATACGCCAGCTGGTCGCGAGAACCAATGGGGAGGTTCGCGATAACACCGGCCGATTGATCGGTGACGCCGCCCTAGCGGGCGATCTGGTGCAGAAGGAATGGCGCAAGGCACTGCACAGCCGCAAGGGCAGGGACGTCATGCACCTGATCAATTCGGCGCGGGCGGGCACGGATGCGTCGGCCTTCGAGGGAGCCGTTCGTGAGTTCCTGGGCGAGCAGTTTGCGGGGCATCGCTATGTGTTTGCGGTTCACGATCCGGCGCGCGATCCCAAGGAGATGGAGGAAGGCGGCAAGCGTCCACACATCCACGCCCATGCGATCGTGACCGTGCGCTCGGAAACCGGAGGGCGCATCGTCACGAGCCCGCAGTTGTTCCGGGAATGGCGCTCCGTGATGGCCGAGAAAGCCCGGGAGCAGGGCATCCACATGGAGCTCACCGACCGCCGCGAGTTTGCCGGCGCTCCGGCCTATACGCGCAACCAAGTGCGCCCTGTCAGCTATCGCGGCCGGACCGAGCACGAAGGCACGAGCCACGCCGCGCAGGCCCGTTATCGCGCAAAGCGGTCGAACCGGATCAACCTCGCAGCCTCGGACCGTAGCAGACAGTACGCGGCGAAAGCGGCCGAGATTTGGAACGAGATCGCCAATGAGGAGCGAGGTACGCGCGAAGGCGCCTTTGCGATGCAGCAAAGGGCACGCTTCGACGGCTTGGCTGAGAACAATCAAGCTGGTCGTGCTTTTGCGGCGAGGGACCGGGAAACGGTCAAGAACGCTATCGGCATGATGGAGTTGGTTGACTTCGTGAAAGGCGAGGATGGAAAAATGCGAGAGATGACGCGTCAAGAGTTCGAGGCCTATGAAAACCGTGTGGAAGCGGTTCTAGCGTCTTTGGGACGGACACTCCATGCAACTGATCGCGCCGAATTCGACAAGATTGCTGCGACGGTCCGCGAGGTGGTGGACATCCGCCGCGAGTTCCTCGAACTGTTGGAGAGGCAGGCTGGGTTCAGCTCCATCGAGACTATTCGCCGGGATCACACTGAAGAGATCCGCACGGGAGATGAGCGGCGACAGTTGCAGGATGCGGACTTCTCCCACATGGCGGAAGGTGACGTAGGTGCTGAAGGAAGCACAAAGGGCAACCGGGATCGGCGGCATATAGGCGGGGAGGGGCACACCGCCCAACAGGATCTGTTCGACAGTGCGGTTGCTCGCCATGGCGAGAGTGCGGTGCGTGAAGGTGGCGAGATCTTGGCCGAGTACGATGCTGCCTTCCAATCGCTCGATCGCGCCGCGACTAGATACTCGAGCGACTATTTTCGCGCCGACATATCTGATGATGAGCGCACAGCCGTTCGCGCTGACTATGCAGCGGCGTCGAATAGATACGACGCCGTACTCCAAAGCTACGCTCGCGAGGCCCTCGACGGGAACACGTATCTTTACGAGCAATCGAAGGGCGAGGAAAACCTGCTGATGGCGCTGAAGGAGGAGGCTACTCATCGAGCGGCTCGTCGGCGCATCGACATGTATGATCCGTCGAGGAACTCCGCTGTCAGGAACAATGACGAGCAGGCGGTTTGCGCTGGCGACGAGTTGTTCGCACGGATCGACAGCGCGAGGATGGAGGCCCATAGTCTTTATGAGCCGGAAACCAGGGATAGCCGTTCAGCGAGTTCGTCCGGTCGTGCCGAGACGGAAGCCGAGCAAGATGCACGGGTCGCGAGGCAGACCGAGGCTGAGAGCAGGCATAGGGATCTGCTACGAGAAGCGGCGAGAGCGGCGCTGGACGGCAACAACTATATCCGCGAGATGGCAACGATCAGACACGACCTGAACAACGAAATCCATCTGGAAAGCCGGCGCCGTGTGGAAGCGGAACAGTCGCGTGACGAAAACGTCGATGGTGTATCCGGACGGTTCGAACTTGGTGACCGTGGAGCACGGTCAAACGAGGAGGATAAGGCGGACGCTCCGCAGCAGCATGTACCACGTCTGCGGCGGATCGAGTTGGAGATCGAGAGACGCCAGGACCGTGGTCGCGACGATCGAGGGAGGTAGGACATGAACAACGACTAGCTCAACATCGAAGATACCAGCGGCGGCCCACCAATCCGACCGACGGACGTCTGCAACAATCGAGACAATGACAGGTGCTTTCTTCAGCGAGTTCGAAGAGTGCCGTCCACAGCTATGACGAGGGCTGTCAGCCTTGAGCGCCTGATTCAGACGGCGGCCGTCATCCGCTAGAGTCGCAAGCCTCCCATCGCGTCTTTCAATGTCTGGGAACCTAGAATGGAGACGGTACGGGAGTGCCGTTTTCTTGCAAATCTGGAAAATCTGGATATTATGGAGATCGATAGAGGAGAGCACTGCCATGCGGCAATTCACGACAGGCGATCTCAACAAGCAAGTTGGCGACGTCACCGACGCCGCTGCCCGCGAACCCGTCGTCCTCACCAAACACCGGAAACCCCGGTTCGTGCTGATGAGCTACGAGCACTACGAGCGGATGCGTGCTGGAGGGGACCCGCGTCGTGTCTATCGCGTTTCTGAGATGCCGGAGGAGCACCGCGATCTTTTCTTGGCGGAGATCGATCGGCTGGCGCGCGGCGAGGGTTACGACGATGAGCAATGATTTCCTGCCTGGTCAAGTCATCGACTACCCCTACCTCTGGGCCTGGCAGCACGAACGCGGCGAGACCGAAGGCCGGAAAGCCCGGCCCACTTGTGTCGTCGTGGTCGTCCGCAGTGCGAATGACGGTCTCAGCCATCTGGCGCTTCTGGCGATCACCACCCAGCCAGCGCAGGCCGATCGCGTCGCGGTGGAGGTTTCCGACATTGAATGCCGGCGAGCAGGACTGAGCGACATCAAGCGGTGCTGGATCGTCGTCGACGAATACAATTACGACATTGCCGAGCGCTCCTGGTATATCGAGCCTCACAGTAAAATCCTCGGCCGTTTCAGCAAGGCGTTCATGATGAAGGTTGCCGCAGCCTTCGTAGAAGCACGGGCATCCGGACGGCGTGTCAGCCGCCTGGATTGACATCCTGATAGCTACAGTCGCCTGCAGAACCTGGCCCGATCGTTTGGAACTCCTCGCTTCCCGACGTGGTGTGCCTGACGGGCACCTGCGGTTCGGGCGGCCGGGCGCGCAAAGTTAAAATGTCCCACTTCTGCAAAGTAGGAATGTCAGCGACCGCATTGCTAGCTGGGGACCGTGCGGCAATACCCCGATAGAGTTGTTCACGACGGATGGTGGCGCAGAACTGGCGAACAGCGGTCTGGAACGCCCGGGATCTTCTGGAGGCCCTTTTCCTGGTTCCACGCTACAGTCGTGCAGGTGGTGCCGGATCTATTTGTCATTCGCCGCTCAACAATCTTCGACAAAACTTCGATACGCCGGAACTCGCGTTCGCTCATCAGAACCAATCCCACCAGCTGTCTCCCTCAAAAACGGCGCCCGGGAGAATGGCATCCAGCAAAGGGGAAGCGACATTCGTACTTTGCAGAAGTGGGACATTTTAACTTTGCGCCTACACGCACGTGTCGCATAACAAACATTATGGAACAGGAAGAAGGCGATCAGAATCAATATGTTAGTTCGTCCAGCGACCGAGGCTCCCAAGCGCGCTCAAGGCGATTAACAGCATGCTCGAGACGGCGATCAGCACCGCGGCGGTGACTGCGATCGTCCGCTTGGGATGCCAGTCTCATACTTGCCGCCGAAGAATGGACAGGAACCAGCCGCGCTTGGAATCTTGCCCGCCGTGGCCGCAACTCGGAATTTCGGCGGCGGAAGCTCGTAGGCGAAACGGTTGGGTTCGAACTCCTTGCGCAGGCGTCGCACTTGTCTTGCGATAAATTTCTCAATTTTTACAAGCTTCACAATTATACCTGGTTCTCTCACTAACTGTTGCAAGTGGCTAACCGCCCTTGCGTCGGCAATACACTGTTTGGCCAGCTTCTTGGCGGCGATTTCGGCCGGATCGCAGCCGGGGCTTCCGCCTTGTGCTCGTAGATCCACCTCCGACGAAGTGCGCGGTCTTCTTTAGGAGGATTTCCGGGTCCTGAGGGCTAGCCGTTTCAGTGCCAGTTGGCTTCATGTCCACGTCAAAACCCACCCTGGAAGATCCCTTTTCAATACCGATTGCGCAAAGGATGCAGGGGTTCGTCCAAAATGCTGTTGGTTCAGAGGCCCATAGCTTCAGCCGCTTGGCTCAAAGGCTGGAACCTGCGTCAGGATGGAAAGTTCTTGAGGATGGCAAATCACCCGATCATCAGCGCACTCACCTCAATCGGCACGTTGACCTCTCGGCCCGCAGCATTCCTGGTCCTGCTGGCTTACGCGGCGCTTTGGTTGGTTTTCGACAGGGAGAGTTTGAATTGGCATGGAGCGGCTACCCTCTTCACCTGGGCTATGACGCTGTTCATTCAGCGGGCAGAGCATCGCGACACTCAGGCCATCCACGCCAAGTTGGACGAGATGCTGCGGTCCAATAGCTCGGCTTCAAACATCACTCGCATCGACGATGAAGAACCTGAGGAAATCGAAAAGCGTCGCAACCGTAAACAGCAGGGCGATTGAGATGTCCCATTGCAATGCGTGGCGCCACCCGCAGGCGCTCGAATGGTGAGTTCTGGTCGAAAGGGTGCGGAGGTTCGTCCCGCACAGTTTCGACGGGGCAGATCCGCAATTCGCAAGAAGCATGAACAGCTATTCCCAGGGGCAGATGTTCGACGCGAACGCCGTGCAAACGCTCGTCAATGGCGACGAGATTTTTCCGGCCATGCTGCAAAGCTCCGCCTTATGGATGCGTACCGATCATTTCAGCAAGGACTTATGTTTGTCGTCAGCCGGCGCCGTGTCTCGCCCCCGAGCCCTCCGCCGGTTAGGCCCGGCGTTTGCTGGCCTACCCCGTCAGCCTGCCGGGCCGCTCTCGTGTTAAAGGGCAGCAGATGGCTGCGGCGTCAGCCTGAAGCTTGGCCGCCTCGTATCGAGCAACCTTGACCTGCTCCGCCTCGGAACTAAGGCCTGTTCGATCCTGCGCTCCAGTTCGGCCTTGGCGGACGTGGAGCCGTCATGCATCCCGCCGTGCGGCAACCGGACAAACCGGAACCAACGCGGAAAATGACGGTTTCCTAATGGAAGGGATGGCAATAGAGGATGCGAGGAATGGTTGAACTTTTGAACTTGGAAATGGCGGCCGCCAGACAACGCGCCAAGCAAGCCGAACTCTCCCTCAAGCAGGCAAAGACTATGCTCGACGACAACCACGGGCTTGCGATCAGTCTTGCACTTTGCAGCCGCATACGAGCCGGGCAAGCGCGAGCGAAAGCAGCCAAGCGGCGGCTGCTGAAAATGGTGCCGCCCACAAGCGCGCATTGAGGAGCCGACACCATGACGATGCTGTTCGAACCGCTCGACTCGCACTACGAAGAGCGCGCCAATCTGCACCGGGCCGCGCGGCTTGAGCTGCTTCACGATAGGTTGGCGAAGCGGCTGGATCGGGTTGACCGCGCTGCCGAAGAGGTTGAGCAGGCGGTGGCCTTATTGGTTGATGTCACCCATGGATCGGCCGTTGAGGCTTTCCGAGGCGCCATTTTCTCCAGAAGCTTATCGACAGCTTTTTTTCAACTGGAAGCAGGCCAGACGCTCGGGCTCTGACTTGGGAGGGTGGGCCCGCCCCTGCGGCTTATGGCGATGGGGAAGCGTCTAGGGCGCAGCCCAGGAAAATACCGCTTTCGTGCAACCGCCGCACTTCCCGCCAAATGTCGCCTCCGAAAAGATCTAGAAACCGGCAGGCGTTAACGTGCGGGAGCTGGGCCAGGATGGTTCGCGCCTCAGCCAGATCTGCGTCATGCTTCAGTTTCCGGCGCTCGGCCTCTTCGTCCTTGGGGGGGTTCCGCAAGCCTCTGCTTTCGTCTCTCCAGAGCTCGCGCCTTTCGGCGAGCGGGCCTGAGTTCGTCCAGCGTCGGCTGCCACCACCCTTTCGATCGTTCCGTTGATCCGGCAGGGCGCCGGGCCGGCCACGTCTTGACCAGTTCAGTCAAAGTCGCCGGCCGCCATCTGGTCCAGACATGGTCGACGGCCGCTCCCGTCAATTGGGGGTAGAACTCTGCTAATTCCGAGACATCAGCGAGCTCGCCTGAAATCTCCGTGAAGACAATAATGCCGTACTGCGCCGTGGCCACAGGGCGGCCGAGCGGAGGAAGCTCTTCGGCTGGAACCGGATAGCGATGGCGCCTGCGTTCGGCATAGCGCAGCTTGGCAGCTTGGTGTTCAGCGGTGTGTCTGGTGGCTTCCCGTCGCCGTTTCCGCTCTTCCGGCTCGGCGCGTTCGGCAGCTCTTTCGATGCTTGGCCACCGGCGCAGCAGCTCCTCATAGGCGCGAAAAGGCACCCTCCAGGCCCGCAACTCGTCATCCCAACTCGCCCATGGAACGGCTCGCAGCTCCTCGAGAACGGTCCTGGAATAGGGCGTGCGGATGCGCAGGTCGTCCCCGACTTCCAGATACGGGCTCGACAGCGGATCGAAGGCAAAGGCATCCCGTCCCTTGCTGTCGTCATGAGCCGCGCGCGAAGCCACCTCTTGCGCCAGCCAGCGCTCGATCCGCCGCGCCGCTGTCTTTCCTGGCACGAACCAGCTCTTGCGCTCGTCGCTCCACCTGGCGCGTGGGAATGCCTGCTGGAACCGCTCAACCGCCGATCGATCGTACGGAAAGCGCGCTTCGGCACCAGGAGCCTTCTGCGGCGCGGTAAGGGCCTCGAATTTATCCATCGGATTGCGACCGGCAGCACTGCTGGCAAAGAACGCTGCACAAGCCGTTTGGGTTCAAGCCACACAGCGGCAGGGCCAACCGAATGCAGATGTCCGAAACCGCCCACGAGCCCAACCAGGGAAACCTTCCCGGCACTCGACGGTTAATCCGGATCCGGAGAGAATCGATTCATGCCGGAACGAGACGAAAAGGAACCTGGGGCCGACCGGCCTAAGAAACCCCGTTCGTGTCCGCTGAAAGGCGAAGAGGCGGAAGTGAACCATATTGTAGAAACGCAAAACATATCGCCGGCACAGGCGCGGGAGCTGGTGCGGCGCTATGGGAACGATTGGCGCAAGATCGAGGAAGCCGCCAAAATCTACAAGGAAGACAGCTAGGCATTGCAAAGGACCCGGAAGACAGTTCGAGATCGTCGGCTGAGATGACCGCATGGTCACAATCGCAACCTTCAACGTAAACGGCGTCAACGGGCGTTTGCCGGTCCTCCTCAAATGGCTGGACGAAACCAGATACGATATCGTCTGCCTGCAGGAGCTCAAGACGTCCGATGAGAGGTTCCCTATCGATGCCATCAGGGAGGTGGGTTACGGCGCCATCTGGCACGGTCAAAAGTCTTACAACGGGGTCGCAATTCTTGCCCGTAACACTCAGCCCCAAGAGCGCAGGCGCGGCTTGCCCGGCGATCCAGACGACACACACAGTCGCTATATAGAGGCCGAGGTCGATGGGCTGGTAATCGGCTGCATCTATCTGCCGAACGGGAACCCGGCCCCAGGCCCGAAATTCGATTACAAGCTCGCCTGGTTCCAGCGTTTGATCGGCTACGCCCGCACGATGCTCAAAGAAGAGACGGTCCTCTGCGGCGATTACAACGTGGTTCCTACGCCGATCGATGCGGTGGCTCCGGCAAGGTGGCTTGGCGATGCCGTGTATTTCCCGCAGAGCCGTCAGGCTTACGCCGATATGCTCAAGATGGGCTGGACGGATGCGGTTCGGCAAATTCACCCGGACAAGGGCGTCTACACTTACTGGAACTTCTCCTACCGAGGCGGTTACGACCGCAGCTCCGGTCTGCGGATGGATCATCTCCTGGTGAGTCCAGCGCTTTCAAACAGGCTTCAGAGCGCGGGCGTCGATGTTTCGGTGCGCGGTTGGGAAAAGCCAAGCGATCATGCCCCCGCCTGGATCGAATTGATTTAGCTCGAGAAGGGCTGATAGCGCTCTTAGTTGAAAGCACTGCTGCTCCGGACGGCCAGCACATACGTTGGTTAACCGGCGGCTCGTGCCGCCGATGTCGAAAGGCCGGTCGATGCCGACAAGCTCACGCTGAACGCGGCTAGAAGTCCCGCCTCATCAAACGAGAGGCTGACCCGACTCACCCTGGAGAACATGCCTTCTAGCAATTGCATGCCGAACCCCTTGCGTTTGACGGCCGCAACGACCGGTCCTCCGCTTTCACGCCATTCAAGCTCTAGCCGGCGATCTGGCCCTTGTTCGATGAGTCCCCAGGAAATGGAAACCGTGCCGGTTGCATTCGACAATGCACCGTACTTGATCGCATTTGTCGTGAGTTCATGGAAGGCGAGCGCAAACGACAGCGCGATATTGGGTTCCACCCAAACCTCGTCGCCGCTCAACTGAAAACGTTCCATCGGAGCGTGGGGCCTAATTGAAGCAGCTATCAGCTCTTCGAGATCGGCACCCCTCCAGTTCTCATGCGTGAGGACGTCATGAGCTTTGGCCAGGGAGACCAGTCGGCTGGACAGGGTCCGCCTAGCCTCGGCAAGGCTAGTGGAATTGCGGATCGTCTGGCTTGCGATTGATTGAACCACGGCAAGGGTATTCTTGACGCGATGGTTTAGCTCGTTGACCAGCAGCTTGCGCTGTTCTTCTGCGCGCTTGCGATCGGAGATGTCGAGGCTGATCTGGACAGCTCCTATGATGCCTCCCTCCGGATCACGGATTGGCCGCGCGCTTGACAACAAGTGGCGCCTCCCACCGGACGGGAGCGTGTAGGAAAACTCTTCATTGTCGGTGAGTTCGCCACGCATTGCCCGGCTCAACGGCCGGTCTTGTCGGCTCACCATACGGCCATCCTTCTCGGCCACCGTGTCTATCACCAGGTCCGGAGCGCCGAAGGCCTTGGGGGTATCCGTCGGTAAGCCCATCAGCTCTGCCGCGAAACGGTTGCGGATAACCTGCAGGGCTTTCGGATCATAGGTGAACCAAACCCCCGCCGGCACCGTCTCGAGCACGGTCTCCAACTCGAATTTGCGCTCCGCAATGGCTCGCTCGGCACTGACGAGCGCATTTGCGATCGTGTCGAATTCCATGACTGTAGTGGTCAGCGGCTCCACCTTGGCGCCTCTGCCGAGGGCGTCAGCTCTCGCGGCCAATTGGGCTGCAGCCCCCGTGAGGCGTTTTCCCACGACGTAGGCCAGGCAGCCGGAGATGAAAAGCGCCACAAGAGCAATTCCAACGATGGCTGCAAGAGAGCGCCAGAGAGGCGATTGGACCGCTGAAAGCGGAATATTGGCCATATAGAACCAGTCCGAATATTGGGAGCGGTAGTATCCTACCAGTTGCGTCAAGCCCTGGTCGTTGCGAAACGTGAAGGTGCCGGAGCGGCCCACAATCTTTTCCGGATACTCCGGGAGACCCGGCTTTCCGCTCATTTCTTCATGCGAGGTGGATCGCGCCACATAATTGCCGTCGCGGTCGCCGACCCCTACGGTCCAACCCTCGGGCACGGCCCGCATCATGACATCGCGAATACGCGAGGTGGGGATGGTAATCGAAAGAAGCAGGTCGTCGCGTGCTGGGATCCGCACTCGCTCACTGATGGCGAGACGATAATCTTTTCCATCGCTGCCGGCGAAAACATTGCTGACGACAAACCTGGCCGCTCCGAGCTGGCGGCGCTCCCATTCTGAAAGTGGCGCGACAGGCGGCAAGCTTGCGCCTTGCGGGGCGGTCGTATTCAGCAATTGACTGCGGCTGAAATCGCGAAGGAGAATGATGCGGTCCGAACCCTGTGCCCGGCTGAGCGCCTCGGTGCGAAATGCCTGCAGATCGCCAGTGGCAAGTGCAGTCGATTTCGACAGCCCGTCAACAATCGTCTGGAGATTGTTGAGCTCTCCCTCGACGATCAGCGACGCCTGCCGGGCTGTTTGCTGGGCGTCCTGCTCGAAGCGAGACCGCTCGTGCACTGCGTATTGAATGAGCAAATACGTCGCGAAGAGCCAGACGGGAACCACGGCCGCAGCTATCAGACCCCACAAATGCGAACGAGCCGATCGAAGAGGCAATCCTGGCACTCCCCCTCAGTTGGCAGCTACCATAATGCCAAGACCACGAGGAGCAAGCACCCCGTTCAATCGCCGCTCGTAGGCGGTAAACGAGCATGCGTACATCGCCCAAATTCGCCTACGCAATTGGCACGCCTGACCTTGCTGAGTGACCTACGCCGCCTTTCTCCCTGCCGCCCGGAAAGGGTGATCCATGGTGAATGCGTCCGGCCGAATGTTTCGCTCGACTTGCGCCCAGGTGACAGGGCGCGCGATGGGGAAGCCGGGCCGCGCCCGAGGCGAGTACGCGCCGACCGCCGTGTTGCCGCGGCCATTGCGCAGATAGTCAAGGAAGATACGACCTCGTCGGGCTCTTGGATCTGCCGACAGCAGGTAGCGATCGGGATCAGTGTCGACGAGGCACTGGGCAAGCGACTTGGCCAGCTGCCGGGCGCCATCGTGAGTGATCTTCACTGCCAGCGGCGCCATCAGATGGATGCCCTTGCCGCCCGTGACCTTCGGCCGGCTTTCCAGACCTGCCGCAGACATGATGTCGCGCAGCGCCAGCGCGGTTTCGGTTACTTCCGCCCATTCCACGCCCTCGCCCGGGTCGAGGTCGAGGACGAGCCGGTCAGCATGTTCGATGTCGTCGACCGTGGCGTTCCAGGGATGCAGCTCAACTGCATCCATTTCGACAAGCCCGAGCAAGCCGGCCAAATCGTCGACCCACACCCGGGTGCCCTCCCCGCCTTCCCGCTTCTTGATGCGCAGCTGATGCACCGCGGCCGGGATCTCGGGCAGCATCCCCTTATGATAGAAGGTTGTGCCGAAGGTATGGCGGACGATCTTCAGCGGCCGCCGGCCAAGATGCACCAGCGCCTGATCGGCAACATGCTGCCAGTAGCGAATAAGCTCATCTTTGGAAGGCGAGACCGCGTCGGGCAGGAGTTGCAGGATGTTTTCGCGCGGGACGCGGTGGTCCTTGCCTGACGCCCGTCGCTGCGAGGGCGCAGACGGTTTTGCCGGGATCGCCACCAGGTCCTCGCGCAGGCCCTTGAAAACGGCCTCGCGCAAGACGCCGCGATCGGTCACGCCGCTGAACTGCACCTCGGCCAGGACTTCCGGCCTTACCCACGTGGCTTTCGGCTTATCGACGTCAACCGACAATGGCGATTTGTCGATGACCAGCGGATCAAGCCGCTCGCGAACGCGCCGCGCCACCTCAAGCGTGTAACCGCTCTGAGCCTTCCCTGCATACAGCAGCCGATCATCCTCCCGCCTGCCGATGTAGAGCGATGCGATCCGGCGCGGCTCAGCGCCGAGCTTCTCGACGAAAGCCACGATCGGAAAGGTGTCGCTCTTGATGCATTTGACCTTTACCCAGCTCGTCTGCACGCCGGAGCGGTAGGGTGCGTCCGCCCGCTTCGAGACAATCCCCTCCAGGCCCATCCGGCAGGCATGGTCGAACATCTCCCTTCCGCTTACCTCCAGATGTTCGGCATAGGTCAACGTCGGCGCCTTGTCCTTCAGCAGCTTCTCCAGCGCTGCCTTCCGTTCGACCAGCGGCCGGTGCCGCAGATCGCGGCCGTTGAGGTACAGCAAATCGAAGGCATACAAGATCAGCCTCGCGGAGTTTGGCCTGCCCAACTCGCGCTCCAGCGCCTGGTAGTCAGGCAAGCCAGTGTCACCGAGAACGACAGCCTCGCCATCAATAATCGCAGATTTCACCGGCAAGCCTGCCGCCGCCTGGACGATCCTCCTGTAGCGATGCGACCAGTCATAGCCGCGGCGCGTGAAGGCTCTTGCCATTCCGTCTTCCACGATGAGCTGGGTCCGGTAGCCGTCGTATTTGATCTCGTGCAGCCAGTCGCCGTCTTCGGGGGCCTTCGCGACAAGCGTTGGCGATTGGAACTCGATGAAGGAAAGCCGGTCTTTGCCGCTGCTCATGCACGCGCGCCTCGAGGACCATGACTCAAGCCCTGGGGCTGCTGCCGGTTCCAGGAATTTTAGCGAAATTGTATATATGCAGAGCGCGGCGCTTTTTTCCATGTTGCTGCCACGGGCAATCGGTTTGGTTGCCCGATTGTCGCCTGTGCCGAGAGGTACCAGCTTTCAGGTGATTCATAACGCACAAAATAGCATACGCTCAGCGCAGCTTCTGGCTGTCGGTTCAGGATCAACCCTCTTTTCCCTGGTACCCTTCCCTGTCACTGCGACCGAAGATGCGGCGCGAAGCGGCCTCGCGTGATTGGGCCCCATTCGAGTTTCGGCGCTCCCAGCAACACGTCCCGCTGACGGTAGGTTCTCGTCTTGATCGGATTCCCGCCGCGTCAAACGACTGCGGACGGTCCAATCTTGCTTCGACGAACGCGTCGATTCGTCGAATATCCAAGGCGTATCCTGGTGTGAATTCCGGGCGTGTTGGTGAAAAGGCACGAAAGTATGGGACCGTTATTCCGATTCCCAAGAGCAATATCAGGCGATGATTCCAAGCCTAAACTGAGGAGGGGAATCACGGGCAGACTTCTCACCGTTTCGGCCTCTCGGCGCATAGAATTGTGTCTTGTCGTGGATGACCGGGAAGAAGAGGTCAGCGTTCGAGACTTCAGGCTCCGCCCATATACGAGACTTCAGGCTCCGCCCATATAAATGTCCATGATCTGACGGTCGTCGCGCACGTCTTGCGGGCTGCCCTCGAAGCGTTTCGAGCCGGCGGCCAAGATGTAGAGCTTGTCTGCGATCGGCATGGCTTCGCGGATGTTCTGCTCGACCATCAATATGCCGATGCCTTGTTTCGTCAGCGTCGTGATGCGCTCCAGCGTCTCGATCACCATGGCCGGCGACAGGCCGGCGGAAGGCTCATCGAGCAAGATAAAGCGTGGCTCCGAAACCAGCGCGCGGGCCAGCGACAGCATCGCCTGCTCGCCGCCCGACAACGCGCCGGCCGCCGTTTTGCGCCGCCTGGCCAGCGACGGATACTGGTCGATCAATGTCTCAATGCGCCTTTCCACCAGCCGCTTGTCGGCGATAGCGTAACCACCCATGCGCAGGTTCTCCATCACCGTCAGGCGCGGGAACACGCCACCGCCCTGCGGCATCAGCACCAGCCCCTGCCGTACCACCTCGTGCACTGGCAGATTGGACAGCACGGTTTCGCCAAGGCGGGCGGCACCATTCCACACCGGTAGCGCCCCGGCGATCGCCTTTAGCAAGGTGGATTTGCCGCAGCCGTTCGGCCCGAAGATGCAAGTGATCTTCCCGACCTCGGCCGTCAGCGAGATGCCATGGACGATCTCCTGCTTGCCGTAGCCGGTGACGATGTTCTCGGAGGCCAGCGTGCTCATTGCGGGCGCCCCAGGTAGGTCTGCATGACTTCAGAATTGCGCACGATGTCCTCGAAGGCGCCGCTTGTTACCACCCGTCCCGAATCCATGACGATGATTCGGTCACAGACGTTGCGCACCATCTCCATGTCATGTTCGATGACGAGGAAGGACACGCCCTGTTCGCGTAGCCGGGCAATCGCTTCCAGGATAATCTTGCGGATGTTGGGGTGGACTCCTGCCGTTACCTCGTCGAGCAGGATCAGCGATGCCTGCCGCATGACTGCGCGACCAAATTCCAGCAGCTTCTGCTGACCGCCGGACAGGTCCGAGGCGCGGTTGTCGGCGACATGCTCGAGCCTGAGGAGGGAAAGCGTCTCGGCCGCGCGCTCGTGGGCGCCCTGCCAGTGACCTTCCGCCGCCGCCGCAAGAAGGTTCTCGGTCACCGTCATATTGTCGAACAGGGCCGGGATCTGGAAGGTACGGGCGAGGCCGAGCCGGGCGATTCTGTGCGCGCTCATTCCGGCGACTGCACGGCCGTCGAAGCGGATCTCGCCCTTGTCCGGCATCACGGCTCCGGAGACGAGGCTGAACAGCGTCGATTTTCCGCAGCCGTTGGGGCCGATGAGTCCGGCGATCTCGCGCCGCCCGACTGCCAGTTCGACGCCGTTGGCGGCCTTGATGCCGCCGAAATGCTTGAAGAGCCCGCGCACGCTCAGGATCGGATCGGCTTCCGACTGTATCCCGCCGCTCATGAGTGCCCTCCCTCACCGCTGCCGACCAGCTTGTCCAGGGCCTTATCCAGCGTGTCGTTCTTGCGCCTTGCGAACAGGCCGGCGATGCCGTTGGGCAGAAATAGCACCACCAAGACGATAGCGGTGCCGAGGATGGCGATGTAGAAGGCGGTGTCGCCCCAATACATCCAAATGAGTCGGTTGACGACGAACAACGCGACGCCGCCGATGGCCGGTCCCCACAGCGTGCCCAGGCCGCCCAGCAGCACCATCACCACCATCTGGTCGGTGATGTCGCCGCCGAAAACGGACTTCGGATTGATGAAGGTGACCCAGTAAGCGAAGATGGCGCCGAAGACGGACGCCGTGACAGCGCTGAGCACGAAAGTCTGCAGCTTGACCAGGGCCGTATTGATGCCCATCGCCTCTGCCGCTGGCTCGTGGTCGCGTAGCGCCTTCACCTTCAGCCCGAAGCGGGAACGCTCGAAGAGCGCCCAGGTGAGGAAGTACGTCAGCGCGGCGGTACCGAACATGGCGAAATAGAAGAAGCGTTCGTTGAGATACGGCGGCAGTCCGATACCACCGATGCCGCCGGTGAAGTCCATCGCCGAAGCGAACTGGATCAGCACCTCGGCAAAGGCCCAGGTGGCGATGGCGAAGTAGGCGCCGCGCAGCCTCAGCGTCGGTGCGCCGATGATGAGCGCGAACACTGCGGTCACCACCATGCCGGCGGGAATCGTGGCCGGGAAAGGCAAGCCGAACGGATCGCCCATCAGGAACGCGGTCACATAGGCGCCGAGGCCGAAAAAGGCTGACTGGCCGAAATTGATGTAGCCGGCATATCCGCCCAGCATGTTCCACGAGCAAGCGAGCCCCGCCCACATCAGCGCGCCTGTGGCGATGCGCAGCCAGTAATTGTTCACCGTCCAGGGCAGGACGCCTAGCATGACGATGATGACGGCGAGGAGAACGAGGCCTAGCCATCGCGGCTTGGTCGGTAGCAGCGCCATATCAGAGCCCCCGCCGCAGGATCCCACGCGGGGATACCAAAAGCACTAAAAACAGCGTGGTGAAGATCGCCAGCAGCGAATAGCTGGCACCGACATAGGTCGAGACGAAAGCTTCGATGACCCCTAGCAGAAGCGCCGCCACCAGCGCTCCCTCGACAGAACCCAGACCGGCAAGCACGGCTACGAAGAAGGCAAACAGTGTGTAGCGCAGGCCGACCTCCGGATTGACCGAATAGATCGCCGCCATCAGGACACCGGCCATTGCGGTGATGCCGGCATAGAGGCCATAGACATTGGCGCTCAGCCGTCCGATGTTGACCCCCATCAGCGCGGCATTGTGCCGGTTCTCGGCAGTCGCGCGGATCGCCAGTCCGTAGCGGGTGCGATAGAGAAACAGGAAGAGCCCGCCGGCGATCGCCGCGGCGAACACTGCTGCCACAACCCGGATCAATGGAACCGTGACCGGGCCGATCGCCAGGCTTTCGCCGCTCAGCGTGGTTGTGACGTTGCGGGTGTTGAAGCCCCACACGGTCAGCATGCCGCCGCGCAGTAGCGTGAACAAGCCGAAGCTGAGCGCCAGCGCCATCAACTCCGGCCGCGCCGTGCGGCTGTTACGAACATTATAAAGCACCGGGCCGATCAGATAGCCGAGAGCGCCGAAAAGGACGAAAGCCAGCGGGATCGCGAGGAAGCCATCGAGCCCGAGCCAGGCGGTGATATAGTAGCCGAGGTAGCCGCCCAATACGACCCAGCCGCCGACCGCGAAGTCGATGACGTGCAACACCCCGAAGGCGAGCTGGAAGGCGATGGTAAAGGTGGCGATGACGCCGCCGATCAGGAGGCCATTCAGCAAGGTCTGGAGAAAAAGATCCAAAGCGGCATCCGTTTTTCGTCAGGGAACGGGAAGGTGGATATTCTGGCAAGCCCGGATGGGCAAAGCGAACGGTCCATCGTTTTAAAGCTATGCGCAACCGGTGCCGCGCCCATCGGCAGATGCGGGCGGCGAAACCGTCCGCATCTGCCCGGCACGCCTATTTCCAGGCCGGCAGTGGGTAGATGTAGTCGGCTGCCGCAGCCTCCTTCGGCCCGACCGCGACGGTCTTGCCGCCCTGGATCTGGACCAGGACCGGCACGGGCTGGATGTTGTCGTGGTAATGCGGGCCGTCCTTCTCGAACTTGATCGGCCCGTAGAAGGTCTGGATATCGGTTTCGGCGATGGCATCCTTCAACGCCACCCGGTCCTCCGGCGTCAGCGCCGGCTTCTTGCCCAAGCGCTTCAGCGCATCGCCCAGCACCAGACCGCTAGCCGCGCAGGCGGCGGCCGTATAGTCCGGCTCGCCTCCCAGTTTCTTCTGCGCCATCTGGGAGAAATCTTTGGCCGTGCCGAATACGTCGTCCTTGTAGGACACGGTAGGCAGCCATACCACCACGCCCGTCGTGCCGTCGGCATCGGGGCCGAGCGCCTGGGCGAAGGCGGGATTGGTAATCCCGTAGTGCATGATCAGCGCCTTCGGCCGGTAGTTCAGCGACTTCGAGGTCTTGACCACATTGATCAGTACCTCCTCATGGCCACCGACCGCGATGATGTCGGGATTGAGCGCGGCGATCTTCGAGATGACCGGCGTGAGGTCCCCTTCCGGCGGCACCAGCTCGTAGGTGACTAGGTCGAGGCCGGCGTCCTTGGCGCCGTCGCGAAAACCTTCGCCCGTCTCCTTCGAGAACGGCTCGTTGACGCTGATCACAGCCACGGTCTTCGCGGCCGGTTTGGACAGCTTCGCCAGCACGCCGAGCGACAGGCCCGAAGTTGTATCGACCGCCGGGATAATGCCGAAATTGAACTCAGGCTTCGCCTTCCAGACATTGGGCGATTCGGCCGAACCAGAGATCATCGGCACCTGGTACTTCTGGCAGATCGGCTGTACGGCAATGGTCGAGCCGCTGGTGTAGGGACCGAACAGCACGTCGACCCCGTTTTGCACGATCAGCCGCTCGGCGGCGTCTGCACCGGTCGCCGGGCTGCTCTGGTCGTCGCCGTAGAACATCTCGACCTTGAAGCGGTCACCAGCTACCTCTACGCCGCCCTTGGCGTTGATCGCATCCGCCCAAAGGTCATAGCCCTGTTTGGTCAGGTTGCCGCCAAGAATGTTCTCGCCCGAGAGCGAGGTGATCACGCCCGCCTTGAAGGTCGCGGCTTGGGCGCGCGCCGTTCGCACGAACGGCATGCCCAGCGCACCGGCGCTGATGGCCATGGCGCTGCCGCCAAGGAACCGACGGCGCGAAAAAGAACGGTCGATTGGAGCCATTTTGCAAATCCTCCCTTGCTTTTCATGGCGGTGAAGCCGTTTCCGGTTACTTTCCCACCGATACTCCGATTGGAAACCGGTGGAATTCGTTTACTTCGTCATGGGCAGCCCGTTCGCTCAGTGTCGAAGCCGGTTCAAATCAACACGACTCTCCTCACCGGCCAATCGCGTGAGCAGCTTGAATCACACTCCCTTCGTGCGGACGACATCGATTTGACGTACACGGACTCCAGCCCGATAGGCCGGTCGTGCAAGACCTACCTCGATCGCCGGTTCGCCAAATCCATATATAGCTCCCGACTTGGCAGTTCCCATGTCTGAGCCGTCGCCTGGACAATTTTCTCCCCTTTGCAGTTTTTTTGTCATGCGACGGAATTTTTGGGCCATTTTGCTCGGGAATTTTGTCTCGATCCCGATTGCCGGGTCTGGTCATTGTCGTCACCAGTTGGTCGCGATGTATTTGGGTTGGAGATATTCAAGCAGGCCGTGATGCCCTCCTTCCCGGCCGAGCCCGCTTTGCTTCATCCCTCCGAACGGCGCTGCCGGGTCCGAGACAACGCCACGATTGATGCCGACCATCCCACTTTCGATGCGTTCGGCGACGCTCAGGGCGCGCCTGAGGTCACCACTGTAGACGTAGGATATGAGGCCATACTCGGTGTCGTTCGCTAGCCGTACAGCCTCGTCTTCCGTATCGAAGGGCGAGACCGCTGCGACCGGCCCAAAGATCTCTTCCTTCGCGATATCCGAATGGGGTGCTACGTCGGCTAGGACTGTCGGCGGATAGAAGAAGCCCTCGCCGGACACTGGTGCACCGCCCGTTTCGATACGCGCCCCACGGGCAACGGCATCCTTCAATAAGCGATCGACTTTCTCCACCGCGGTCGCTGTAATAAGCGGCCCGAGCTGGGTCGTCGCTTGAAGACCCGGCCCCACCGAAAGCGACGACATTTCCTCGGTAAGCCGGCGGACAAAAGCGTCGTAGATGCCGCGCTGGACATAGAAGCGATTCGCCGCAGTGCAGGCTTCTCCGCCGTTGCGCATCTTGGCGACCATGGCGCCAGCGACGGCATCCTCAAGATCCGCATCATCGAACACGATGAAAGGAGCGTTGCCACCGAGTTCCATCGAACAACTGATGACCCGGTTGGCGGCCTCGCGCAGCAGGATGCGACCAACGGCGGTCGACCCCGTGAATGACAGTTTGCGCACCCGACTGTCGTGCAGCATCGCGCTCACCACAGGCCCTGCGACCGTGGTCGTCACGATGTTAACGACACCTTCGGGCAGACCAGCTTCCATGAGGATCGCGCCGATCGCCAACGCGGTCAGCGGGGTCTCGGCCGCCGGCTTCAGTACGCACGTGCAACCCGCCGCGAGCGCCGGGGCGATCTTGCGGGTCGCCATGGCAGCGGGGAAATTCCAGGGCGTGACGAGAACGGCAATGCCAATCGGCTGGTATTGAACCAGGATTCGATTTGCACCGCCCGGTGCATGGCCTATGTCGCCGAGAGTACGCACCCCTTCCTCAGCGTACCAACGGAAAAACTCTGCGGCATAGATTACCTCGCCGCGAGCGTCCGGGAGCGCCTTGCCGTTCTCCAGAGATATCAGTTGCGCGAGCCATTCGGCATGATCGAGCATGAGCTGATGGCAGCGCATCAGGATGTCCGATCGCCGGCGTGAGGGTGTTTGCCTCCACATCGTCGCAGAGGCCTCCGCAGCATCGATCGCCCGGATTCCGTCGGTGACTGCACCGTCTGCGACAGATGCAATCGTGCGCCCATTGGAAGGATCCGCGACATCAAACCGATTGCCGCCGGTTGCACTTATCCATTTGCCGCCCACCAGCAGCTCTACAGGAGCTCCAGCAATGATAGCCCCAGCATCCGCGCGAAAAGGTTCGATATCCCTTGCTGGCTGAGTCACACTCGTCCTCTTGCGGCTTTAGAAAACCCGTGCAACCAATCTGTGAATTGCTGGGACCAATATGAAATTGGTATTGAAACCGGTGTCAAGATAGATCAAATTGGTTGCGGAAAAAATTTGCCGATTCGTTCTGGAGTGGGCCCCTATGACGGTCGTTCTGAGGGATTTCATCGAGGCGGAAGGATTGCAGCCAGGCGACCGGCTGCCACCTGAGCGCGACCTAGCGGTCAAGCTCGGTTTGCCGCGCACGGCCCTGCGGCGCATGCTGGCCGAGATGGAGCAAGAGGGGCGCCTGCTTCGTCATGTGGGGCGTGGCACTTTCGTCGCCGAGCGCGGCGCTACCGCAAGCGCTCCGTACCGCGCACAGAATGCCTCCCGGAAGGAACTGTGGACTTATCCCGCTGAGGTCTTCGAAGCACGATTAATCATCGAGCCGAAGGTGGCCGCGCTCGCGGCGTTGCGAGCGACGCCCTACGAAACCGAAGAGATGCAGAAGGTCATCCAGCATAGCAGTACGGCCGCGACTCTTGTGGAGTTCGAGCGCTGGGACGCCGCGTTCCATCAATTGGTAGTGGCGGCGGCCCGCAACGGATTGCTGGCCTCGCTCTACGAAGGTATTCACGCGCTTCGGGCGGGGCGGCTTTGGGGACGCATGAAAGAGCAGTCTCTGACGAAAGAGCGTATGCAGGAGTATACGGCTCATCATCGCGCGATCTTGCAGGCGATCATTGACCGGGATGGTGGGCAGGCCGAACAAAGAATGCATAACCATATCTTGACCGCGAGAGCCAACATTCTCGGATCAGAGACAATGTCCTAAGAAGGTATCGCCAACAATACTATCAGACTGCCGTACACCTCCGAGCGGGATGGCGGCCTTCGAACTCTGCTCGCTTGTCGCTCTATTCAAGGCGAGGCACCTGAGCTGTTTAACAGGACGGACGGGGTGCGCGCGGATTGCCCCCGAAAGCGCTGGTAAAATGAGTGTCAGGCGGATGAGATCGAAGGTCCCGGCGATTGCACCGCGGGCCTACGCGTAAGGAAGAGCAAGGTCATGACCTCTTTGCTTCGGGCTGCCGGCGGCGCATGGCGCGCTTGTCCCGCCATTCGTAAAGGGAATAGACAAGCGGGATGAACCACGGCTTGCCGCGGTAAAATGGTACGGCCTTCGGCGCGGGGTCGAAATCGAAGGCGGATTGCGCCTTTTCGGCTTCGCTGAGGATCTTGAAGGCGGCCTTCTTGCCCAGCCAGCGGGCCCAGACCACTCCGGAACCGCAGAACCCCGTGGCGTAAACCGTATTGCCCGAGGTGAAAATCCGCGGCACCATGTCGCGATGCATAGCGACCTGGCCAAACCAACTATGCGTCAGGCCAACGCCCTCCAGCTCGGGGAAAATGCGGCCAAGTTCGCTGCGCAAATGGTTGGTCGGCGCCAGAGCGTCACCCGCTGTGGTACCGTCCCTGCCGCCGAAGAGGATGCGCGATCCGTCCGCCGAAGGGCGATAGTAATAGCTGAGCTGGCGCATGTCGCCATACATCATGCGCTTCGGCATCAACCGGTCCATCGCGCCTTCTGCCAATGGCTCGGTAGCGATGATGCGGCTGCGCACCGGCACAATACGGCGGCGCAGCCAAGGATCGAAGCCGTCCGTATAGGCATCCGTGCAGATCAGCACCTTCCTGGCGAAAACGTCACCGCGCGACGTTCTCACACGGAGCCCGCCGGCCTCGGCGATCGTTCCCGTAACGGCTGTGTTCTCATGGATCATCGCCCCGGTTGCCGTTGCCACCCGTAGAATACCAGCAAGCAGCTTGGCCGGATGCAGGCCACCGGTATCCATCCGCACGAATCCGCCCGTGTAGAAATCCGTCCCGATAAAGGTCGGTACGTCCAACCGGGCGACCGGATGAGCCTCGATGCCCAAGAAGCGCCGCAGTAGATCGGCGGAGCGGCTGAGTTCGTCGCATTCATGCGCGTTGATCGCGCCGACGAAGAGGCCGGAGAGATGGAAGTCACAGTCCACCTTCTCCTCCTTCAGAAAGGCCCATAGGTCTTCCCGCGCGGCCTTTCCCTCCATCAGGATCTCGGTGGCGCGAGCCTCGCCGAATCTTGTGATCAACTCCTTGCGCCCGGGTCGAATGCTTCCGCTCGCCATGCCGCCGTTACGACTGGAAGCCGCCTGCCCCAACGACTGGCGGTCGAAAAGCTGGACACTGCGACCGGCACGAGCAAGCTCGATGGCCGCCGAAAGGCCTGCATAGCCTCCCCCGACGATCGCCACGTCGCATTTGGAGCCGACAGGGCGGACTGGAAGGGGGGAGAAGGTGCAATCGTCCCACCAATAGGGCGTGGATTTGAAGGGGCCAGCGGAATCGGCGGTCATGGGAACATACCAGCTTTTGGTCGGATAAGCGCGAGCAAGCACAACCGGTCAATCACGTGAGACCCAGAGCTTGCGCGTGGTTTCGATGGCGCGCCATACGCCGGTGAAGCCCGGATGCATGACGAAGGCGTCGCCAGCCGCGATGCGGCGCGGCTCGCAGCCATCCTCAATGAGTTCGGAGACACCTGAAAGGATGTAGCAGAACTCGAAAGTCTCGCCCTTAATCGAACGATAGGCGCCGGGCGTGACCTCCCAGACCCCTGCCTTCACCGCGCCGTCTGCGGTCTGAGCGATGTCCCAGCTCAGAAAACGTGGATCGCCCTCCACAAGGCGGTCCGGCAGAGGCTGCCCTTCGCGTGGGCGCGGAAGAACATTCTGGTCGATGAACGTCAACTTGGACATGGGGACGGAACCTTTCTGCGCGTTAAACGCCGTTCGAACCAAAGTTGCCGTTCCAGAAGCTTCAAGGCGGTCAGTCCGACGACATTGAGGGTGAGATAGAAGACGGAAGTGATGATGAAGATGTCCATAATGGCGAAGGTTTCGCTCATCAGGCGTTTGGCCCAACCGGTGATTTCGAGCACAGCGATGGTTGAGGCGAGGCTCGATTCCTTGACGATGATGGCAACCTCACTGCTGTAGGATGGCAGCGCTTGTCGCAAGGCCAACGGGAACTTGATCCGGCGCAAGACAATCCACGGCGACATGCCGCAGGCTTGCGCCGCCTCGATTAGCCCGCGCGGCAGCGACAGGAAGGCGGTGCGAAAGATTTCGGCTGTGTAGGCGCCGGTGTTCAACAAGACCGCGAGAATGGCTGCGTGCAAGCCGTCGCCGATAAGCCACCAAATCACCGGGTTGGCGCGAAGGAACCCGACCTGCCCCAATCCGTAGTAGATCACGAATATCTGCACCAGCATGGGCGTGCCGCGAAAGACAGCGCAATAGGCGTCGGCCGCCTTGCAAACCAAGCGATTGCGAGAAGTGCGGGCGAGCGCCACCAGGATGCCGAAGGGCAGTCCTAAGCCCACGCCGAACACCGAGATCAGGAGCGTGGTCTTTGCCCCGGTGAGAAGGAACGGGATCGCATAGGCGACAATGGTGAAATCCATTCTAACCTCCGCTGAAGCCGCGGTTGATATGGCGCTCAGCCGAGCCGAACAGGGTCTGGCTGACCGCTGTCATGGCGAAGAACAGAGAAGCCGCGATGCAGTAGAAGAGAAGTGGCGAGCGCGTGGTGCCGGCCGCGATCGCCGCCATGCGCATCAGTTCCTGCATGCCGACGATGGAAACGAGCGAAGTATCCTTGATCGTCATCTGCCAGACATTGTTGACCCCGCCGAGAGCAAGTCTCAACGCGAGTGGCAACGTGATTCTGAAAAAGGCGACCCGTGTCGGTAGCGCCAGAGATTTCGCGGCTTCAAGAAGGCCTTTGGGAACGGCTTCCAAAGCGCCGCGCATCACCTCGACTGAATAGGCGCAGGAAATCGTCGCGATGGCGAGGATGCCGATGATGGAAGGATAGGCACTTTCAGCCATGTCCCGGTAGCCGAAGGCGACGGCGACCTTCTGCACCCAGTCGACGGAGCCGAAGAACAGGAGATAGATCACAAGAAGGCCCGGCACGCCTCGGACGACGATGCTGTAAACGTCGATCACCTGGGACAGCACCGGGACTCGCTGCCAGCGGGCGATGGCAAACGGGACGGCTGCGATCAACCCGATCACCATGCCGACCAGACCGATGCAGATCGTGACGAAGGCGCCGCGCAGCAAAGCGAGCCCCCAGCCCTGCTCCACAATCAGCGACCAGAAAGTTTCAAACATGGACGACACCGTCAGGCCGTCGCGGACTGCGACGGCCGGTTGTTGCGAGAGGATCACTTCTTGCAGGGAATGGTGTAGTCGTCCTTGAACCACTTGAGGGAAGACTCCTTGATCTTACCTCCGTTGATCATGTTGCAGAGCGCGACATCTATCTTGGCCTTGAGTTCGGCATTGCCCTTGCGCATGCCGACGCCCATGCCGTGGCCGAGGGTTTCAGGATCGTTCATCGCCATAATCTTCACGTCGATCTTCGTGAAATTGGCACCGTCCGGCGTAGCGAGGAAATCCATCCAAGTAGGGGAGTCGCCGAAAGCAGCATCCAGGCGGCCAGCCGCAAGGTCAGAGGTCTGCTGCGTGGTGGCATCGTAAGTCTTGAGATCGGCGCTGGTCGCCCGCTTGCCGATGAATTTGGCATAGGTCGTGCCTGTCACGACGCCGACGCTCTTTCCGGCGAGCGCCGTTTCGATCTCCTCGAGGCTCTTGAGCCCAGCAAGCGATGAGTCTTTGGGGACCACGAAATAAAGCGGCGTGGTGGCGTACGGGATGGAGTAGTCGATCTTCTTCTGGCGCTCGGCAGTGATGCCAAGGCCGGAAATGATCACGTCGAAGCGGTCGCTATCGATGGAAGGAACCAGCGAACTGAAAGCCTGCACCACGAATTTGCACTTCATTTTGAGTTCGGCGCAGATACCATTGGCGACGTCGGCGTCGAAGCCAGTGACGTTCCCGTTTGCGTCGGCCATGCTGAACAGCGGCGCGTCCCCTTCCGTGCCGACGCGTAGGACGCCTTCCTCGGCGCGCGCGGCACCGGCTGCGGCGGCGAGCATGAAGCCCGATACGAAAATCGAACGAAACGTTTGAACTGAAAGCATGAGTGTTACCCCTTTTTCTTTGTTCTAGTGAAGATAACCGCGTTCACGCGGCGGCTGGCATGACACTGGAGAGAAACCGTTTCACCGCCTCCGAGGCGGGGTTGCGAAACAACTCTTCCGGCGCATCGTCCTGCTCAAGGATACCTTTGCGCAGGAATATCATTCGGTTCGACACATCGCGCGCAAACCGCATTTCATGGGTGACGAGAAGGATGGTCGCACCTCCCTCGGCAAGCGTGCGGATCACCTTCAGCACCTCGCCTACGAGTTCCGGATCGAGCGCCGATGTGGGCTCGTCAAAAAGCATGATCTTTGGTCGCATCGCCAGCACCCGCGCGATCGCCACGCGCTGCTGTTGACCGCCCGAAAGCTGACTGGGATAGCGATCGCGGAACTCGGCCATTCCCACCTTGGAAAGCGCCGAATGCGCCATATCCTCGGCCTCCCGCCTTCCTTTCCCGAGCACGTAGACGAGCGCCTCCGTCACGTTGCCAATCACAGTGCGGTGCGGCCAGAGATTGAAGTTCTGGAACACCATGCCAGTCCGCTGGCGAAAGAGTCGGATCTTCGCGCCGTTGGTGATCTCGCTCTTGCCCCGTCGATTGGAGGTGATGGAGATCGCGTCGCCCGTCACCACGATCCTCCCTGAGGTCGGCGTCTCCAGAAAATTTATGCAGCGCAACAACGTGCTCTTCCCCGAGCCGGACGCGCCGACAAGGGAAACGACCTCCCCCTGCGCCATCTGGAAAGTGACGTCGTTGAGGATCCTGACTGCGCCGAAAGCCTTGCTGAGTTCATGGACCTCTAGAACCGGGGCCATGTCATGGCGCCTTCGGTCCCATTCAGCTTGCATCTTCTCAACACCGGGCCGGGCCCAGCTGTCCGACGTTTGCGCGAGTTCGTTAATTGCTGCTTGGCGAATGTGACCATCGCTCCCGCTGCCGTCGGTGACGGCGCCGGTTCGATATTCCTTGCTGTCAGTTACACTCATCAGCTCGCTGCCTCCAGCACTACGCGCAACCAATCTCTGGTTTTCTAGAACCAATTTGAAATTGGTATCGCAACCGGTGTCAAGACAGATCAAATTGGTTGCGGAAAAATCTGCTTACTCCTGCGTTCGGAGGTGGGTGTATGACGGTTGTTTTGAGCCAGGCGACCGGCTTCCTCCTGAGCGCGATCTGGCGGTCGAACTCGGTTTGCCCCAGCACCGGCCGGCGGCGCATGCTCGCCGACACGGAGCAAGAGAGGCGCCTGCTTCGTCATGCGGGGCCTGGCACTGTCGTCGCCGAGTGCGGCGCAACCTCAGGCCCTCCGTATCTGAAGGAAATGTGAACCTATCCTGCTCAGGTCTTCGAAGGGCGATTGATAATCGAGCCGAAGGTGGCCGCGCTGCGAAAGTCCGCTTTGTGATGCACAAGCGGATTTCAACGGACGACATTAGGGGTGCCTCGCAGACGATCTTGCGGCACCTCAAGACCGTCATATCCCGCACAATGGCGACCCTTCAGTGGAACCGAAGGCCGCACCATTCAGCCAGGCGCCACAATCAAGCAGACGGACGCCGTAACCAGGAGAGCTGCGGACATCGTCAGCGAGCTTCCCGACGTCAGGCATGTCTATTCATCGGTCAGTTCGGCATCCTCGAATGAGAGCCCCCAGACCACCACCACGACCGATGTCGCAGCCGCCACGCTTGTCGTCGTGCTGACGCCCATCGAAGAGCGTAACTACAAGCAGTCAAAAATCGAGAACACCCTCCGGCAGGCCCTGTCATCTCTTCCGGGCGTCCGGGTTGCAGTCGACAGCGGCCGCAATGGAACGAAACTCGATATTACGCTGGCCAGCGATGATCCCGACACGCTCGCGGGAGCAGGCGCCGCAATGGAAGAGCAACTGCGCACCCTTAGCGGCATCGGAGCGGTGACCTCGACAGCTTCGAGACAGGCTCCGGAGCTTCAGATCACCCCTGACTTATGTCGAACCGGCAAGTTGCAGTTCGGTGGTCAAACTCTAAGAAATCATTCGCTCAAACTCCAGAGCAAACACAGGCTCTTTCTGTTGGGGGGATCGGTAGTAGCGGACCTCCGCTACCACAGATCCCCCCAGTTTTGCCTGTGGGTTCGACCAGAACGGCGCTCCGGGTCGACCTCCCCTATGATCTACTGCGTGAGAACGTATTGCGGTTCGAATGCGAAGGCCTGGGATGCGACGGGTGCCGTTACAGGCTCGCGTGCTCCTGCCCGATTACAGATCCCCCGATCCCTCCCGACTTCTGTCGCAAGCGCCGCTGGTGGCGCGGAGACAGAAAGTTCCAAAAGGCCGCGGCCGAAACGAACTTCCCCTTTTTGATTCGGCCACAACGGCACGGCCATGTTCCGCGCAGGTCATTCGGCCGTTGAATGCAAACCAAGGGCCGTGGATGGCTCGGGATTGAATCTCCGGCCCGACGCCAGTGGTCGCGCCGCAACGATACTAATCAAGACCAAAAGGAAGGCTGGAGAAGGCAGACTGGCACACCGGCATCCCCGGTTATCCCAAACAGGACCCTTTATCAAACTTTTTCACTATCCGTACCCCGCCGAAGCACCATTATCCGGCTATCAAGAATATAATTGAAGTTTAATTACTATTTTATCGAGGTTATTTTAGGTCAATCTTATAAACATAATTCTTAAGAATTGTTATCTAGTTGACATATCCATCCTGATGATCGTAGATTTCAGGCATTCGGTCTCTTTCCGCTCTGCAAACACGTCTTCGACTTGGCTAAGTAGACTTGGCGCGCCGCAACGGTTGGTGCCAATGGCTGGTATTTATAAAAATTCTATGTGACGGGCAAATGGCGACTCAAGTAGATCTGCTCGTATGGAATATTCAGAATTTTGGCCAGCTTAAGAGCGGCTTGAAAGACTCTAAGTGCAACCTAACACAGGCTATTGCGCAGGTAATTAGCGCTTCCGAGCCGGATATATTCTGCCTTGTTGAATTGAATACTACCAGCGAATCCAGGGCCTACAAAATCTGTGACGCGTTGATGGAAGCCTTGGCCGCCGAGAAATCTGCATTCGACATCTGCCTGCTCTCGCCAAATACCGGGAAGGAATTCTACGCTTTCTTCGTCAGGGACACGACATTCGTCGTGCCGCTGGAGATGTCTGGCCCCGCCGTTGGCGGCTCGGTGTCGATGGAGATCGGCGGCCCGGGCGGCGTGGCAATTACTGCAGCCGAATTCTCTCCGGCGCCGACACCAATGAACGGCATCGTCCTGAATGCCTTCCCCCTTATCTACCCGGACAAGCCAGCGGCCAGCCCAACGACCTGGCCTGGAACCCGCGGCAGCGCGCTGGGCATGTTCTACGTGCCTGGGGCCGACCCGGGCAATGAATTGCTGCCGATCATGTTGGTGCACCTGGCAGCGAAGAGATCTGCAGCCCTCAAGCAATTGGAGACCATTGAAGATTTCAGCCTGTTCTACTCCTTGAGGCCACATGGCGCCGGCGGTCTCTCCATGATGGTGCAACTGCCCGGGCAGCCAGCGCCCGTCGCGACCCAGATCTATCAGGCGGTGATTGCCGGCGATTTCAATCTCGACGCCAAGAAGAACGCTGGCGATTATGACTGGGTCACCACCGCGGGGGCATCTGGTGGCCTAGGCGCACAGTTGCTCTTTGATGAGCCCACCCATTTGATGACTTTCCCGAGGTTTGCGCGATCCACTCGCAGGGATAGACGTGATCTAGCGATAAACGCCTATGACAATGTCATCTTGCAGACCAGTCCGGCAGCGCCTGCCCCAGCTCAAGGGCAGAACCAGCAGGTCGACAACATACTGAACAGGGTTAGGAAAAGACAATTTCAGTACGGCAATGCCGTTGATTACTACGATAAACTCGACAGGCGTGGATTTGCGTCGTTCTGGGATAAGAAACGAAAGAGGGTATTTACTTCAAAAGAGTATCGGGTTTTCACGAAGAACTTCGCTGTTCAATTGGGCCGCGGCGATCAAAGCACTTTTGTGACTCCTGAAGCAGGTTTGGTCGGCGCCAGGTTGATCAGCGACCACGAGCCGATCTTCGTCGAGCTACACCTCTAGCGGAGAATCGCGGTGGGCATCACATTCGATCAGCTGGTCGGATTGCTAACCCCGGATGCGGCACAAACGATCGCCGTGGCAGGATCGGCATTGGGGACGGCCCCCGTCACCTCCCTGTTCCAATCCTGCTTGACCGGCGGAACCCTGACGCTATCCGACGCGGTCATGACGTCCGACGCGACGGCGCAGACAGTGACGGTCAGCGGCACCGTTGCGACGGGAACATTCCTCAACGCCGCCACGGCGACGGTCACGGACGGTGTCTTCGCCCTCGACGAGGATGGAAGCGTCTCAGTCACGCTCCCGATCGCGGTCACCGATGCGGCCTGGGGCTTGCCGTCGGCATTTCCCACGCTGGACGGGCTGATATTCGACAGCATCGCCTGGGCCGGGCCGATCTTCACCCTCACGGTGCCGGCCGATCCCACGCTGCCGGCGGATTTCCGGCCGACGCTCGGCTTGGGCGACGACCTGCCCGCTGTTGCCGGCGCCATCGTGCCCGGACTCATCCTCTCCAGCGGCGTCGCGATGCCGGGATCGGGAGTGCTCGGGACAATCGCCACTCTCCTCGGCCTGTCTTCCGGCAGTTTTTGTGGCCCACTCGATCTGCTGTTGCTGCCCTACGGCTCGGCCGATACGCCGGCCCCCTTCCCCCAGGGGGAGCTGACCACCACCACCGACGCCCAACCGATTACGGTTTCGGGGTATGACCTGACCTTTTCGCTGTCGTTCGCCAGTGTGTTCGTGGAAGTTGGCGACGAGAAATCGCCGCTCTCCGAAATCGGTGTGTACTGTCTCGGGGCTGTGGTGCTGGGCGCCCAGTTCACGCCTTCGGGAACCGGCATCCAGGCATTTCAGATCACCACGGCCGTCATCAGCGGCAACAGCACCAGCCTGGTATTTCGGGCTACCGGCCTGCCGACCCAGACATGCAACGCGGACGATCTCTCCGGGATACTCGCCGGCACCTCGGTCACTTCGACGCTGTCGCCCGGTTCCGGTTTCGACGTCACCGACGGCCTGACCATCGAAGACGTCGTGCTGATCCTGGATATCAGCCAGCCGATCCCCGCCTTTTCCTCGATCTCGGTGACGGTCTCGCTGGGAAGCGGGCAGAGCTGGACGGCCTTCGGCATGCTGACCTTCGAAAGCATTGAGATCGAGGTCGGCGTCACCGACATGGGCGACGGTTTCACGCCCGACGGCGAGGCAAGCTGCACCGCCTATCTCACCGATAACCCCGATATCGCCCTCTCGGCCTTCGTCACCTTTCCCGATCTCAGATTCGGCGTCGCGCTGGAGATAACCGAGACGACGCAGTCGCTGGACCTGACATCGACGGTCACCGGCCTGATCGGCGACCACTCGACCAGCACGGAGGACGGCGGGAGCGGCCTCACCAGCTTCACCGCCCTCGCGTTCGAGATGACGGGCAACGTCACGCGGAACCAGTATGCCTTTGCCGCGGATATCAAGGAGAGTTGGACGCTGGTTGGTTCGCTCGTGCTCGAGCAGATCTCGCTGAGCCTGGCGTATGATGGCTCGTCCGGCACGGTCACGGGCGGCATCGCGGCCGTCCTGTCGCTACCGAAGATGGAGGTGCTGGTCTCTGCCAACTACGATCCTTCCGGCTGGACTTTCGCCGGCTCCGGCTTGTCCAATCCCGACCAACCGCTGACCCTCAGCGACCTGCTCGACTACGTTCTTGGCCTCTTCGACCTCCCCCCGCTGACGGGCCTGCCGGAGGTGGATATCGATGAGGTCAGCGTCGAATACAGATTTCCGGCCGGGGCGCTGTCGGTCACAGCCACCGTCTCTTTCCCGTCCGCCACGGTCAACCTGGCGGCGCTGCCGCTGGTCGGAGACCTGGTCGGGCCGGACTTCCAGCTCTCGCTGCAATCCGTAACCTTCACCGCGGACACCGCCCCGCAAACCGGCACCACTCCGGCGACGAGCAACTGCTCGCTGTCGCTGGTCGTCGGGCTGGGCACCAGCGAAACCCAGATCATCACCATCCCGCTTTCCGGCACGCAGCAGCAGCCCGCCGGGACGGCCTTGCTGGTCGGCGAAGCGACCGGCGGGACGGCGCCGCCCAACGGGACCTGGATCGATGTCGAGCGGTCTTTCGGCTCCGTGCTGGTCCAGAAGATCGGTTTCGGTCTGGGCAGCCAGGGCTTGTCGGTGCAGATGGATGCCAGCCTGACGCTGTCCGGGCTCGACATCGCAGTCCAGGGCCTCGGTGTCGCCATCCCGCTGGCGACGCCGATCGAGCCGACCTTCGTAATCGACGGGCTGGCAGTCTCCTATGCCTCGCCGGCGGTGACGATCAGCGGCAGCTTGCTCAAGACCGACACCGACGACGTCGACACCTTCGCCGGCAGCCTGATCGTCAAGGCCGAAAGCCTCTCGCTCTCGGCCTTCGGTTCCTATACGGCGTCCAGCCCGCCCTCGATGTTCGCCTATCTGGTGCTCAATGAGCCGCTCGGCGGCCCGCCGATCTTCTTCGTCACCGGGCTGGCGGCCGGGTTCGGCGTCAATACCCGGCTGGTGCCGCCACCCATCACCGGCGTTGCCACCTTCCCGCTGGTCGCGGGCGCGGCCAGCACCAGCGAGTTCGGACCGCAGCCGTCGCTCGCCACCGTCGCGCAGAAAATGTCCACGGCGATCGTCGCGTCGACCGGCGAATATTGGATCGCCGCCGGCGTCGCCTTCACCTCCTACGAGCTGGTGCAATCCTTCGCGCTGGTCACGGTCGAATTCGGAACCGAGTTCCAGGTGGCGCTCCTCGGCGAATCGACGCTGGCGGTGCCGCAGGACAGCAAACCCTATGTGTTCGCCCAGATGGTGCTGGAAGCCCTCTACACTCCGTCGCAGGGGGTGTTCTCGGTGGCCGCGCAGCTCAACTCCGCCTCCTATGTGCTCGATCCGAACTGCCATCTGACCGGAGGCTTCGCCTTCTATATCTGGTTCGATCCCAGCCCCTATGCCGGCGACTTCGTGATCACGCTGGGCGGCTACAACCCGAGCTTCAAGAAGCCCGACCACTATCCGACGGTGCCCAGGCTCGGCATCAACTGGCAGGTGACGACCGCGCTCTCGATCCAGGGTGGCGAATACATGGCGCTGACGCCGGCCATGATCATGGTCGGCGGCTATCTCAACGCGGTGTGGCACTCCGACTCGATCAAGGCGTGGTTCAGCCTTTACGCCGATTTCCTGATCCAATGGGCGCCGCTCGCCTATCAGATCGATGCCGGCGTCGACTTCGGGGTCCAGGCGACGATCAATCTCGACATTACCACCGTCACCATCAACATTTCCGTCGGGGCCGACCTCATGATTGTCGGCCCGCCCTTCTCGGGCTATGCCGACATCCATCTGAGCGTCCTGTCCTTCCGCATCACCTTCGGCGAGACGCCGCCGCCACCATCCTTGGACTGGTCGCAGTTCAAGACCCAGTTCCTGCCGTCTGCGTCCGCCCAGCAGAGCCCGATTGCGGCCGATGCCGCCGATACCGCGCCGGTGGTCACGCTCGCCATCCAGTCTGGACTGCTGATCGACCTGACCAATGCGACCGACGGCAACGGCAATGCCTTCCCCGTCGACTACGTCGTCGATCCCCACCTCCTGAGGTTTGGCCTCAAGACGATGATCCCGATCGACACGCTGACCTACAATGGAACGGCGGTGACCGGTGATTGGAACACCGACATCGCCATCGGCCCGCTCGGCCTCACCTCCTTCGACAATGCGCTCGATGTCGTAGTCGAATACGAGGAGGCCGACTATACGGCGGCTAGCCTGGACACCAGCGGCACGGGCGGGGCGGCCGCGGCGCTGTGGGGTCCAGCGAGCAACGGCCAGACTCTGAACGGAGACGCGCTGGTCGCCGACAGCCTGCAGGCGGTCGGGATCGTCCCCAGCCTGGTTCCGCCGGGCACGGTCCAGGCGATCGAGATCGCCACCCTGCTCGATACGGTCGAGGCCACTTACGGCCTTGACTGGAGCGCAGACAACGCCCCGACGAGCGACCCGTTCAAGGGCGAGGACTCTCTGACTGCGCTTGCCGACACCATCGCCGATCCCGGCGTCGTGGCAGCCAGGATGGCCATCGTTTCCGGCTTGCTGTTTGCCGACGTGGAGATCGCCAGCCCGATCGACGTCTCGCCGCTGACCGCGTCCGCCACACTGGGCTATATCACGCCGATCGCGCTCAGCCTGCTCGGCGCGGCCGCGCCGGCGGCCCAGCCCGCCGTTTGATCCTGAGGGGAGCCGGCATGAACAACAACACCGTCCGCTTCGCTGATACCACGGCGGCCAATGACATCATCTTCGTCGAACATTACCAGCCGCAGTGGCAAAGCGGCGACTATACCGTGACGGCGACCCAAAACGTGGGATCGACGGACTGCCAAAGCTTCAGCGACAGCTTTTCCGCCACGCTGACCTTCTCAGTGCTCGGCCCGCGCTTCTCGCTGCCGCCGGACCGCATCCACACCCAATTTCCGCCGCCGGGCGACAACGGCGAATATTCCAACGTGCTGCCGCACCTGGTGCTGACCGACAGGACCCTGCCCTGGCAGCGCTCGCCGGGCGATGCGCCGAGCGGTTTCCAGACGCCATCGATCCCGACGGATACGGCGGTCTATCCCTGGCTGGCGCTGCTGGTCTTCGACCAGAGCGACCCGGCGCCGACGGTCGCCGCCGGGACGATTGCCGACCTGCTGCCGGATGGATTGCCGAGCGGCACCGTTTCATATCCGGACCTCGAGGATAGTCTGGAATACGGGGAATGCACGAGCCAGAATGGCAGTGCGGTCTATCTCCCCTGCCAGTATATCGACGTGCCGGGCCCGCTGTTTTCCGCGATCACGCCATCCTATTGCGATCTCTACTGGCTGGCGCATGCTCGCAAAGTTGAGCCCAAGCGGGCGGCCCTGAAGGCGACCAAGCGCGGCAGAGCGGCTCAGACCGAGCTGTCGGTCGTGGTGGCCAATCGACTCCCCACGCCGGGCAGCACAGCGCTGTGCTGCCTGGTCCCGTTGGAAGGGTTGGGGCCGCTTCTGCCGCCCGCTGCGCAGAACGCCGACACGACCGTCCGCCTGGCGGTGCTCTCGTCCTGGAGCTTCGGCTGCGCGGATAACAGCGAGACCTTTGGCGACTATTTCGCTGCGCTCAATCAAGACCCGGCGACGCTGCAACGACCGTGCCCTGACACCGTCCAGTCGATCGACGTCCAGCAGGCGCTGGCGATGGGCTATACCGCCTTCAACCATCTGACCCGGCAGGGCGGCAGCACCGTGAGCTGGTATCGCGGGCCGCTGCTGCCGTACTGGAACCAGCCGGTCCTGGCGCCGCCGTTCGGGGCCGCCGACGCCCTTATGCGCTACGATCCGCAGACGGGGATGTTCGACACCAGCTACGCTGCCGCCTGGCAGCTGGGGCAGCTCCTGGCGCTGGCGGACAAGAACTTCGCGACCACGCTCTACAACTGGAAGATCGGCCAGCAGCAGGGCGCCGTGGCCGACCTGGAGACGCGGATCCTGGCGGAACAGGTCGGGAGCGATCTCGCCACGCTGACCACACCGGATGCCAGCATCGCGGAGCAGGTCATCAAGACCGTGATCAAGCCGCTCCTCACCAATCTCCTGGAGAAGGCAGCTCGCCCATGACACGCCTGACCGCCGCCGCCGATTACGGTGCACGCATGAGGGAAGCGCTAGCGCAGCCGCCGGTCGTCTTCGACGACGACCCGGCAACGATCGCCATCACCGATTGGCTATCGCGGCTGATGCTGTTCGAAGGCGTGCCGCTTGGCTACCTTGTGCCGGACCCCGGCATGCTGCCGCTGGAATCCATCCGCTTCTTCGCTGTGGACGACAACTGGGTCACGGCGCTGGTCGACGGCGCCTTCAGCATCGGACAGGCCGCGGTCGGCATTTCCGCTGGCGATGCCGCCGCCCCGCAGGCCCGCTTCAAGGCACGCGCCGTCGGTCGGATGAGCCGCCAGCGGGCGCTCAAGCTCGGGATGACCGCCGGCAGCGAGCCGATCGAGGGCTTCGAGGGGGTGATGTCCGGCTTCGTGCTCCGGTCGGCGCTGGTCGATGTCTGGCCCGGCGTGGAGGTCAATGGCTTTGCCGACGCCGCGGGGACCGAGCACGTCCCACTCGTGCGCTTCGACATCCTGGCTTCCGGACTGGCGCTCGGCCTGTTCGCCGGGCTGGTGCAACGGGTGACGTTCGCCGAACCGGCGGAAACGCTGCATTTCGGCATCGACCTGCAATCTTCCCAGAAAAGCCTGCGCTATATCGACACCGAGGGCGACAACAAGCCCGGCGATCCGGTGCTCGACAGTGATCAACAGCCGGTCACGATCACCGTGCCGTTCCGGTCCGGCAGCAGCACGGTGGTCGACATCGCGACGCTGGCCCAGACCATCCAGACCGGACTCGCGGCGAACTCGGCCATTTCCGATGGCTCTCCCTACACCGCGGCGCAGTTTGCGATGGAACTGGTCGAAGGCGTCCAAGAGGTCGTCTTCGACGCCACCGCCGCCGCATCGGCGGTGGTAAGTCCGCCAGCGAAAGAAGGCCCGGCGGCGAAAGAAGGCCGATCCCGATGACCTCCATTCCCACCCCGACGCCCCTGGTGGTGCCGATCCGGCTCGACGCAATGATGGTCGGCGCCAATGACGGCTCCTTCACCCAATTCGCGCCGGCCTACGCCAATTTCACCGAGATGGCGACCCGCAGCTCGAACACGGCCAACATCGGCAACGATCTGCTGAACCAGCCGTTTCAGGGGCAAGGCCCCCTGTCCCAGGGCATCCATCTGCACTGGAGCCTGCCGCGCGCGCTGCGGATCGCGGATTATGCCGATGGCAACGGCCCGCTGCAGCTTCCACCGGCGCCCAACCGCTGGCTGGTAACCCGCACGATCATCGCGGCGGCCACGTCCGAGGCGCCGACCGTGACGCAGACCGGGTGGGTCGTGGAGAGCGACTATGTCGATTCGACCGGCGCCTATAGCCAAACGGCGATTCCCTACGGCACCGATCCGAGCCAGCCCTATACCTATCTCGGCCGGGTCTATCCGTTGGCGGACTGGACCGGCGACTCCAGCTCCGGAACCTACCTGTCGACGCCGCTGACCGCGGTCGGCTTCGGCATTCCCGATTTCGCCGGCTGCTATCGCAATTGCGGCAATGTCTTCGGAATGCTCGATGACACGCTGAACGACGACAGCTTCGACGCTTCGACCATGGTGCTGCTCTATTCCGTGACCGGCTGGTACAGCGATACCTCGAACGATCCGCTGGCCGGCGCCGATCCGGACGCGGTCGCGGCCGCCTTCGGCTGGACCTACTCGGATACCCACTATGTTCCGTCGCGGACTCTCTGCCACGGTCTCGTCTACCAGTTGCCCTGGGACAGCGGCAGCGCGTTCCTGTCTGACCAGACCGGTCCGTTGTCGACCGGCGTGGCGTTCGGCAACACGCCTTCGGAAGCCTTTGCCGCTTATGCCAGCGCGGTCGAGAGCGACAACCTCCCGCAGGTCGAGCAGATACTCGACGCGCTGCAACTGGGCGTGCTGCCGCAGCTGGGGCAGCCGAGCGGGCTCTTGCGCCTGGAAGAGGCGATCTACAACGCCGCTTACACCGCCTTCTCGAACGGCCATAGCTGGCGACTGCGCGCCACCGGCACCAAGGGCGACTTCCCGCAACCGTCCGACAGCCTCGCTGCGTCGATGAACCAGCTCATGACATCGCAGGATGAGCTCAACGCACTGCAGGCGGATATGATCACCCTGCAGGCCCGAATCTTCAACGATTGGTACCACTACATCATCGCCCGTTACGCTGCCGATCCGCCCGCGTCGCCCAGCGAAACCGACATGACGAATTATATCCAAAGCGAGATCGGCGCCCTGTCGCATTTGCAGCAGGACGCAGAGAAACTGCAGACCAGCATTGCCAACCAGATGAGCGAGATCATCGCCGGACTGCCGGGCAATCTCAGCCTGGAGGTCACGGCGGCCGAGCGGTTCTACGGCGCCCCCGATCCGGTGGTCCTGCTGACCGGCGACGGCGTGCCGACCGTGCTCCCCGAGGACGCCAAAGAGATCGGCTGCGTCTTCCTGGCCCCGTCGCCGCCGTCCCTCACCCTCGCCGCCGGGCTGGTCAGCGGGTCGGCGCTGACCACCGTCTCAGCCGACCTTTTGCCGGCGCCGACCCTACCCACCGGCCTGCCTGACCAAGCGGCAGCCTGCCTGACGGCCGCGGCGGAACTGGTCCAGTCGGACCTGCTGATCGTGCCGGCCGCCAGCAACGTCGTGACGCTGGCTGCAGCCAGCCAGGGCGGGACGGCCAATCCCGCGGTTCTGGACTTCGCCACCACCAATACTGACATCGGGCAGGCGCAGACCGACTGGCTGTCCGGCCAGGCGTTCAGCGGTATCGACTTCAGCAGCGCGCCCATCGCTCAGGCGGATATCGCCTGCCTGTCCTGGCAGCTTCCCTGGCGGCCGATCGCCCTGTCCTGGAGCGCCAACTACTATCCGCTGCTGCCGCTGGCGGGATTGAGCGATACCTACGCGGCCGATGCAGTCACCAGCCAGTTCGATTTCGATCCGTCGGTTTCGCTGAACCTTTTTCCCATCGATCCCGACTTTGATTCCTTCGTCGAGCTTTCCGGCACCGCGCTATTGAGCACGGATGCCAGCACGAGCATGCAGGCGCAGATCGCCGCCTACCTGACCCAGCATGACGATCCGGAACTCCGGCAGATCCTGACCGATCTCGGCAGCACGCCGCTGCTGTCGCAGGCGTTCAGCGGGCTCAACACCGGCCTGTTGGGGCGCGTGCAGACGCTGCAGCTCCTGATCGCCGATCCCAGCGCGGTTGATGAGTTCTCGGGCGACTTCACCGACGTGGACGTCAGGAACGCTGTCGGCGGGGAGAACCGCTTCGCGCCGAGCCTGGCCGGCGGCGCTACGGACGATCCGGTCTACAACCCCCTGCGGGGCGGCCAGCTCGTTCCGCAGAAACTGATGTTCATCGACTCGTTCGGCCGGTCCCGCGCCATCCAGATAGGCACCGCCGCAATCGCCTACACCTTGCGTGACGTTTCGGTGGAACAAGGGTTCGTGCTGCCGCTACGCTTCACGCAGGCGACGCAGCTCACGGCCGACTGGCTGGCGGCCGCCAATCCCAGCCTGCGCGACTGCGGGCTTGCGGCCACCAATCCGATCTGCGGCTGGGTGGTTCCCAACACGCTGGATTCCAGCCTCATGTACTACGACGCGAACGGCTCGGCGATCGGCAGCCACATTGTGAGCGCCGGCACCCTGATCTGGCAGTCCGCCCCCAATGCCGGGCCGCCGGGCCAGAGCTTCGAAGAATCCTTCGTCGGCCGCAACGCCGTACTGACGGCATTCGCCTCGGCCATCGAGATGGACGGGGCGACGTATGCCGGCTCGTTGCTGCTGACGATCGAGCGAACCCAGGCCTTCGTCCTGCCCGACGGCCACCAGCTCAGCCGGCAGACGGCGATGCTGATGGGAACGCCGTTGGCTCTGGTGCAAGCCAAGCTCGATCTCGCCATGGCCGGGCTGCCGGTTCCCGACCAGAGCTACGCTGCCCTGGCCCAGGATATCGACAACAACACCGACGTGCTGGACCGCACCCTGCACGGGCTGGACGACATCGAGATTCCGGTGGTGCTGGGCAACCAGCTGGACCTCGACGACGGGCTGATGGGGTTCTTCCTGGCCGGCGACGACGGCGATGCCGATTTCTCGCTCTGCTACGCCGCGCAGGCGGACGGCAGCAGCGACAACGTCGTCGTGCCGGCGGCCGACGGCTTGACGCTGACCCTGAACGCCGACCAGCCGACCCTGGTGGCGATGCTGATCGATCCGCGCAGCAGCGTCCATCTCAACACCGGCCTGCTTCCAGTCCGCGAACTGACGCTGGCCGCCGAAACCTACAACGCCGCACTCAGCCGGATGTCGTTCAGCTTCCTGACGGCGCCGGTGCTGGCGCCAGCCGGCAGCTTCGCCATCCCGACCCCGCGCGAGGGCGGCGGCACCTGGGGGTGGATCACCTACCAGAACGGGGACTGGCTGCAGCAATCCATTCAGCCGCCCCTCAACACCGCGTCCCTGCAGCGGTCGCAGAACATGCAGGAAGGGTGGCTTCAGCTCACCCAATTGCTGGAGAACGACTGATGCCCAAGGCTCGCAACTCCCTCAAGATCAAGGGTGAGATCGTCGCCAGCCTGTCCAACGCCGCGGCGGAGGGCACCTGTGCTATCCCGCTCGGGTTGCCGACGAGCCTGACGCTTCTCCTTGCCAACCAGACCGACCAGTCCTTCGTGCTGGTGCCGCGCAACGGGGCGGCGCCGACGCTCCGGCTGGACTTCACCGAGCTCTCGCCCGCCGTCGCGCCGGATCCGGCGCAGGTCAGCTGTCCGTGGTTCACCGCCACGGCCCCGCGCCCCGGGATCATCGAGCTGGCGCTGGCGGCCGAGCAGTATGATTGGCTGCGCCTTCAATACCTGGCTGTCCGGCTGAACGACCTCGTGCTGACTGGCGGTGCCGGCTTGGGTCTGCTGGAGGTGACGCTCGAGCGCTTCCACCCGCACCTGACCTGGCAACGATCGCTTCCGCTGATGAAGCTGGAGACGCCGGCGGCCGGACAATTGACAAGCGGCGCCAGGGGGGCGGGTCCCGCCGCCTATCGCCACCAGACCACCGGCGGCAGCCTGCAGATCGAGGTCAGGCCGTCGGCTGCGCGGCCGGATCTTGCGGCTGCGCCGGCTGGCCAGCCCGAGATCGTTGTGGGCATCACCACCGCGAACAGCGGCAAGCTGCAGGCGCTCACGTCCTCGAAGCTTGGCGGAAAGGCACAGGTGACGGCCCACGGCTGGACCGCTGAGCGTATCGAGGGAAGCAGCACGCCGTTTTGGAGGCTGGTCCCCAAGTCCCAAGACGGTCCTTGGCTGGGCCGCCCCGGGCCACGCAGCGCCGTAATCGAGATTGGCAACCTGTTCACCGACCAGTCCCGGAGGGGGCATCTCGCACTCTATTCGGCCAATATTCCAGATCGGGCCGACGGATATCAGACGGTCTTGATCGATGCGGCGTCCGGGCAACCGACGATTTCCTCCTTCACCATCTCGCCGTCCGACGGCTTCGGCGTCATCGATACTCCGCAGACAGCCTATCTGAGCTGGGCAACCAGCAATGCCGCCTACGTTGTGCTGTCGGGCGTCGGGGTGGTTCCCACGGGGACGTCCAACTTCCAGGTGACGGTCGAGAAGAGCACGACCTTCATTCTGACGGCGTTCGACTCGACGTTGCAGCTGCCGCAGTCCTTGTCGGTTACCGCAACGATATCGCCCGATCCAGAAAGCCTGCTGGTGACCGCCGGCACGATGATCAACTGGGGCGGGCCGCTGTCGGCGCTGCCGGCGAACTGGCTGCTGTGTGACGGAAGCGCCTACGACATCGACGACTATCCGAACCTCTATGCCGCCATTGGCACCCAGTATGGCGGCGACGGCCAGACAACCTTCAACGTGCCCGACCTCACCAACGCTTTCGTGGTCGGTGCCGGATCGCAGTCGGCTGAACCGCCGCAGACCGGCGGCGGGCCGGACACCCATACGCATGACGTCGGTCTGCCGACGCAGACCGTCGCCCCCACGGTGACAACGGACCCCGGGCACGACCACGTCGTGCCGAACGCCTGGTATGCCCGCAGCCTGAGCAGCACCGACCACGAATATTGCCAAAGCGTCTGCGCCCCGTCCTTCAGCCAGGGTTCCAGCTCTAACCCCACGACCGTGCAGTCGGGTGGCGCACACACCCACCAGATCCCCGTCAGCTTCCCCGACCAGTCCAGCGGCACCAACTCGGTCGGATCGACGCCGGATGTGGGCGTCAGGCCGCCCTGGTACTCGCTCTGCTGTCTGATCAAGACATGAGCCTCCGACCCGACCGATCGCAATGAGGATGACCATGCCTGCGGATACCGCCAACGACTCGTCCCTGATCACGCAGTTCACTTGCGTGGCCAACTGCAACCCGACCGATCTGGTGACACCGGCCGAGGTTACCCTGCAATGGCAGACGGCGGCAGGCTGCACGGCGGCGCTGCTGTCCGGCGTCGGGGTGGTCCCGCTGACCTCGACCGGGACCATCGTCACCGTCACAGAGACCACCGTGTTCGAGCTCACCGTCTTCGCCTCGGCGACGAACCAGGTCGAGACGGCGACCACCACGATCACGGTGACGCCCGACTCGACCACGCGGATGGTTCCGGCGGGCACCATCGTCGCCTGGGCAGGCAATGCCGACGCGCTGCCCGCCGGCTGGCTGCCTTGCGACGGCACCGTCTATCAATCCAGCAACTACCCCGCCCTGGCGAAGGTGCTGGGCTCAAGCTACGGCGGCACCGGAACGACGACGTTCGGCGTCCCGAACCTGGTCGGCAGTTTCGTCATGGGTGCGACAGGGCAATCGACCGAGGCCGCGCAGACCTGCGGTCCGGCCGATACCCACACACACCCGATTCCGGCATTCAGCGGCGATTTCCAGACCGACACCAGCGCCCCCCATACGCATGAGTTGCCGAATACATGGTATCAGGCGGCCTACAGCTCGGGAAAATACACCTCTATCGGCGTTCAGAGCTTCAGCGTGGCCGGGTCGCCGACGCAGAACGACAATCCGGCCGGGCACTCTCACTCGGTCAACCTGTCATTTGATGCCTTCACCAGCGACGGCACGAGCGACGGCATCCAGCCGCCCTGGTTTGCGCTTTGCTACATCATCAAGACCTGAGGAAGCCGACCATGGCCGCCAGCCAAAGCAGCGTCTCGTTCTCAATCGTCAATCCAAAAAACTCCAACACGGTCTATGTCGGGCAGGACAACACGGTGACCGTCCAGGCCGTCAACCAGACCGGTGCGACGATCACGCTGCCGGGCGGCACCCCCGCCGACCCGGTCACCGGCAGCGGTTTCACGCTGCTTCTCTTCTTCAACGCTCTGTTCGCCAACGAGGAGTCGGCGCCGTGCGGAGATCTGTCGGTTACGGCTACGGGATGGACCGCGAAGTTTTTCGCCGACGCCCCTTACCCGGGATGGGCGATTTCACCCAACGACAACACGGATTGGGACGCGGGCGCTTCGCTGAACGTCACCGTGGCCGGGCTCACCCCGACCACGGCCGTCAGTCTCTGCCAGGTCGCCATCGACATCTACAACCTGCCGGGAGCGGAGAATTTCTCCGTGACCTGCCCAGTCAATGTCGCGAATCCTGCAGGCGGATTGAATATCACCGACGCCGTAGGGATTAGCCTTTCGCTGCCGGGCACGACCAACGACGCGACGATCGGCATCAGCCGCGATCCGCAATACCCCATCCAGAACAGCCTGGAGCTGATACTGTCGAACAAGACCCAACAGCCTCTGGTGCCGGACGGCGTCGACTGGGGAGTTGATCCGCCCAGCGTCAACATCACCTTCGTCTATGGATCGGCCCCGCCGGGCTATTTCGCCCTGACGACTCCGGACGACGGCAGCCAAATCTCGGTTGGGCTGGGGACGGGAAACACGCTGTGGACCGCAACGCAGCTTGCCGGGTCGGCAGGGCCGGTCTGGTCCCTGCAACCCATCGCGGGAACCAACAACCAGATCCTGGGCACCGGCGTCCAAGCGGTGGCTACGTTCGAGCTCACCAACATCGTCACCGAGTTCGCCGCGACCCCAACGCTCGCATATATCCAGTTCGTCAATATTCCCGGCTATGCCGACGGGAGTACGACGCTCGTGCTCGACAAGGTCTATGAGACCATGACGATCAGCGGCCCACTGGCGCTGAGCACCGACACGGTGACCGTATCGGCCGATAGCGGACCGCAGACGGTGAGCTTGAACTGGACCGTCGAGAACGCCACGATGGTAGAGGTTTCCGGACTGGGCATGGTGCCCCCCAGCGGGCAGAACGTGCAGGTGCCGGTATGGCGGACCACCAGCTTCGTGCTGACGGCCTATGATACGTATCTGAACGCGATCGCCACCAGCCAAGCCACGGTGACGGCTCAGGCGCCGCAGTCGGCATCGGCGCTGCTGGGCCAGTTGTTGCCGTTGGGCGCCGTGGTGCCGTGGTCCGGTTCGCTCGACAGCGTGCCGGCCGGCTATGCCGTCTGCGATGGCAGCAGCCTGTCTGTCGCCGACAATCCGCAGTTATATTTCGTCATCGGGAAGACATTCGGCGGCGATGGCATCACCACCTTTTGTCTGCCCGACCTGCAGGATCGATTCGTCATCGGGACGGCTTCCGGTTCCGTGGCGGTCGGGGACACTGGCAGCCCGACGCACACTCATACGATGTCGCAAATGCCATCGGCCGCGGCGAACACAACGTCAGACGGCGCGCATACTCACGGGGTGCCCTCCGATTGGTACGCTGTCATGTGCACCACCGGCAGCTATCGCGCGTCGATCGATACCGGCGGCACCCTCGGCGACCCGAACATGCCCGAACCGAACAACATCTTCCAGTCGAACGGCACCCACTCCCATGGGGTGACCCTCGACTACTCGCAAGCGGCTGTCACGGCGCCCCAGAGCGGCGGGATGCGGCCGACGTGGTTCAGCCTGTGCTACATCATGCGCACCGGTGTCTGAACCGATGATCTGGTCGGCATCCCTGGAGGGCGCTTTGACTGAACTTCTGGTCGCCGTCTTCGGTTCCGGCACCCGCATCGCGCATCGGCAGCCGCTCAGCCGGCGGGCTGCCTGTGTCAGCCGCCTATTTCTGGGTAGGCCTTCCGGCAATCCGGGATCGGTGATCATCAAGCATGTTCCGGCGGAGAGATTCGTGCCCGGTGCAGTGCCCGACGCTCCCGAATTCCGCGAGGAACAGGTCGTTCACCGCTTCCTCGCCGGCATCGGCGCCGAGTCGGGGCTGAAGCCGGCGCTGCTGGGCTTCGATCCGGCCGGATTGCTGCTGCTCGAGGATCTGGGCCCGATCGGAAATCCAGTGGCGCGCAGTTTCGCCGAGCTGGTCCCGCGCCTTGCCCGTGCCATGGCGCGCCTGCACGGCCGCACCCTCGACCAGGAAACGACGTATCTGGAGCTGCGGCGGCAAGCCGGGCTCGGCCCGGTTGCGACGGACGGGCGCTATCACGGAGTGATGCGGGAAGCTGAACGGGCCGCCGACGGCCGTGCCGGGCTGGCCTCGATGGTTTCCCCCTGGGAAACGCCGGCAGTCCGGCGGACGCTGGAGCGGGAGTTCGACGCCGTGGTGGCGCTGGTCGAGAATTATCCGGGCCGTCGGGCCCTGATCCACGACGATCTCGGCAATGCGCGGCAGACCTTTGAGATCGGCACGGAGACCTATCTTCTGGATTTCGAATACAGCCATTATGCGCCGCCGTTCTACGAATTGACCAAGACGCTGTTGGGCAAGTTCGAAACCAATACCGAAACCGGCGAATATCTGTTGGCGTCTCCGAAGATGCCCCTGGCCCTTGCGGAACAGCACCGCGTCCTGATGAATCGCGATTATGGGCTGCGATTGGCCGACGAAGAATGGGAAGAGACGCTGGCCGCCTGTCTGATCTATGCCGCGCTGACGCTGCTCGGCAATCTGGCGGCGACCGGGCATCGGCGAACGCTGCGCGGTTCCGTCCAGGACGACATCAACCGGATTCTGGACCGGCTGACCCTGGTCCTGCGGCCATTCCGGCCTTTCGCCGTCATCCGCTCGATCGTCACTCGCTACCGTGCGGCGCCAGCCGCGCCAAACGCCCGCAAGCTTTCCTCAGCCGACGCAGTTTCGACATAGGTGAGGTCGTTCATCCGTGACATGGCCATCAAGACTGGCCGACGTGACATCCTGGCAGGAGACCACCGGTGCCTCGATCTTTGCGGAAATTCTGTCCGTCGGGATGACCCGCCAAAAATTTTGGCGTCTTGTAAAAATGCAATATCAAGGTGGTGAGGCCCACGCTATTCGAGAAGGGTGTTCAGGACGGGGCGCCGGGCCGTACCAGCCTGTGATTTGAGGAGTCGGAAAGGTTATGGATATTGTAACGCTGGGCCATTTCACGGGGTGCGTCGGCAGCGCGTTCGATATCGACCTTGGCGAGAGTTCGGTATCTTTGACACTGTCGGATGCACGCCCCCTGCCGGAAAACGGCTTTCCCGGAATGCGGCGATCGCCCTTTTCGCTGATGTTCCGAAGCGGCTCGCAGATCGTGCTGCCGCAAAAGCTCTACAAGTTGAAGAATGCGACGCTGGGCAAATTGGAGATATTTCTTGTCCCAGTTGCCAGGGACAAAGAGGGGATCGTTTATCAGGCGATCTTCAACTGAGGAGCAGGTCTTGCCGATCGCGGCAGAAAAATCAGCGCGTCGACCACCGCATCTGAATATGGGTATCGCTGGCTTCGGCTTCGCGAAAATGAAGACGGCGATAAAGCGCCTGCGCACGAATGTTGCGCCGCTCCACATGCAGCATTATGCCGGACGCCGAACAGGCTTTCGCCTGGCGCTGAATGGCTTTCAGCGTGGCCACTCCCTTGCCGCGATTGCGCCATTGCGGCAACAAGCCAATATCGATGACATGCCAGCGCTCCATGCTGGAATCGACGTAGAGCCGTCCTATCGGCTCGCTTCCGTCCAGCAGTATCAGGAAATCGGCGCTTGAGAATGTCGCCACATAGTGGCGGTGCTGCAGGTCGAATTGCTGATCGATAAACGCCCACTTCAGCTCCTGCGGCCAAGGCACCGGCTCCATTTCCTCCATGCGGAAGGACCAGTAGAGACGACGCAGGAAGGGAATGTCCTCGAGCGTGGCGCCCCGGGATGAGCCGCGCGGTAGAGCGAGGCGGGAGTTCTCCCCAGATGGAAATTCCGGCAGTTGTCCTGCCTCGATAAGCGCCATCACCCGAAGGACGGAAAGACACCCTGAAGCGCAACGCAGTAGTTCAGAGCAAGGTAGGGCTGTCGGTTCTCATGCGGCTGGCTGCCCCCGGTAAAGCCGATCATGTTGGCCGGGAATTGTGCGTTCGGCTGCGCGCCTGCAACGAACGCACTGGTGTCCGTTGGCGACGTCAATGAATTGCCGGCAGAGGGCGAGGCGGCTTTCTTGGCCACATCCGGCTGGTTGTATATTGTGAACTGGTGCATGTGCGCCGGCATTTCGGCCAGCGTCAGCGTCTCACCGTTTTCGCCGAACGTCTCGCCGATGGTGCGGGGCGTGAGACCCGGACCCTGGCCCTGGCTGCAGCCGGCGCGACCGGCAAAATTGGGCAGCTGAAAATTGGTCGTGCCATTGCCGCCGTAATTTACGCCCAACAGCGCGAACAGCGCCGAATATTGCTGGATCGGAACAAGCGATCCGCTGCAGAACGCCCATCCCCGGGGCGCAAAGTTGAAACCGAAAACCTGTATCTCACCGAGGAATGGCGTGGTCATTGGGATGTTCCTGCGATCTTGATGGCGAACCGGTTCCGTTAAACAACTCCGAGCGCGTGGCTTCAGCCTTGCGATGGGAAGATTCCGGCCCAGGCAATGCAGAACTGCACCGTCAAGGTCGGCATCGTGTTGTCGTGAGGCGAATTCCCGCCGATGGGCTGCGTCGATTGTGGAGCGGTGGTGAAAGCTGTCGCGCCGGTAATATCGGTCACGTACATCGTGTCGCTTGCAATCGCACCGAGTTCGACCGTCGCATTGACCGATTTGGCACCGGCGCTTGATGGAGTCGCGGTCATCGAGTGATTGTGCTGCGGCATCTGCGCGGGCAGCAGAGTGACCGACTCGCTTCCTGCCATCTGGCCTATGACGTAGCGCGAAAGGCCGGATCCCGCCCCCTGATGGACCGGCACGCGCCCCGAAAGCTGTGGCGTGGCGAAAGTCACTTGGCCGTCGCCGCCGTAAGTGGTGCCGATCAGCGTAAACAACGCCTCATACTGGGAGATGGCATATAGCGATCCGTCGCAAGGCAGCCAACCGACCGGCAGGCGCGGAAAACCGAACATGCGGATTTCTCCGACATAAGGCTCACTCATCGATGGATCTCCGTGCAGGTTTGGTGCTGGCTGGCGTTTGTCACGAGCGTGACGGGTATATCCCGCTCATCGCGATATTGTAGTTGATGGTCTGGTAGGGCTGTATGTTCGGGTGCGGCTGGTTGCCACCGACATAGGTCACGGTCGCAGCCGCCAAGGTGACCACGCGGCCATTCGGTGCGGCATAGATGGCATTTGCGGTTGCGCCATAAAGCGCATTGTTTGGACTGCGCCCTGCGCCCGCTCCAGTGGTTGCGTTGCCCACATGGTTGTGCGACGGCAGTTGCTGGGGCAGCAGCGTGATATTTTCAACGCCGCCTGTCTCCCCCAACTCATAGGGTGACGGCTGCCAGGCCGGATCGACCGATGCGCCAAAGCCAACCGGCGTGCGGCTCTGCAGGTTGGGCAAGGCGAAGTTCGTGGTGCCATTGCCGCCATAGGTCGTGCCAAGAAGCGAAAACAGCGCCTGGTTCTGGGCGATCGCCAGGAGCGATCCGCTGCAAAAGGCGAAGCCCTTTGGCGGGAACGCGAAACCCGTCATCATGATCTGCCCGAGGAAAACTTCGGCCATTAGCTCCCCCTAATATATTCAACAGTTATCCTTAAATTCAACATTGCTCATAATTCATGGATTCTGCAAGAGTGTTTTTCTACCCAAGATGGACATGATGAAGACTTCGTGATTTACTTGATCCACGAATCCTGCAGGGAACGCAGGAAGGCATTGCGTAGGCAGCTAAACATTTGATCGGGCGGAATTCTTCGCTTCGGTACTAAAACGTACCAAATCGATAGCGCGGGGGCATGCATTGCAGTGGAATTCGAAGTATCGCGTCGTGCGTTCCGCTACGCTGGCGAGCAGGTTCGTGCTTTGGCTTGGCATGCTGGCGTTGGTCGGCCTTGCCGCTTTGGCGCCATCCGAGACCCAGGCTGCGACATCGGTGGGCTGCCCCACCCCGATCTCGATAACCGTGGCATCTGGCGGCTCTTATCAGATCGACGCGTCGTCTTGCGATCCTTTCGGAACGAACCCGCAAAGCGACGTGGTGCAACCGGCACACGGCCATGTCACAATCGACAATGCGGCTGCCGGGCTGCTGACCTACGTCAACAACGGCGACGGCGCCACAACGGACAGCTTCACTTTTGAAGATGCCTCCGCGGGTGTCGTCACCGTCAATGTGACCATCACTCCGGCCACCTCGCCCATCACCGTCAGCCCCGCAACCCTGCCGACGCCGGCGATCGGCGTTTTCTACGACCAGACATTATCCTCTACCGGCGGCGTGGCGCCCTATACCTATTCCCCAGGCGGCGGCAGCTTGCCCCCGGGGCTTAGCCTTGCGTCAGACGGCAGGATCTCCGGTACACCGACAGGTTCGGGACCCTACAATTACACCGTGCATGTGACGGATTCGACGTCCGGAACGCAACTGACGGCCGACAAAAGCTACAGCTTTACTGTCCCCGGACCGACATTGGTTGTTTCGCCAACCAACCCGCCCGACGGCGCCGTGGGCTTTGCGTACAATCAACAATTCAGCACGAACGGCGGCACCGCGCCTTATACTTACAGTCTCGAGAGCGGCAGCCTGCCGGGCGGACTGACACTGTCCTCCAGCGGCCTCCTTGCAGGAACGCCGACTGTCCAAGGAACGTTCACCTTCACCATCAGGTCTCAGGACAGCACGACGATCTCGACCGGCGGAGTCTGGTTCGTCACCCAGAGCGTGACCGTCGTCATCGATGCCGCGCCGGCCGTCGTCGTCGCCCCCACCACCCTGCCCGGCAGCGCGGCTGTCGGATCGGCCTACGCCACGACCATCACCGCCAGCGGCGGCACGTCCCCCTACACATTCACCGTTAGCGCGGGCTCGCTTCCCGCCGGGCTGACGCTGTCTTCGAGTGGCACGCTTTCCGGCACGCCGACAGCAGGTGGAACGTTCAACTTCACGGTCATGGCCACGGATGCCAGCGGCGCGCCCGGGCCATTCAACGGCACCCAAGCCTACTCACTGACGGTCGCCGCTCCGACCATCACGCTGCCGGCCACGACGTTGACGGACGCCACGATGGGCCAGGCTTATTCGGCGTCCCTCAATCCAGCCATCGGAGGCACCGCGCCTTACACATATGCTGTTACAGGCGGGGCACTTCCGACGGGTGTGACGCTGTCGTCGGCGGGCACATTGTCAGGCACACCCAGCGCCGCCGGCAATTTCAATTTCACGGTGACGGCAACTGACAGCAGCGGCGGCACCGGACCGTACACGGCCAATCAGTCCTATTCGCTCGCAGTCACGAACATCCCGCCGACTGCCAACGCAGTGTCGGCCACGGTTGCCTATAGCAGCGGCACCAATCCGATCACGCTCAACGTCACAGGGGGAACACCGAACTCTGTCGCCGTCGCGACCCAGGCGACCAATGGCACCGCCACGGCCGGTGGCCTGTCGATAACCTATCAGCCCAACGCCGGCTTCCACGGCGCGGACTCTTTCACTTACACAGCGACCAATTCGGCAGGCACTTCCGCTCCAGCGACAGTCACCGTCACGGTCAGCGATCCGACGATTACCGTCGCTGCATCCGCGTCCTTGACCGCGCAGGTTGGCGTCGCCTACACGCAAACCTTCACAGCATCGGGCGGCGCGGCGCCATATACGCTGGGGGTAACCGGCTTGCCGGCGGGACTTTCCGTCACCGGCACAACGTCCAATAGCGTAACCGTTTCGGGAACGCCAACCACGGCGGGCAGCTTTACCCTTACAGTCTCTGGCGCCGACAGCAGCAACGGCCCGGTCGCGATATCGCAGAACTTCACGCTTTCCGTCGGCGCACCGGGACTTGCCATGACTCCGCCGGCGGGGACGCTCGTCGTGCCCTACGGCGCGACGTTCAGCCAGCAGTTCTCCGCATCCGGCGGCACGGCGCCTTATGCCTATATCGTTTCGGCAGGCACGCTTCCCCCCGGCCTGTCGTTTGACGCAAACGGACTGCTTTCGGGAACCGCCACCACGCCCGGATCCTATAGTTTCACCGTGAAGGCAACGGATAGCAGCACCGGTACCGGCGCGCCGTTCTCGCTCTCCGTCAGCTACACGGCGCAGGTCGCGACGGCCACCATAGTCGTCGACCCGGCAACGCTGCCGAACGCGACGGCAGCTACAGCCTATTCGAACACAATCACCGCATCCGGAGGCATTGCGCCTTATACCTACGCGACGACGGCTGGCGCGCTGCCAGCCGGGATCTCGTTGACCACCGCCGGAGAACTCACAGGTACACCCACGCAGTCCGGCAATTTTTCGTTCACGGTCGCAGCTACCGACGCTCACGGCCAGACCGGATCGCGCATATACAACCTGACGGTTGGCCTGCCGAGCCTGACCGTGGCGCCCAGCAGCCTTCCGGGAGGCACCGCCGGAACCGCATACAACCAACCCCTGACGGCAAGCGGCGGCAACGCGCCGTATAGTTTTGCGGTTACGGCAGGTGCGTTGCCGGCCGGGCTGACGCTCTCTTCGGGGGGAACGTTGTCGGGCACGCCGACCGCAAGCGGCACCTTCAACTTCACGGTCGCCGCGACGGACAGCACCGGCGGCACGCCGGCGACCGGGTCCGTCGCATACTCGCTGACGATCGCGGCCCCGACCATCACGCTGGCCCCGGCCACCCTGCCGGCCGCCCAGTACGGCGTCGTATACAGTCAGACGATCACCGCCAGCGGCGGCACCAGCCCTTACAGCTTTGCGCTGACAGGCGGTGCGCTGCCGCCTGGAATAGCGCTGTCGTCCACAGGCACGATCTCGGGCGCCCCCACCGTTGTCGGCTCGTTCCCCATCACCGTGACGGCGACCGACAATTTCGGTTTCACCGGCACGACGAACTACACGCTGGTGATCGGAAGCAACCCGCCGGTCGCCAACCCGGATACGGTCGAGACGCTTGACGGACAGGCGGTGACGATCAACGTCACGGACAACGACACCGGCGATATCACCTCCATAGCGGTCTCAACCGCACCGGCACACGGCAACGCGACGGTCAGCGGCACCGCCATCTCCTACACGCCGGCGGCTTCCTTCGTCGGATCGGATACTCTGCAATACACGGAGACCGGACCGGGCGGAACCTCGACGCCGGCCACGGTCACGATCAACGTCAGGCCGCATCCGGTTCCGGTAGCGCAGCACGTAACGACGGTATCTGGCAAGCCCGTGGTGGTCGACCTGACCAAGGACGCCAGCGGCGGTCCGTTCACGAGCGCCAGCCTGGTTTCAGTGCCGCCGCCTTCATCCGGCACGACGTCGCTCAACGGGTACCAGATGACCTTCACCCCGACGGCAACGTTCCACGGCACCGCCACGGTGACCTTCACCTTGAGCAACGCCTATGCGACATCGGCGGTGACAGCGATCACGATCGAGGTCGTGGAGCGTCCTGACCCGACGCTCGACAGCGAGGTGATGGGCATACTCAACGCCCAGACCGCGGCGACGCGCCGCTTCGCCAGCTCGCAGATCGGCAATTTCCAGCAGCGTCTGGAAGGCCTGCACGATAGCGACGATGGCCAGGGACCCACCGACAGCCTGGCCTTCGTCCAAGGGATCGTGCTTTCCTTCGACAGCACTTGCGGCGAGAGCGATCTGGTTCCGCAAGGCGAATCCTGCGGGCGCAATCAGGCGACTGACCAGAACTGGCCCTTCAAATCCTACCTGGACGACAACACGACCGCAGGCACGCCCGGCAGCTTCGGCTCCGGCAGCTTCGGCCACAGCAAGGTGACGATCTGGACGGGCGGTTCGATCAACATCGGCGACCGCGACGGCGCCGATGGCTTCAAATTCCAGACCACCGGTCTCAGTGCCGGCGTCGACTATCGCTTCACCCGTGATCTCGCCCTGGGCGTCGGCGTCGGCTATGGCCGCGACGACAGCGACATCGGCGACAATGGCAGCCGCAGCACCGGCAAGAGCTATACCGCCGGCCTCTATGCCAGCTATCATCCGGGCCAGACCTTCTTCATCGACGGGCTGGCTGGCTACCAGTGGCTGTCGTTCGATTCGCAGCGCTACCTGACATCAGGCGGCGGCTTCGTCACTGGCGAGCGGGACGGCGGCCAATGGTTCGCCTCGGTATCGGCGGGCGGCAAGTATCGAGTTGAAAACTGGCTGATTTCGCCTTACGCGCGTCTCGACGTGGCGCGCGCGACTCTCGATGCCTTTACCGAAGACGGCGATCCAGCCTCGGCCTTGCATTATGGCGAGCAGGATATCAGCACCACGACCGGCAACCTCGGACTCACCCTCAACTACAAATACCCGGTCAGTTTCGGGGTGGTTTCGCCGCAGCTCAGACTGGAGTATCAGCACGACTTCCAGGGCGACAGCGAGATCACCATGAACTACGCCGATATGTTCGGCGGGCCCTTCTATCGCACCTCCATTGACGGGATGGGACGGGACCGCTTCATGCTCGGCCTCGGCGTCAATGTGCAAACGACGCAGGATTTTGCCCTGCGTCTGGAATACCGCGGCCTGTTCGGCAGCGATGGCGATAGCGACAACGGTTTCCTGGTCAACCTGGGCAAGAAGTTCTGATCTTCGGCTTGCCCCGCAACAGGTCGCGCCCTGTTTTCGTCCGCTTGGCACAGCGTGGCGATGGGAGCCGAAGCCAATATTTGCTGCCGATCGCAGGCAGTGGTCGCGATGGTCCCGCGAGCCGGCCGCCGCCTTTAAACTTGTTACAAATAGAACGAAGTTGAAAATTATATGATGATCAGCTCATATAAACTGGCAAGCAAGATTCAGATGAAGGTTTCGGTGAAGTAAAATTTTCGAATCTACAGTCTCCAGTGCTAGACAGACCTCCAGATCGCGGGCAATATGTTTTAAGCGGCAACTAGAGACAATTGAGGAGGCCCCCATGTTGCGTGGAGGATCGGTGGCGTGCGCTCGGTTTTTCGCGGGTGTCTTCGTCGGCAGCCTGGGGCCAATCGCGGTGCTGCCCGCGGCGGCCGAGATCATCAATCCACCAATGCTGCAGGACGAGCGCGCGCCAATCGCCAAGCCGATGCTGAAAGAGCTGGCGCCGGCCGCGCCGTTGCCCGGCAACACAGCGCCGGTGCGCGGCGACCGCCTGCTCAATCTCAAGATCGACTATATCGATAACCAGATCTACAATCCGTCCACCGGCGGATACGACAAGGTCCATCTGCGCGGCTACACCGGCAAGGGCGTCGACCCCAATGCGCCTTATGTCTCGCCCACGATCGAGGCAATTCCCGGCGATACCGTGCGCATCACCCTCGACAACCAGTTGCCGGCGGGACCGCAGCCCGGCGACCCAGGATGCATGCCTGGCGCTCAAATGCCCGACATCCCGCATTGCTTCAACGGCACCAACCTCCATACGCATGGGCTATGGGTAAGTCCGTCGGGCAACAGCGACAACGTGCTGTTGTCGATCAATCCGCAGACGAAGTTCACTTACGAATACAACATCCCGTCGGATCATCCCTCTGGCACCTTCTGGTACCACACGCATCGCCATGGCTCGACCGCGCTGCAGGTGTCGAGCGGCATGGCGGGCGCGCTGATCATTCGCGGCAACCGTCCCCCAACGCCCTCCGCGCATGGCGACATCGATACGTTGATCCCGACCTCGGCGATCCCCGAGCGCGTGCTGGTGATGCAGCAGATCCAGTATGCCTGCCGCGCGCCGGCAGCCAAGCCGGGTGAGCTCGGCCCGATCAAGCAGGACATCAACGGACGCTATATCTGCGATCCGGGCGATGTCGGCGGCATTGAGGGTTACGACCAGTTCGGCCCCGGCACATGGCCGGCATCGGGACGATATACATCGCTCAATGGCAAGGTGTTCAATCCAAACGATCCGATGAAGGCGACGCAGGGCCAGATCGAGCGCTGGCGCATGATCCATGCCGGCGTGCGCGACACGATCAGCATGCAGTTCTTCAAGGTGCTCGACGGCAAGCTGAAGCCAGGCGCGAAGACGCTGCTCAGGGCCGACGCCACCGCGGCCTTCATCAAGGATACATGCGATACCACGCCCGTGCCCTACATGCTGGTCGCGGCCGACGGCCTGACGATGGCCTCGGGGCAGATGACCAAGCTTGCAACCTTCCAGCCCGGCTATCGCTTCGATGCGCTGGTCGCGTTCCCGCAAGCCGGACGCTACTGCGTGATTGATTCCTCGGCGCCGAAGTCGGGCGTGGTCAATGGACTGGACGTTGGCCCACAGTTGCTTGGCCTGGTCGACGTCACGCCCGGAACACCGGTCGACAACGTCGAAAGCTACATTAACCACAAGCTGGTCGCGCTGGCAGAGACCAACATGCCGGCGGATGTCAAAGCGACGGTGGTGGCCGACCTCAAGGCGGGGACGAAATTGACGAGCTTCACGCCGCATCCCGACGTTACCGACGACGAGGTAAAGGGCAACGGCACGCAGGAGCTGACCTTCTTCATCGACACGACGGGGCCGGACGTAAAGTTCGAAGTCGGCAACACGCTCGATACCGCCAGCGTAAAGCCTTACGACCCTACCCGCATCGATCGCGCGTTGCCGCTTGGCAAGGCGCAGGAATGGACGCTGCAGTCGCATTTCGTGAGCCATCCGTTCCACATCCACGTCAATCCGTTCCAGATCGTCTCGATCGTCGATCCCAACGGCAAGGACGTCAGCGCCCCGGGCGCGATCGACGATGCCGGCGGCGCGCCATACGATCCGCAATATCCCGGGCTGAAGGGCGTCTGGAAGGATACGCTGTGGATCAAGAGCCTGATTCCGCAATCGCTGCCGGCAGGCTTCTCCGGCATCTACACGATCACGCTGCGCACCCGCTACGAGCGCTACATCGGCGAATATGTGCTCCACTGCCACATCCTCGACCACGAGGATCAGGGCATGATGCAGAACGTTGCCGTGGTGCTGCCTGACCAGGTGAGTGCTCCCTCGCAAGGCAGCGCAATGCTGATGCAGATGGATGCGCAGATGGAGATGGGTGGTCACGATGGCCACAAATGAAGCGAGGCAGCCAGAGTCCGCCAGGCCATTCACCTGGAGTGACGTGGAAGCGATCCTCGCCGCCGCCGGCGGCGCCGAGGGACCCGGCAGACTGACCGGGCTAACTCTGCCGGAGTTTCTTTCGCTCCAGTTGCACGGCATGCCGCTGGTCGCACCACTCACCACCACCTGCTGCGGCAAGAGCGATGCCAAGGGGCGCGGCGCGCGTTCGGCGCTGATCCGCGGCTTGCGCGGCCTGCCGCCGTTCGACGGCAGGCAGTTCCCCCGCCTGCCCTGGGGCGGTTCGCCGGTCGCCGACGAGGATATCGACCGGATCGAAACCTGGATCGAAGAAGGCTGTCCCGGGGAACTGCTCGACTCGGTTGCACTCGCCGGTGAGGTGAGCGTGGCAAGCGAGGCTCGCGTCGAGGTGAAGGGGCTTGCCGGCCCTGTTTTCGGCCCGGCGTCCGATCCGGCGGCGTGGCGCTACGCCAAGGGTGAATTGCGGCAGCGAATGGATGTCGATGTGCTGAGCGAGCCGCAAAAGGAGCGGCTGCGCTTCGCATTTCGCGAGCTCTACAGGCTCAACAAATGGGTTGGCGACAAGCGCTCCTATAACAATCTGGCCTTGATCCACCAGAACCACTGCCAGCATGGCTGGGAACGGTTCCTGCCGTGGCATCGCGTCTATCTTTATGAGTTCGAACAGGCCTTGCAGGATTTCTGCCCGGATGTGACCATGCCGTGGTGGGACTTTCCCGCGCCCCGCTACAAGCCGGAAGATCCGGCCAACGGCGCAATACTTCCAGATGCGTTCAAGGGCTTCCTCACCGAGGCGTCGGCGCGTTTCCTGCGTGACCAGGGCTTCCCGGCCAAGATCGACACGCTGGTCGGCCAGCTGTGGGCCAATCCGACGCAGATCTACGACGCGGTCAGTAATGCCTGCGGCAAGGAATATGTGGAAGGCGAGAACCGCAAACGACTGATCGACGCGCTGCTCGAGGCCAATTCGCTGTGGTATCCGCTGCGCTATTCCGGCCAGTTCGGTAAAGGCACGATCAACACCGTCATCCACTACCATTACCCAGCGCAGGAGGACATCGACGAGATACTGTCGTTGCGAACCTTCCGCGATTTCGGCGGCGGCAGCCTCTATGTCGACAGCTTCGGCTTCCTCGACCAGAACCCGCACAACACCATGCATATCTGGACCGGGGGCATGAACCCGGCGTTCAACACCGACGCTCCCGCCGACCGCAACAGCGCGGTGCGCGTTGCCGGGCGCAAGTTCCACCAGCGCGACGATCTCTACTCCGAGCCGCAGTTCGGCGACATGTTCTCGAATCTGACCGCCTCTTACGATCCGATCTTCTGGCCGGTGCACGCAAATATCGACCGGCTCTGGTGGCGCTGGCAGCAGGATCATCCGGACGGCCTGCCGGCCGATCTCGATTCCGCGCTGACGCCGTGGAGCTACGCCGTGCGCGATACGCTCGACATGAACCGCTTCGGCTACGAATATGTTCGCGGCGGATGCCTGATGCCGGTCGGATTGACCAATCCGGTCGGACGTTTCGTCTCGGCGCCGATTGCCGTGCCTGACAAAACAAAGAGCTTCCGCTCGGCCGAGGTGCGGCTGCACCGCGTGCCGCAGCTGCCGCGCTCATGCTTCATCCGCGTGTTCCTCAACACGCCCCATGCCGATGCCGGCACGCCGCTCAACTTGCCGGGCTATGCCGGCTACGCCGCGGTCTTCGGGCACGGCGAATGTTATGGCGGGCCTGGCCATTGCGATATCCCGCCAGCGGAGAATCGCAAGTTCGACCTGCGCGAGCGCAGCATGAACACACCGCGCAACCACCGCATCGATGTCACGCGCGCAGCCCGCCGACTGATCGCCGCCGGCGCCACCAGCCTCACGGTGAGTCTCGTCGTGATCGGCGCCTCCTATGAGGAAGACCGCGAGCTGCTGCGCCTCGATGGCGTCTCGCTCAATTTTCTCGACTAAACGAAAGACGCGGCCGGCGTCGACGCGGGGGGAAACAAATGGCCGACCCAACTGTCTATCGCATCCATCCGGCCGTCGGCATCGCCAGGCTTGGCGACAGCCCCGAAGGCTTCTGCATCTCGCCGGAAAAGCCGGCGCAGTTGCCGATCGAATGCGACGCCAACGGCAACGCCGCCAAGGGCGATGCGCCGATAAAACACTTCAAGGACGACAAGGGCCGTATCAAGCGCCAGGCTGCGCGCTTCCAGATCTTCGCCTATGACGAGGCCAATCCGCAGGGCGTTCCGCTCAAGATCGGCGACCATGTCGAGGGTGGCGGCAATCGTGGCAAGCTGGTCGACATCCAGTGGCGCGTCCAGCTCGCCAACAAGAAGGCGGCATGGTTCACTTTCGATGGGTTGCGCGGCGAGGCCGGCTATCCCGCCGGCACGCCGCTGCGCAACGCCGGCATCACCGATCCGGTCGAACGGCAGAAGCTGATCATCGACGCCGGACCGCAGGCGGTGGATTGCACGGCGCGGCGCAAGGCGAGCTTCGGCCGGGACAGCAACCCAGCCTATGCCGTCACCTTCCCGCCGACCGGAATGGCGCCGCACGACATCGACACGCTCGGCGACATGATGACGGACGACAGCGGAAGGCTGCTGGTGCTTGGCGGGCACGGCAACAGCGGCTCGTTCCTCAGCGGCTTCGGCCATCCGCGCATCGAGACCTACGCCAACAGCGACGGCTGGTTCGACGACATCTCGGACGGGCCGGTGATGGCGCGGCTGGTGATGATGGAGGAGCGCGTCCAGGCGCTGCGCTACATCGACGTCGAATATCCGGCCTGGGTGCTGGTCGGCTATCCGCGTTATCCCCCGGAAGTGCTCGACATGATCACGCTGGAAGACGTGGTCGAAGACATGTCGATCCGCGAATTCGCCTATCGCACCGACATGTACGGCACAGCCGGGACGTTCAATGCGCCGCAGAAGATCGATCCCACCGACACGGCGGCCCTGCTTCACTGGAAGGCCGGGCCTGTGGAATGGAACGCTGCCTATCGTCCCTGGTTCTGGCGCGACATCTGGCCGATCATTTTCCGCGCCGACGAATTCTCCTATTTCGCCAACATCCTTCAGCAATCGAACTTTCCGCACAACCAGACGAGCCGGGGCACGTTTGACCCCTACCGCCTGTGCATCCCGCCACGCATCGCGCCGCGCGCGCTGGCGCAGAAGGAAGGTCGCGTCAAGGAGGATCATGTCGGCGGACGCCTGTTGGAGGCAGCGGTGGAGCCGAGCCTGATGCTGCTCGATGCCACGCAGGCGCCCGGCGCGGCGAGCGACGCCTTGGTCGCCGATGTAGCCGCGACGCTCAAGGCGGCGGCAGCGGCGTTCACCGCCGCGGTCTGCCCGCCTGACGATGGTGAGACGCCTCGCGCCTATGCCGCGCGCTGGCAAAAGGTTTGCGGTGATAACGACACAGTGGCCGAAACTGCCTATGCCGAAGCACGCGACGCTTTCGATGCGGCGGTCACCGGCGTGATCGAGCGCATCGCCGCTGCCGCGGCGCCGCCCAAGAAGCGAATGCTGACGCTCGCCCGGTCGTCCTCACGGCAGGAACCGACTGAACCGGACCGCACCAACGATCCGGACGAGCCGATCGCGGCAGCGCTGCGCCGGCTGGCGTTCGAGTACCGCTCCGGCCAGTTGCTGGACCGCGCACTTTCCGCCGCAGCCAAGGAGGCCACCACCGATCCCGGCCGCCCGGCGCGGCAGTATCTGTTCGACCTGCTGCGCAAGCCTGGCGAGGAGAACCTGTTCCAGCTCGACGCCAACCCGGCGACGCGCACCTATCACCTGCCGCTGATGCCGCTGTTGGCCGGCGACAATCCGATCACCAACAAGACGGTGAGCAAGTTCCTGCGGTTGACCGACACGCAGCTTTTCCTGCTGCGGCAATGGGCGGCCGGCCTCTTCATCGACGAGGTCGATGCCGGCTTCGCTCCCGCGATCGATCCATGGCAACCCTACAAGGACTGGAACGTGCCGGGCGGCCGCGGCCTCGACCAGGGCGTGCTGTCGAACGGGCTTGGCGGCGCTTTCTGCCCGGGCGGCGAGGTGACATGGATCATCCGCAATCCGGCAATCTGGCGCGAGCCTTACCGGATCAAGGCAGACCCCGAATGGTACAGCTTCGCGCTGACCGCGGCGCAGGAGAACGCCAATCGATGGGGCGCAGGCGTCAGCGAGGAAGGCTACATCGCCTATGCCTCGGATCCGCTGTCGCTGGGAAGCGACTTCGACGTCGGGCTGCAGCCCGGAGACCTGACGAAGCTCAGCGGACTACCTTGGCAGGCCGATTTCAACGAATGTTCCACCCAGACGATCGACGTCACCTATGAGGAATGGAATGTCCTTTATCCGGACAGCGTCGGCAATACGTTGCTGGAGCGCGAGCGGCGCGTTTGGGAGACGTTGTGGTGGCCGGCACACCGGCCGATGCAGGTCTATTACCCGGTAGACAAGGACTTCCAGTTCCGCAACTGGGCGCGCGGCATCCCGCAGACGCTCGCCGGCGACCTCAAGATGGTGACCGAATGGTCGAAACTCGGCTTTATCGTGCGCAATCCAGCGGGCGACCTCGACCAGCCCTCGCCCAGCATAAAATACATCTGCGTCGAAGATTCGGGAGAGTGACCGTGACCAATCCCTTTGTCGGCAACTGGACCTATCGCAGCTTTCTCAACGATCCCGATGTTAGCAAGGCGGCCAATGACCTTTTGTTCGGCGAAGGTACGCTGGCCATTGCGGAGCAATCCGTGACCGAGCTTTCGGGCACCATCGGCGGTCCGGGATGGTCGCTCGATCTGCGTGGCAGCTTCGGCTACGGCTCGCCGATGCAGGTCCGCTTCCAGGGCAAGGGCGTGGTCGGCGGCGAGGAATGGATCTACGACTATATCGGCTGGCTCGTGCCTGTATGGCCAAACAGCACCGACCGGCTGGAAGTGCCCGCGATCGTCGGCTCGGTGGTGCGCACCATCCCGCATTCGGGCGACGGCGGCAGCACCAATCCGGCCGGGGTGGTGGCATCCTTCTATGCCGTCCGAGCAGACTGATTTTGCTGTCATCGGCGGGGGACCGGCGGGCGCGGCCGCGACGCTGACATTGCGCCGCCACGCGCCACAAAGGCATGTCGTGCTCCTGGAGGCGGGACGACATGACCGACCGAAACCGGGCGAGGTCTTGCCGGCGGTGGCGCAAGGGCTGCTGCGCCAGCTCGGAGTCTGGACATCGTTCGTCGCAGAGGCTTTCGTGGAGAGCCGTGCGGTCGTTTCGGCATGGAGTGGCGAAACACCCGACGAGCGGCATAGCATGTTCTCCGCCCAGGGTGCCGGCGGCCAGCTCGACCGGGCGCGGTTCGACCGGTTGCTGGTGCAGTCGGCGGATGCCGCGGGAGCAGAGGTGCGTTTTGCAAGCCCGGTGTGCTCGGCGGTTCGCGAAGGCTATGGGTGGCGCCTCAAGCTGCCCGATGGGGATATTGTCGCCGACGCCGTGATCTGGGCGACTGGTCGTAGTTGGAAACTGGCGCGATCCTTTGGCGCCAAGCTTCGGGCACACAGCCACCTTGCGGCCTATACCCGCTTCTTCGACCGCGCGCCGGGTGATTGCCAAATAGTCATCGAGGCGCGTCCCGAGGGCTGGTGGTACAGCGCCGATTTGCCTGATCAATGCCGGGTGGTGGCATGCCTGACCGACCCGGATCTGGGAAGCGAAATGCGCGATCCGAAATCCTGGTACCGCGCGTTGGCGGCGACACAGCTTATCGCCCCGCTTTTGTCTTCCGGCGCGCGTGAAACCGCGGCGTTGGTCAAGTCGGCGGGAACCGTAACGATCGATCCGGCCGCGGGTGAGCGTTGGGTCGCGGCGGGCGACAGCTTGTTCGCAGCCGATCCGTTGTCGTCGCGCGGGATCATTCATGCGCTACGCTCAGGGATCCTCGCGGCCTATGCCGCGTCGGACATGCTGGATGGGCGCGGCGAACTGGCACGCAAACGCTATGCGATGATCGCCAGGCAGGGTTTTGCCGACTACGTCCCGGCGCTTGCTGCCCACTACGCCGCCGCCGCGCGATGGGACACCGCTTTCTGGCAGCGGCGCGGCCGTCATTTCCAAAACCCTGCGGCGGCCGCTACCCAAGGTTAAGCCCGTGCGAATTGCGAGCCAAGAGGAGCGATGACTTGAAACTTGGCATTCCAGTCTATGAAGGCGTCAACCTGCTCGATGTTGTCGGTCCGCTCGAGATGTTCACCTGGGTCGACAAGGAAAAGGGATTGGAGACGTTTATCCTGTCGATCGATGGCGCTCCGGTCACCAGTTTGAACGGAGTGCGCTTCGAAGCGCAAGCCAGCTTCGACGCAACGCCGACATTGGACGTCATGTGGGTCCCCGGCGGTGATCCGCCAGCGCTCGGAAGGATCATGAGTGACCCGGCATCACCCTATCTCGCTTACCTGCGACAGATCGCAAACGATGCGAAATGGGTTTGTTCGGTCTGCGAGGGGGCGCTCCTGCTGGCTCGAGCTGGGCTGCTCGACGGCCACAAAGCGACGACGCACTGGGCGTTCGTCGACTGCCTGCGCCGTTTTCCGGCAATCGAAGTAGCCAGGGGTTACCCGCGTTTTGTCGAGTCGGGCAACCGGCTGACGGGCGGCGGCATATCTTCGGGACTCGATGAAGCGCTGCACCTTATTTCCCGGCTTTTTGGCGACCAGACCGCCGTCGAGGTTCAGATAACGACCCAGTATTTCCCTGTGCCGCCGATTGCAGGAAAGATTCCATCTGAGTTGCCAACATGCATGGTTCAATGGTGAGTATCGCAACGCCAAATCTCCATCCGCGTGCGGTTCGATCCCGCCAGCCGAACGACGCTCAATGACATAGCCAGCCTGCGCGTCGCCAGCAGCCGCGGCAGCGTCGACCTCGTTTCGGTCACCATCCGTATCGGCGGCAGCCCATCCAAGATCAGCCGCGTCGACCGGTCGCGCAACGTCACGCTGTCGGTCGAACTCAATGGCCGCATTCTCGGTGATGTCTATCGCGAGGCGCAGGCACTGCCTTGCCCGCCCGCAGCGCTGCCAGAGCCATGCTAGTTCGGCGTGGCCAACAGCCGTGCGGCTGACTGCAGGTCTGCTGTCTCCAAACCCTCCCCGAATCGCGCGAAAATTGGCTGGAGGAGTGCTTGGGCGGCGTCGTGTCGTCCGCGTGCAGCCAACAGGAAAGCGAGGTCGATAGCGGACCGCAACTCCCATGCGCGAGCCCCCTGACGATCGCTGAGCTCTAACGACCGCCGAAAACAAAGCTCCGCTTCTTCGTCGGTGCCGGCTTGCGGGGCTGCGAGAACAAGGTTGCCCTTCACGCGCAGAAGCTCTGCCATGTAGCAAAGATCGCCACTTGTCTCGACCTGCTGGATCGTCTCCTCGATTAGCGAAAGCGCTTCGGCGGACCTACCGGTCGCGGCGAGGCCCTGAACGAAGGAAATGTTGAGCGGCGTGGTCAGTAGTTCGTAAGGGGCGGCATGAAGCTCGGCCAGACAGGATCGAAGGCTTTCGACACCGCTGCTTGCGTTGCCTCGACGAATGGCGAGTTCCCCTTTGAAGCCGCGCCCTAGCGCGAGATAGGGTCCAAGGGAATGAAATTCGGCACGCGAGAAAAGACGATCGATGTGTTCCTCTGCGCGCGCCAGGTCTCCGACCCAGAGGAACACCGAAATCGCCCAGACGAGTGCGATGGAGAGCGTCAGGGGATGGTTCAGGACTTCCGCATCCTCGACCGTCAGCAGCGCGCGCTCCACGGCCCGATCCGGATAACCTTGCAGCCAGAGCGTCCTTGCCAGAATTGCGCCGGCCAGAATTCTGCCGTCGAAGCCGAGATAGTTCGTCGTGGTCCGGTCGGAACGCGGCCCCGCATCGCAGCGCCGCTTCCAGCGCGGTCTGGGCGCGGCCCAGCTCTCCGCTGAGGTGAAGAGAAATCCCCATCAAGGAATGCGCCAATGTGGTGGAGACAGAATCCTCGAGCGTTGCAGCGATGACGGTACAGCGCTCCGCATAGCGCAGCGCGACCCTGAACTCTCCCCTGCGCAGGTGGAACATCTGCAGCGGGCCTAGAATCTGAAGCTGATCGAGCGCGTTGCCACGCCGGTCGGCAATGGCAAGGCTTCTGTTCAAAGCCACGCGCGCCGCATCTTTTCCACCATGGGTGAACATCAGGGAAACCCCGAGGGCGCCCTGAAGGAGCATCTCCTCCGATCCGCCGCCAGTAGCGTCGTCGAGGGCAAGGACTGCCCGCGCCGCCCAACGATGACATTCGGTGAGCAATGACATCGACAGCAAAACAGGGGCCGCCGCAGCGGCCAGACGGACGCCGACTTCAATGTTCCCGCCGGGTCCGAAGCACCAATCCAGAGCCGCTCGCACATTGGCCAGGCCCGCGAGTTGAAGCGACCGTTGCGAGGCGCTCGACAAGGTAGGCCACTCGGCTCCTGTCTGCTCCAGCCAACGCAGGTAATGGGTCGCGTGACGTGCGGCCAGGCTCGCGAGCTCGGCATCGTCGACGTCGAGCTGAAGGGCGTAAGCCCGTGTCGTGTCGAGCAGTCGATAACGCATCGTTGCTCCGGCGGGTCTTGCCGCCACCATCGACTTGGCAACGAGACTGTCGATTGCCCCAAACACGAGTGTGTCGTCGACCGTTGCGCTCGTTACGACTTCGAGCGCGGCGTCGATCGAAAAGTGACCAACGCCCGGCGGCCCAGGCGGCGGCACCAATCCGGAACAGCTATTCGCTGCCGGCTGGTCGGCCTCGAGGCAGGCACCCTCCTGTCGAAGGAGAAGCCATGTCGCAAAGATGGCTTATCACTGGAAGTTCGCGCGGCATCGGCCGTGCCCTTGGCGGAAGCGTCCTCGCCGCCGGTCATCGTCCGGTCGCACGTGAGCCCACGCAATTGCGCGGGCTGACCATCTCAGCGGACTTCCCGCAACAAGGCCGGCCCGCCGCAGGTTCAGCCAAGTAACACTAAAATATCTCCGTTTTTAGCCTTTCTCCCAGCAATGAGACCGCACCGACCAAATCATCGAAAGGATATGAGATGAAAAAACTACTGGCAGGATTGACAATCGCCATCGCTGTGTCCGGCAACGCTTACGCGCAGTCCGGAAAGCCTGCCCCCGTTAAGCCCACTATCGTACTGGTTCATGGCGCGTTCGCCGACGCATCGAGCTGGAACGGCGTCGTCAAAATTCTCGAGAAAGACGGCTATTCGGTTGTGGCCGCCGCCAATCCCTTGCGGGGTGTCGCCAATGACGCGCAATACGTTGCCGATATCGTCTCCGGCATCGCGTCGCCTGTCGTCCTGGCTGGGCATTCCTATGGCGGCTCGGTCATCAGCGAAGCCGCCGAAGGCCACGCCAATGTCAAGGCGCTGGTCTATGTTGCTGCGTTTGCCCCGGACGTCGGCGAGACGGCCGCCGGCCTTGCGAGCAAGTTTCCGGGCAGCACGCTTGCGCCCACTCTTGCTCCGCCGGTTCCGCTTTCAGGCGGCGGGAAGGATCTTTACATCTTGCAGGAGAAGTTCCACGACCAGTTCGCGGCGGACGTTTCCGTCGCCGAGGCCAAGCTGATGGCCGCAGGGCAGCGACCCATCACAGAAGCGGCGCTGAACGAGGCCCAGGCCGCGGCGGCGTGGAAGAAGATTCCGAACTGGTTCATCTATGGTGGCGGCGACAAGAACATCCCACCGGAAGCTTCGGCCTTCATGGCCGCACGAGCTCACTCGCGGGATATCGTCGTGGTCAAGGGCGCTTCGCATGTGGTGATGGTGTCGAACCCTGAGCCAGTCGCGCGGCTGATCGAGAAGGCGGCCAAGGAGGCATCGCGATGAAGGCAGCCGTGATGACCCGGCAGGGCGGGCCGGAGGTGATGGAATTTGCCGAGCGGCCGAGCCAGGTCTCGCTCTACAACGTTGTGACGTAAAGCAGCCCCGAGGTTGGGATCCGGGATCCCCTCCACACATTGGTCCGAGAATTCCAAGAACGCAGTAGCGAGCCCTGTGGATAGTAACCGGTCATTGACCATCGCAGCGGCCTCAGATTGAACGAACCTCCGCGCCAGCGTCACGTATCAGCGTTGCCTGAAATGGCAACGCCCCCGCCGAGGGCCGGCGGCCGAAGCTTTCAGTTGTTCCCCAACATCGGTCGCCGGTTCTTCCCTGCCCCTTTCATGAGCTTCGTTCTGCCATATATCGCCGGCATCGGTGCCCTGATGGGTCGATGCACGGCACGCTCGCCCCTCGCCGACAATTTCATGCTTGGCGCAGTAATCGTTGAAAACTCTCCCAAGAGTTTCCAACTCGGCGGAATCCGCCACTCCGTATGGCAACAGCTTGCCTCCTTGTAGGGGCGAAAGCATGATGACCGCTCCCAAGCGTCAGTGTGCCTCTACTCGGTACGGACGACCTAAAAGCGATACAACCCAGAAAAAGTCAGAAACGAGTCAATTGGGCGCGACTGAAGTCCTACGATAGCCCGCCGCTTCGATCAGGAAAGCAAGAGTCCGGCCAGCAGCACGGTTAGGGCAAGTGAAGCGGGCACCGCGAGAAGCCAACGAGCTTCCAGGACACTGTTCCGATGGTCTTGCATATCCTTCGCTCCTACCCGACTTAGGCGGCTCCAGCGCATACCTCTCCGCCAAGCGCTGGAGCCTCTGCTTGCGCTCAACCGCCGTTAGCGGGAGCTGCCGGCATTCGGTCAACGGAGCCTCTATTCATTCGTTCCGAGTACAGGCACGCAGTCGACCGCCAGGTGCGACTGAAGTCTTGTCACCGCGCGCATAGGTCCACACCGTGAAACATGTAGCCCGCTATCGCATTGGCTTCCGGACTGGCGATTTGTGAGTCCCTTTATCGTCAGTCATAGTTGCCAGACTTAACACCCGCTGCCTCCAGCGATGCAGCGGGTTTTTTCGGCTTTTGTTTCGGGATTCGAGAAGTAGGTCCTGCTGGTGCGAGCTTCGACGCCCTTCGCCTGAGCGTATGCCTTGGTGGTGCACTTTTAGGTTGGACTCGCGAGGATGTTCAATGATCTGACGCCTGGGAATGAACGCCAACAGCGAACGTACGAGGCTCGGGCTTGATACGCCTCTCAAAAAAATAAGCCCGCGGGCATCAACGCCCGGCAGAGATGTTGGCTAGTCTGGCGATCTAGGCATTTCTGCTGCCGGCAATGTCCTAGCGCGCCAACTCCCGGCTCCGCCTTATGGATGCATGCCGATCATCTCGGACAAACGTATATTTGTCGGCGCCGTATCTCGCCCCAGAGCCCCGCTGGACTCCGCCAGCCCGCCGGGCCGCTCCCGAGCTCCGGACAGCGGCGCGATCGCTACCCCTTTTGGGGAACTACTTTCTTTGCATGCAGCAATTAAGTAATTTCCAGGAAGGAGCCCACGGGGGCTCGAAGTCTGGCGATCCCAACTAGTGCTGGCGAGGAACAATCTCTCTACCTTCGGCGTGGCGGCCTGTCTGGTGATAGCAGGGCGATGTGCCTACGCGCTCACGATTTCCCAACCTGCGCCATCACCGGCGCAGACGCCGGTTGCTCGTTGCGAGTTCTTTCTTTTGATGTTGAAGTCGCACGAGCGCGCATCGACTTACAAAGCCCTCAGCGCGATCGAACAGGTCGATCCTCCGAAGGTAACGATAAAGTTCGAGATGCGGAACAAGGCCCACGCTCCTAGCCGATCGACCGGGTCCTGCGAATTCGATCGAGATCGGCGCCATATCACCTCCTTTACCTTGGACGGGCGGCGCAGCCAGATCGACTAAAACTTTGCGGCGCGTTGAGTGCCTATGGGCAAGGCGTCCACCCCTTCCGCCTTTCCGGCGTCACTGCATGGTTTAGTGAACTGGAGATTGCGATCGTCTCGGCCGGCGGCTCTGCACTCATGGCAGAAGATAACCTTCACCAGATCCCAGTGCAGACACCCATGGTCTGGCCCGAGCCGCTCGACCAGTGCGGCGACGTCCAGCACCGCCGTCCGCCTGCAGGTGAGACATGTCACTGAAAGTCCCGCGCCAGCCTCAAGCTTCTTGCCGAGCGTATTTTCCGTGAATGGAAACTTCATCGTCATGGCGATCCTCGTAATCGGGTCGCCGCACCGGGGGGGTTATATATTCCTAATCGCCGATCGCTCGCCAAGGGCTTACGTGATCGCACCATAGCCGTTTGAAGTAGATTAGCCGATTTGCATATGCGGCGATCCTGATGGACCGTCAGGCCGGCGCTCGCCCTCAGGCATTCTCCCCAACGAGAGCGCCGGCCACTTGGTACGGCTGTCATTCTAGGAAATAAGCCTCCTGAAGCAGAGCATCCCAATCGGTTCCAATCTGCTTGATCAGGTCTTCGGCTTGCTCGTGGGTAATGCCTGTCTCTCTCTCACCAAACGACCTGCCAGCAGATCAAGCGCGACCTCTGCCGTCTTGTCGCTTTCATCGCCTTCTGCCCGGCTGCCTTCGCGGTGCTGCATCGCGTCGAAGATCACCTCAAAGACACTGTCGACCTCCTCATTGATCTCGTCCCGGTCGATGCCTTCGCGTTTCGCAGCCCTCAGCACCTGCCCGACCAGATCGCAAATGGCGGGCGGATCATCCGTCACCGCGTTCGGCAGATGCTCTGCCATCCATCGATCGAGGAAGTTGATGCCGCGTGTGCTCATCGAGCCTTAAGCGCGCCTGAGGAAACTAAGTTCCCGGCTTGCTGAGCGCTGCTTCGTCGAATTCAGCCTCGAGCTGGTCACTTACGGGTTTGCTCGTTCCCGCGCCGGCCAAGGGCACGCCGTCGAAGCCTTGAAGCCAAGCCTCCGCATGCTCGTTCCAATATTCCGGCACGGCGCGCTCCTTGCCATCCTTGCGCGCCTGGGCGCCGTACATCCACGCGTAGCCGATGCGCTCCTGGTCCTTCTTCGCGACCGCCATTCATTCCTCCTGAAATCCTGCAGCGAAGCACGGCGTAAGTCTTCCTCGCCTCGCAAGTGCTTCACTCGACCGATCAGCCCGGCATTACCCATTGCGTCGCCGGGCGCTTCACTCCTTTTGGCGCCGGCCCAGCGTTCTTGGGCACGCTGCCAGAGCCGTTCACGCATCTCGCGATTGAGCGTGATGAAAGCCGAGCCAACATAACCCCCCTGTCGCGTTCGGCCATGAGGGCAAAGGCTGGTTTCGCGGGTTCGTGCTCGACACCAGCAGTTCGTACTGGTCGATCTCGTAGCACTTTGTCTTGAGCCAATTCGTTGACGAGCCGGAGCGATACTTGCTGTCTTTCCGTTTGGAGACGACGCCCTCAAGCCTGGCCTGCTCCATAAGGTGGAAGACCGCCGAGCCGGTGCCTGGCAGAACTTCACTGAATTGACCGCCGGCTGGGATCAGCGGGATTTCGCGGCGATCCTCGAAGTTGGCTGCGCTCTCTGAACGTGACTCGGAACATCTACGCTCATCACAGTCGTCTATGGAACAGGCCATCCGCACGCAGCCCCATCGGCCGTCGGCCTCTGCGGTTCCAAACCTGGCCCATATCGCCACGGACCTACACGCTCAGACGCGTTATTATGCTTCGGCAGTAATGCTCAAGTTCCTGCTCGGGAAGATCAACCCGAGCTCATGTTCGCTTGAAAGAGCTGACCAACCAATTCCATGCGAATCCTCACATACTCTGCGACTTTCATATGCTGGGCTGCGCCGCCGGCCCTGCCGGCCTCCCGTCGAAAGATGACATCGACCTTTCTTTCAACTCGCGGAACTGGCGCGACGCCGCGGCGAGCCTGTCGTCCCATCCCGGATCCGGCACCTGGCCTTCGATCGCCTTGAAATAGACCTGCATCAGCGAGGCGATGGCGAAGGGCTCGACGAAGGCAGACTTCAGTGCCCAGGCAAAGACGATCGCCAGCACGAAGCCCCAGCCGCTTAACTGGCCCGGCATGAGGTAGACGATCGCGCCAGCCGGCGCCAGCATGAGCAGGAAGATGACGAAGGTGACGCCCCACAGAATCAGCGCCAGCCACACCGCGTTCGTGACCATCTTCGTGCCATTCTGGGCATAGAGCACGACGCCCTGCCGGGCGGTTTCGGAGGGCGAGGATGAGTCGATGCGGATATTGTAGCCCAGGATGATTTCGTCGACATAGGTTAGCGAGATGCGGATCACCGTATTGACGAAGCGCATCAGCCCGTCCAGACCCGGAATGGGCAGCAAGGCGGTGATGCCGCCGAGCAGACTGGTGACGGCGCGGATCGCTCCCTTCACCAATTGGTCAACGACGAAGAGGATGTTGGCCTCGGCAAAGCGCTGCTTTACGACCTCTTTTGCATAAGCGATCTGACTCTGCCCGCCGGGCACGTTGCGACCGTCGATCAGATGGACCATGACGGCGACATGCCCCGCCTTCAGCACGTAGAGGATATATTCGCGGATCCAGTAGAGCGCGATGGAAACCAGCGCGAAGCCGGCAATGCCGCCGTAGAAGGCCGTGCCTTCCGGCCCGCCGTCGGCAAAGATGTGGCCGACACCCCAGCCGATGCCGGCGCCTGTGCCCGTCGCCGTGATATAGGCCAGTGTCATGGCGAAATAGACGATCGTCCGGAAAAGAATGAACGGCCAAGTCCTGAGCATGATCGCCACGGATCTGGCGACCGAGAAATCCCACATCATTCCACCCTCCGCCAAAGAGACAAACCAACCGGATCGCCAGCGGCGACTTGTGGCACCGGAGCGCTGAATGGCCGCTCCGAAGCGCCCGCTTCCGCGGCGGTGGCGACAGCGATACCAAGCAGCGCCGGCGGGAGAGACGGAGCAATTTTCCAGAGTGACATTGGAATTCTCCATCAGTTCAGGGTCGACCAGGGGTTGCCGAGACTGCGGCGGCCAGTCCCCACCCGAGCGTTCGACGGCATTAGAAGCCTGGGGGGATCCCTCCTTGGGCTCTCTCGGGGGCGCAGGTGACGTGGCCCGCTGGAAACAGCTTTTGCAATGAAGACCGAATCGACGCCTCTGCCTCAGGTGGAGTGCTGTCGCTGGAACAAACGTAGGGGCCTCCTTCACCTGGCTTGCAGCAAACGTTTCGGGAAGCTGCGGGCACAGGGCCTGCGCCATCTTGGTCGGCCTGAGCGGGAAATCCTTCCTTCGGTTCGCAGAACGCGCCATACTTGTTTTTCTCCTTGAGCACCACATAGCCAGGGGGGCACGAGCGCTCACCCTGACTTTCGACGTCGACGTCTTTTTTCTTCTTCTTGTTTTTATGACCTCCCTGCACGTCGCAGGGCATGCCGAATCTGGTCAGGCCCGCGGCGCCGCCTGGACGACAGGGGGGCTCGCCCACGGTACCGTCGCCCTCGTTACCGCCCTGCTGCCCGGCGGTTCGCCTGTGCTTCTTGACGGTGCCGCAGATCAACTGGCCGTCGTCGAACGTGCAGCCAAAGGCGGCGGCTCGAACCACCGGGGTGCTATAGGGCCGCTCGGCCGCGACCGCGGCGGCGGTGGTAACGACGGCGATACCAAGCAGGATCGTCAGGAGCGACAGAGCGATTTTCAAAGTTGACATTTTGAAGTCTCCGTCACGGGAAGCATTCGTTGGGGGAAGACGCCCAGTTGTTAATCGCCGAACTCCTCAGGCCCGGCGGACACATGCACGTCCCCCCGTGCGTGGCAATGGTGATATCGCCAGCAAACACCAGGCCCTTAGCGACGCATGTTCGGTTAGCGGCGGCTGCACCGGACAACTGCTCTGCGCCCGGTCTCGACGTTGGGTGCGACAGTCTCCGCGCGAGCACGCAGGAGCGATAGTACCGGCCGGCAACGTAGCCAGGCGGGCAATTCCACGCCACCTGGATCGCCCGAACGGTGCCCGCCGCCGTCGATCCGGCCGTCGCCAGTCCCGGCAACGAGGCGGCAGCGACCATCGCCTGGTCGTCATTGCGGCTCCCGTCGTAACCGCGGGCCAAGACAGGTGAGTTCGCGAGCGGACCGATGCAGAGCATGACCGCGATTGTCTGGAGTGTTTTCATGACTTCCCGCCTCTTTTTGCAGTGGCTACTGTCGTGTTCCGTTCCAGCTGCCCTCGACGGCGTCGGGGTTGCTGCCGAAACTGTAGCTGCCGTCGAAGGACTGGGCATCGTCGGCGAGCATGAACTTGCCGCTCCCTTTGGTGCCGTCGCGCTGCACCCAGGCGAAGCGCAAGATGTTGCCATTCACCTCGCCGATGATCTTGCCGGCGCTTCCGTCGGAGCCTTGGTAGTTGCCGGAGACGCTGTTGCCCTTCTGCTTGAGCGAGAGGCTGTAGGCGACGTTGTCGGCATTGGCGGACCAGCGTCCGGAAAAGCCGCCCGTGGCGGGCGCCGCTGCCTGGTGCTTTCCCTTCGACTTCGCGAACCCGGCCGCCCCTCCGGGCGGCGTGCCGACATCACCGCCGCCGAACGCAAGGAATTGGGAGGATACGCAACCGTGCACCGGCGCGCTGATTTGGCACCAGCCGCCGGCGCCGCCACCTCCGCCGCCTTGCTGCGTCTTCGGCTTGGCGAAGCCGGCAGCCCCGCTCATTGCACCGCATGGGCCGATCACCGACACCGTGCCGCCTTCCGGCACCGTGCCGACCACCTGGCCGCCCGGGCCGCTGCGCACGTTCAGCTTATCCAGCCCCGGCTGGTTGATCACCACCGTTGCCATTGCATTGCCGCCGCCGCAGGTGCTATCCGCCTGCTGCATCGGCGGTATGCCACCCATATCCGCCGGTGTTTGAGGCGTGTCACCTCCCCCGGCATCATCGGCGTTGGCCGGCCCCGGCGACAGCGGAGTGCCGTCCACGACCTGCACGTTGTTGATCGCGTTGACCATGACAAATGCGGTCATCGGTATTGCCGTCACCTGAAAAGTGCCGCCCCGCACCGCTTGCAGCAGCTGCTGCCCGTTGGGCTTGTTCGGATTGAACGCCAACCAGTGCTGCTCGTTCGGCGCAAAGAGCCGATCCGCCCAAGCACATTGGCCAGGCCCCGGCGGCGCGGTGTTGGCCGGTTGCGATGCGTGGTTGAAGGCGACGAAGACACCCGTCTCGTCCTTCAATGTCACCTGCATTCCGCCGCCGCCCTGGCACGACAGCACCCCGCCCGGCGTCGGACCGCCGCCGCCGGGCCGCCCCTGCGTGTCATCTTGATCGGCTTCTCCGGCACGTCTGGCGGCGGTGCGGCCGCCACCTTCATCGGGTTGTCGGCGCAGAGCAGGCCGATATTGTCGATGAGGCTTCCCGCGCGACCGTAGATGCCGGTCCCGATCTCGTCCTTCTTGCAGAGGATCTTCACGGGATCGTTTATGGCTTCTCCCCCGGCCTGCATGGTCGTCCAGGTGTTGGTGCCGTCGGTCATGGAGGTGCAGCGCAGGATGAAGCTGTTGACGATGTTGTTGTGGTCCTTCCACACCCTCATGCCGGTCACGAGCGCATTCTTCGGGCAGAACCGGCCAGTGCTGCCAAACGGGTCACCGCCACTGCCACCCCCGTGGAAATGGGCGTCGCCTATGACGTCGGTGACGGTCCCGTTCTTGTTGAGCGTCCCGCAGTCGATCATGACCGTGTCGAGGGCTTTGCCGGCCCGCAGGAAGACCCCGGCCAGCGCCTTGGGCGAGCAGGTTCCATGAAACGGGGAGCCGCCCTGGCCGCCGAAGGAGCCGGCTTCGCGCTCGGCAAAAGCGCTCGGCGCCAGGAGCGGCGCGGCAAGAAGGCAGAGGGCAACCAGCAAGCGACACCGAGCGGTCGAACGGTGAGACATGATGTGACCTCCTTGATGTTGCTGCTGCGTCGCGTCCAACGGAAGCGTCAGGTCCCCGCGATCATTAACGCGTCCCATTCCAGGAGCCCTCCACGGCATCGGGGTTGTTGCCGAAATTGTAGCTGCCCGCGAACGACTGGCCGTCAGCGGCGAGCGTGAACTTGCCGCTGCCTCGGGTGCCGTCCTTCTGGACCCAGGAGAAGCGCAGCACGTTGCCGCTCACCTTGCCGGTGATTTGCCCGGCGCTGCCGTCATCGCCCTGATAGCGGCCGGAGACGCCGTTGCCGTTCTGCTGCAGCGAGAGGTCGTAGGCGACATTGTCGGCATTGGCGCTCCAGCTTCCGCCGAAGCCGGCCGCTGCAGACGCCGATATCTGCTTTTCTTTCGGCTTGGCGAACCCCGCCGCGCTCTTGGCGAACCCGGCTGCCCCGCCGCCGAACTTCAGGAACCGGGAAGAGACGCAGCCGGACACCGGTGCGCTGATCCGGCACCAGCCGCCATCGCCGCCGCTTTGCTTGCTTGCGATGATGCCTGCAGCGCCGCCGGTCCCCCCGCACGGACCGGTCACCGACACAGCCTGGCCTTCCGGAACCGTGCCGGTCACCTGGCCATCGGGACCATTGCGGACATTGAGCCTGTCCAGCCCCGGTTGGTTGATCACCACCGTCGCCGTCCCCCCGCCGCAGGAGTTATCGGCCCGATCACCACCGCCACTTGCGTTGCCGGTACCGCTGCCACAAACGGCCAGCGCATCGGATCGCGCCTTGGCTTCCATGTCCAGAAGCCGCATGTCGTCTTTGTGACTCATGCACCACTTGATGTAATCCTCCCCGCTCGAAGCCCATTGTGCGCCGGTGCCACCACAGCCACGACTGCCGTTTTCCTTAACGGCCTTAACGGCTGCCATCGCATAACGAACGCAAATTGTCGCCCATGGGGTTTCACCAGTCGAGCACGCCCCCCGATCGCCGGCCCGGCAGGTATGCTTTATGGGCTTCGTCGGCGGCGATCCCGTCGTGACACAAGATGTGCCTGACCAATTCGCCGAAACAACATCGTCAGATTTTCTTCGTGCCCTGACTCTGAAACAGTATTTGGTGTTCGGGTCTACTTCTTTGATGGTGAAGCCGACTATGTTGATTGGGCTGGTCGGCACCTGGTTGGGCGTCGTGTGGTATTCGAAGAAGGAAGGGTTCCAATTGGCTCCAACCTCCCGAGGTAATCCCGATATCGGTGGCGCATACTTGTTACCATTCTTGGTCATCTCAACTTCGAAGCCGACCAATTCGGGACGAATTCCGCCGATTGTAAAGACGGTTCCCGCCGTATTTTTCCATATCACCGTAACGCCAAGCCCCAACCCTCCATATATTTGCGGATCTGTCGGCGTTCCCGGACGGTCGCGAGCGGACGCTGAGGTGGCGATTACCGCGCATGACATGACCGTAAGGCCGACTACCAATGTCCGCAGAACTGACATGAGGGGCATTATGCACTCCAAGACCGGTTGAATTGGTGTGTTGATATCCGCAGCTGAAATCCAGTCATGTGTCTGGGGCTCCCACTCGTCACCTGGTCCCCAGATCGAGTCACCTTTCCAACACGCACTGAGCTGGAAGAGGCTCGACGGTCATCGCTCCGTCAGGCGCCCGGCTTTCGCCCTCGTACCTGAGCCTGAGATCCACAAAGCCGTCCTCGCCGCTCGAATCGCCCTTGTCGGCGAGCAACCCGATTCTCAGTCCCGCTACGACTTCGGCGCCCCCCGGCGCCGGGGCGAGCTTCTGCAGGCACGCGTCGCGCGCGTTGAGGAACGCGTCCTTGTCGTCCGGCTTCGACGCCGGATCGCGGGTTTGCTCGATGCATGCTTCAAGATCGGTGAGAGTTGGCAGCTTGACGCGAACCTTGGCGGTGCCGTCCAGAGCCTCGCCGGCCTCACCCTGGATTGACGTAGAGGAGTGCTTAACAGCGATCGAAAAGTCGCCGAAAGGTCCGGTGACCGTAACCGGGCCGGCGTCGCCGCCTGGATAGGCAAACGTCATCGGCAGACTCCACTTAGGGTTCATCACATCGGCGCGCCCACATGTGAGCTTGAGGGCGGCGGCCTGCGTGCCGTCCGGCAGCAGGAGAGCGCCAAACATTGCCAATGGCGGCAGGAATCGACTGATGGTGTAACCTGTCACGATCGTGCGCTCCCTTGCCTATTGCCGCGTCCCATTCCAGGAGCCCTCCGCGGCATCGGGGTTGTTGCCGAAGTTGTAGCTGCCCGCGAACGACTGGCCGTCAGCGGCGAGCGTGAACTTGCCGCTGCCTCGGGTGCCGTCCTTCTGGACCCAGGAGAAGCGCAGCACGTTGCCGCTTACTTTGCCGGTGATTTGCCCGGCGCTGCCGTCATCGCCCTGATAGCGGCCGGAGACGCCGTTGCCGTTCTGCTGCAGCGAGAGGTCGTAGGCGACATTGTCGGCATTGGCGCTCCAGCTTCCGCCGAAGCCGGCAGCTGCAGACACCGATGTCTGCTTTCCCTTCGACTTGGCGAACCCCGCCGCGCTCTTGGCGAACCCGGCTGCCCCGCCGCCGAACTTCAGAAATCGGGCAGAGACGCAGCCGGACACCGGTGCGCTGATCCGGCACCAGCCGCCATCGCCACCCCTTTGCTTTTTTGCCATGATGCCTGCAGCGCCGCCGTTCTCGCCGCATGGACCGGTCACCGACACAGCCTGGCCTTCCGGGACCATGCTCGTCACCTGGCCATCGGGACCATTGCGCACGTTGAGCTTGTCCAGTCCCGGCTGGTTGATCACCACCGTTGCCGTCCCCCCGCTGCAGGAACCGGTGCCGGTGCCAACACTACCCGAGCCGGACGACAGCGGCGTGCCTCCCTCGGAGCCACGTCCGGCGGCCGTGCAGTCATTCAATCGCTGCTTGAACTTGGCCTCTTCGGAATCGGCGACACCGTCACCGGAATGCGCCACGCATCGCTGCACCCAATAGTCGTGAGGATTATTCCAGGGAGCGATCTGGACGAATTTACAGCCAAGACCCCGCGCCTCACCGGCGATGGCGGTCATGCGATCGCCATAGGCGACACACGCGTTGCTCCTACCGGTGTGCTTGACGGGCTTCTCCGGCGCCGGAGGTGGTGCCGAGGCTGTTCCCGCCTTCACACCCGAGACGCAACAGCCGTTCGGCGTTGGCAGTGGCACAGCCGATTTCAGCCAACATATTGCTTTCGGACCCTGAATGCCCGCCTTGACGTAAGTCCAAGCCTTGCAGTTCGCGTCGGATTCGCACGCCGACTTGCAGGGTCCGAAGCCTGCGATTGTGGCCTCCAAATCGAACCGGTCGTAATCGTGACCCGGTCGATCGACGCCCGTTTCGGCGGTCGAGTCGCCCCCGCTTCTGCCGGTGCTGGCAGAATGGAGGGGCGGGAATCGCCGCGTGACCTGCCGCCAATTCCCGCAACTCGACGACAGTCCATATTTGCCGCCGTAGCAACCCTGTGCCGAATAGGTCACCGTGCCATCCGGCTGAACCGCCAGCCTTAGAACTGAACCAGTTTTCCATTCCGTCTGGGATTGTCCGGGCACGATTACGTTAAAGACGTCAGTATTTCCATCCGGCCATAGGGTGATCTCGAGGATGCGGGAGTTCCCGTTGAACGTCAGGCGCTCGTCCACACAGACGCCTGAGAATGTCGTGCAGTCGCTGGCATGCGCCGGGCGTGTCTGGGGAAGAGACATCAGCGTCAACATCGCGAGAAGCCCGCAGAAGCGGCGCGCCGTTCGCTCGAAAGACATGGCTTAGCTCCTCCGGGCACCTGTTGAAGCTGCGTCCGACGAAAACATCAGATGCCGGCGATCATTGCCGCGTCCCGCTCCAGCTGCCCTCGACAGCATCGGGGTTGTTGGAGAAGTTGTAGGTGCCGTCGAAGGACTGGCCGTCGCCGGCGAGCACAAACTTGCCGCTCCCACGAGTGCCGTCCTTCTGGACCCATGAGAAGCGCAGGATCTTGCCGCTCATCTTGCCGCTGATATTTCCGGCGCTGCCGTCGGCGCCCTGATAATTGCCGGAGACGCTGTTTCCCTTCTGCTTGAGCGAGAGGCTGTAGACAACGTTATCGGCATTGGCGCTCCAGCTTCCACCGAAGCTCGCCGTCGCCGACGCGGACACCTGCGGCTTGCTCTTCGATTTCGCAAAGCCGGCCGCACCTCCGGACAAGCCGGTGTCGCCACCGAATGCGAGGAACTGGGACGACACGCAACCGTGCACCGGCGCGCTGATCTGGCACCAACCACCGCCGCCGCCGCCTTGCTGCGTCTTCGGTTTCGCGAAGCCCGCCGCCCCGCTGATCGCACCGCACGGGCCGATCACCGAAACTGTATCGCCTTCCGCCACCGTGCCGACCACCTGGCCGCCGGGACCGTTGCGCACGTTGAGCTTGTCGAGGCCCGGCTGGTTGATCGCCACCGTTGCCATTGCATTGCCATCGCCGCAGATGCCATCCGCCTGCTGCATCGGCGGCATGCCACCCATATCCGCTGGTGTTTGAGGTATGCCGCCTCCCTCGGCGTCATCGCCGCGGGCCGGCCTGAGCGTCTTGTGCTTGTTGCCTGCACTTGTGCCTGCCGCTGGCACGAGGTCGACATTCGAAGCAGCTAAAGTCGGAAAGTCCAAGATAAGCAGCGTAGCTATGCCCAGCAGAAGGAGTCGGAACCCACCGGCCCCGGTCCGGCATTCTTTGGTAGCCATTTGACGGTCCTCCTCGCCTACTGCCACGTGCCTTGTCCTGCCTAACCGGCGTTGCCCGAGTTGGCCGGAGCGCCGCCGCTTCCGCCAGAAGCACCACCGCCCGGGTCGTACCGCTGTAGTTCGACGCGGCGGTTTTTGGCGCGTCCTTCTTCGGTGTCATTGGATGCGACTGGTTGCGTCATGCCGGCGCCATCAGAGGCGAGGCGATCGGCGGCGATGCCATATTGGGAAACGAGCGCGGCAACGACGCTGGCGGCGCGGCGGCGGGACAGGTCAAGATTGTAGTCCGCGCCGCCCTGGTTATCGGTGTGGCCGACAATGTTGAGCTTGAGGTCGGGCTCCGACGTCAGCAGCTGCGCGATCTGGTCGAGCGTCGGCTTGGACTCAGGCTTGATGATGTCCTTGTCGAAGTCGAACAATATCCCATAGACCGCAATTTTTCCGACGTCGGAAAGCGCCGAGCCGATCTCCTTCGCGGTGACCACTCGGATCTTGCCGGTCTCCATCGCCTTCGTCTCGACGACCCTGACGACGGCAACGTTGCCGCTGCCGCTTTCGCCGAGATAGACAGCTGCGTAGACCGCGCCCTCCGGGCGCTCGAGCCGTGCGAGAAGGTAGCGCCCGCCTTCCTGGAACCAGTTGTGCACATAGTCGTCCGAAAGCTTCGGCAGGCTGAGCGGATCGCCGACGGCTTGGCCAAGCAGATATCCACCCTCGGGCTGGCCTGATTCGAAGCAGGAGCCATTCTTGGTGGCGCAGGTGAAGACCTCCGAGAAGCCCTTCGCCTTTAGACCTTCCTCGTAGTTGCGGAGAACCTCGAGCGTCGAATGGCCTTGCGGCAGCGCGTAGTAGATGAGCGCGCTGCGGCCCTCGACCGTCTTGAAGCCAGTGCCGCCATTGGTGCTTGTCGGCGAGAAAGGTCCTTCGACGAGGTTCGCCTCGTCATATTCGCTGACGGCGTAGCCGACGATCTCGGCGCCCTCGTAGCGCCCTACCAGAGGGTGATCGGAACTGCCCTCGACATCCGCCGCCCGGACAGGCAGCGCCATGCCTAGTCCACCAACGATCAGCAGCACGGCGATGGCGCCGATCCTATTCGTGCTGGCCATGGTTCTCATCCTCTCACACCTCGAGCCGATGGATTGGTGGACTGCTGCGCCAACAAGACCGGCGACCGGACCGCCAACGCGACGCGCAGCAGAGACATTGGCCGAAAGCAGCTGTAGCGCGCTCCCATTGCTTAGGGCCGCAACAGCGTCTGGGGGAAATTGAATGATTGTATGCCGGATATTGGCGCCATGAATTTGGGCGCATTCGATCTAAACTGCTGCGCGTTTCGGCGCGATGACAAGGCGGGGATCGCCTAATCGCACATGCTGGCGGGTTTGGTTTACTTTTGGGGGTCACGAGGATGGCCATTGGCTCATCGCCAAGCACGACAGTGCGGTCCCGCGTCAGCAGGCTCTCTACAGATTGTGAACCGCGGACAATGCTTGCCAGCATCTCCATGCCCCTTGCCGACGGGCCATGCTTGGCAGACGAATTGCGGCGTCGCTTTCGTCTGCGGGACAGCATCAGGCACCGCAGAAGAAATTGCCGTGAAAACCATGGGTCGCCTATCATCATATGATGATAGAGAGAGCGATGGTGCGCGTTCGAAGGGTTGGCCCCTGGGAGCCTCGGTCAGCGCGGCAGCGGGTGTGCCGACTTCATGAGGGCAACCAGCTGGCTTTGCTGGTTTGTTCCGGTCTTGCGGAAAATACGATTGAGGTAAGTGCGCACAGTGGAGAATTGCAGGCCAGCTTCAGCTGCCGCCGCCTTGAGGCTATGTCCCTTGGCCAACGCGGTCACAAGATTTACCTCGGCAGGTGTGAGATCGAAGAGGCCCGTCAAGATGGTCGGGGACGGTACCAGAGCGCTTGCCGAGATCGCCGTCGCGACGACGATCAGATCACCTCCTTCGAAAAGGTCATGCGCGCTCCGTTTGAGCGGAAGGACGTGGACCACCGCCGGCGGGGTGCCGCGCACTGGGATGGATCGCGGGGGCAGTCCGCCACGCACGGCCTGCAGCGCGGCCTGGAACAGGCGGTTGCTCTCAGAGTTGGCGACGGCGACGCCGCCGAATGCCGTCGGCAGGAACAGCGACTTCTCGCGATCGAACAGGCCGTTGGTCACCCGGACACGGCCGTTGGCGGCGAGAACGGCGGCCGGAAGCCCGATCTTGGCCAAGGCATCGACGGCGCCGCGCGCCTGCACGAGGCCAAGCCGCGCGGCCGCGAGCGTGGCGCGCGCCATGTCGGGCCGCATCCGATCAAGAACTTCAAGTTGCCGCTCGTCGTAGCCCCCTTCGTCCAGCCCGCGCTGGAAAACAAACATTGCGAGCTCACCGCTGGGCATGGGGATGGCTGCGCAGGCATTCACGCCCAGGCCACGTGCGCGCAACCGGACGCGTATCGGGTCGTCCCGTACCTCGTCGGCCGTCATGAATCTGTCTACATCCACGAAGCTGGAGGGCCGGACGGTGCCCATACGCGCTGCCGCAGTGGACAAGCGCAGGCTTTCGTCCTGCAGGAACTCGCTCATCAAATCCTGCAGCCATGCGACGGCCTTTCCGCGAACCGGCGCGCTATCCGCGAAAACGAAGAGCGCACCGCCTTTCGATGCCGACGCATTGGTGATCTGCTCGAGAACAGCGGGCCATTTTTCCGCTATGAACGCGGCTTCATAAAGCGCATCGACAATTTCTGTGAGCATTTGCACTCATCTTGTGCAGCCTGTTTTTTGTGCTGCGAACGGGTACGCTAACAAATTCGATGCCACTGTGCCATGCATCCGCGGCCTAGGGACAAAGTGCCTGAAAATTTTCGAAGACGTCCCCGAATCAGGATTGGGACTAAAGGACGGGCTTGCACATCTGTTCCGCGCCAAGGCGTGCGGTTGTCGTTCATGACCGCCGGCGGACGCGCCGTGAGCGCCCGCCCGTCCCATCTTTGGGAGGGATCAATAGCTTATTGCGTATTACTGTAGAATTTCACCGATAAAGGTCTGAGGACCATAAAGGACACCCAGAAGCGTGCTGAGGCCTTCAAGGCAATGGCCAGCAAAAGCGGGATCAAGGTTCACACTCTGTTGTGGACACACCGCTAACTGGATGTCGTGGCAATTGCCGAAGCCGAGGACGACATTGCTGCGACCACCCTATCCCTATCAATCGCATCAATGGGCAACATCAGAACTGAGACGCTGAGGGCGTTCGATACGACAGATATGACCAAGATATTGGCGAATTGGTCTGACGGCCATGTTGCCAGCGTGCGCGGGTGATTGAAGCTGGCGCCGGGCTTTGTGCTCGGCGCCTTTCAGCCTATGTCTCATCCTGCCAGATCACACGCTTCTCCCACCGAATCTGCACCAGGCGCCGGAAGCGGATCGTGTGGGCCTGCTCCCCGGTCGGGTGGAATAGCTGCGCGCTCATCCACTCCCGGCTCTTGCACTGTTGGCAGCGGACCTTGTCCCTAACCTCATCGATGGTGACGTTGCCGATCACCTCCCGCAGCTCGATCGGCTTGTAGTAGCGCGTGATATTGCAGCGCGCGCAGCGGAGGCCCGCCACCTGCCCCGCGTCATGGGCATGCGTCAGGGTCCAGGCGGCGCCTCTCGGCCACTTCTCCAGTTGCTCGGGCATGCATTCGAATTGAGAACATATTCCTGTCCGGTCAAGGGGCCGCTTGACTCTTTTGTTCTCATTTCGTTCACTGTTGCCCATGAGCGACGAAATCAGACTGCCCAAGTCCGAGTACGCCACGCTGGCGGGCGTGCAGCACCACTTTTGCGAGCACGACGGCTGCAGCAAGGATGCCGGCTGGGGCTTCGCCAAGCCGAAGCAGGCGCCTCTGCTTCGAGCACCGCTGAGAAGGTGAGCAATTCCTGTAGGAGCGACCGATGTCCCGTCATCAATTCGTGCATGAACTGGAGAGTGCCGCCGACCATATCGCAGACACTTCGCGGGCCGATTTGCAAGTGCTGCTGCGCAGGGCCGCGCTGCTGCTCAGAAACGTCGGCGGGCTCAGCCTCGATCCGAACACCGACGAGGTGCTGAACGGCCTGGCCGCCGAGATGGACAAGACCAAGCTCGATCTCGTGGAAACGATCGTTGGCGAGTGGCTGGTAGCCAACGCCTATCTGCCGGTGCCGCACCAGTTGGACGCAGAAAGCGCGGTGGACGGCAACGCATGATCAACGCACCAAGGCACGACGGCGAATACGCCGACCGCGAGGTTGACTGCCAAGAAGCGATGGAGCCAGGTTTTCAGGCGATCGTCGATTGCATGCTGGAGGCGGGTTGGACGCGCGGCGAGGTGGTGCGTGCCCTGCGGCGCCTGATCGCCGCGGACAACATGACCCAGAAGGAAAAAGCTAGGGTCGAGGCAGAACTGGCCATCGCGCGGGCGATGATGCGAGCGGGAAAGGCAGTCTTATCTGCTTCGCCAGTTACGCCGATTTGCGCCCAGCCTTTGCTTTGGGCTGGCGTTTGATGCCTTCCTTTTCCAGGCTCTTTCGAAGCACGGAAGCGAGATTGACGACGTTCTCTTTTGGCTGAGGCGCGGGCTTTGGCGGCTTCTTGCCCTTGCGCTTGGCATCGATCATGGCAATGAGCGCGTCTTCGTAGGTGTCCTCGAATTTCGACGGATCGAACTTGGTCACTTTCTTATCGATCAGCAGTTCGGCGATCTCCAAGAGATCCTTGTCGTATTTCGGCCTTTTTAGGTCATCGAATACGCTGCTTTCGGAGACCATCTCGTTGTGGGTGCGCAGCTCAGTCAGTAGCATGCCTTTGCCGAAGGGCTGGATAACGACTTCCCGGCCGCGCTGATAGAGGACGACGCACGATCTCGCCGCGACCCGCTGTTTTGCCATCGCCTCGCGCAGCACCGTGAAGGCTTCCAACGCCGCGCCATCGGCAGGAATCACATAATAGGGCTTTTCGAGGTAGCGCGTGTCGATGTCCTCAATGGCGACGAACTCGCTTACTTCAAGCGTGTGTTGTGAGGTCAGCTTCAGCTTTTTGATCTCGTCGGGCTCGATTTCGATGAAATCGCCCTTGTCCGCCTGGTACCCTTTGATCTGGTCTTCCGACGGAACGACGTCGCCGGTCTCTTCATCGACGTAGGCGCTCTTGACGGGCAGCCCGTTCTCTCGATTGAGGATCTTGAAGTGGACTTTTCCGGCCTCGCTGGTCGCCCCGACGAGCTTGACGCCGCAAGAAACCGAACCGACCTTAAGGAAACCCTTCCAGACTGCGCGTGGGGCCGCCATGTGCCATTCCCGTCATCGTTCTGATCACCAGGAACATCTGGCGCCGACCGTGGTTCCCGACTGCTAGTTTTCTTCCCGGAAATCCTTACGCTTAGGGGCCACCATTGGACCGTTCAAGCGGCAGGAGGCCCTTGATATCATCGCAATGCTTAGGGGGTCACGGCACCCTGGTTAGAACGTTTGAGTTCAACCCCGTCCCTTACGAAAGTGTGCGCTCACTGATCGTTGGCTGGCGGGATCTGACCGGTTCGCCGCCCCGTGGTAGCCCGAGGTGCATCTGGTTCCGGCTTCTGTTCGAGGCGTCCCCTTTGACCAATCTCTTCAGCGAGCGCCAATGCCTCAGCGGCATTCTTCGTTGCGAGGACGGGTTGCCAATACCAAGTTTCGAATGCACTGACGACGTACATCATGACAAAGCCCCCCGGCTTCGGTCTGTTGATCGCTGAACAATACTTCGGCGGTACGCCCAGAAAAATGACGCAACAGTCTGCTTGCGATGCGACCCAAGTCTGATGGTGCCGGGTCATTCTGTAGACAACGGTCAATATTTGCCTCATGCTGTTGCTAGAGGGGCGGGGCTTGGACAGATCACGGCACGACAATCGGTCTGAACAGTGGCGCAAGCGCACCGGCGCAAAGCGGTCGCGGGCTTTGCATTGGGCGAGCGTTCCGCGGCGACTGATCTTCGTGACTGTCGCCACGGCCGGCGTGCTGGCCGCTCAAACAGCCATGCAGCACAGCGACAGCCTGCCCGAGCTCAACCTGTCGAATCTGATCGGACCGAAGCCGCAGCCGATCACCGGGATCGCGTCCGTCATCGACGGCGACACGATCGAGATCCACGGGCAGCGCATCCGTTTCAACGGCATCGACGCGCCGGAGAGCAAGCAATATTGCGACGACGCCAAGGGCTTCGAATATCCCTGCGGCCGGCACTCGGCGGAGGCGCTTGAGGGGTTTCTGGCCGCCTCGAGGCCGGTGCAGTGCACGTTCGTGACCTGGGATCGCTATCACCGGTTCGTCGGCGACTGCCGGCGCGCCGACGGTGCCAGCGTGGCGGAATGGATGGTCGATCACGGCCAAGCGCTGGACTGGCCCCGCTACAGCCACGGCGCCTATGCGGCGCAGCAGGCGAAAGCGCAGGCGGCGCAGGTTGGCATGTGGGTTGGGAGGTTCGAGGCGCCATGGGACTGGCGCGCATCGCCTCCCGACGGCGCGGCACCGTCGAGCCAACCGCTTGGCATCATGAGCCGCAAGCTGATCGCGCAGAGTGGCTATTTGTGCGAGCCGCGGCGGACATGCAAGCAGATCAGTTCCTGCGATGAGGCCCAATGGTATCTGCAGAATTGCTCATGGGGCGGTAAGCTGGATCGGGACGGCGACGGCGTGGCGTGCGAGACGCTATGCTGAAAGTATCAGGAGCCTTTCATCGGAAAAATGGTAGCCAGCTCAGGATCGTTATCACGGCACCTCTGTCTAGCTTGAGCGGCGGCAAGGGTTGAGCATGGTGCTCGGCGCGAGCGATCTGCCGGCGAACAGCGCGCTGTCGTCATTCTCCCAGCGATTAGGCCGCCGGGAGAATGACGGTCGAATCCGAGGTGATCGCGGCGCGGAGAACGGGTTCGGGAAGGTAGCGAGCGTCACTGAGATAGCGCCAGGTCGCCCCGCGCCACTGCTTGCGCCTCGCCCGCCCTTGCCGGCCGCACCGCGCAAGCGCGAGGTAACAAGCTTCAACCCCTTCGGTCCTCTCGCTCGGCCGCGATCATACGCACGAAATCGATATCCATTTTCGCCCACGGCCTCAGTCGGGCGACCTTGGCGACCACCCTTGGCCCAGTGGAAGAATTCACCCGCACGGTCGCGCGCGGACCGCGCGGTGTTGTGCCTCGCAATGGGCGCTGCGTAGACGATGCAGCGGCAGACAGTCACCGGGTGATACCCCAGGACTTCTTGAGGAAATGGCGTGCGGCGGCCGAAATTCCTGCATGACGGCCGGCCGGAGTCACGCGCTCGATCGAGTGACCAGCCACTTGACGCGACTGCAAACGGGGGCATGCTCGGCGGGCGTGGCCCGCTTCCCGACCCGACGGAGTCACATCATGCGGTGGTCCTACCCGATCCTCCGTGTCGGCGGCACCGAGATCCGCATCCACCTGACCTTCCTGCTACTGCTCGCCTGGATCGGCATCGCCTTCGTCGTGGCGCTCTCCGCCCGGTGCCGCTAAGCGCCTGCGGCGTGCCCCGATGGAGGACTACAGATCCAAAACACGTCGCGTGAACCCGTCCAGGCTCGGTTCGCCCAATTCGCTACAGGCGACCGAGGAAAACCAGGATAATGATGATCAGCAACACCAACCCCAAGCCACCGCCCCCATAGTACCCGGTGCCGTAAAAGGGACTGCCACCGAGGCCACTGAAGCCGCCAATCAATAGAAGAATCAGTATAACTATCAAAATTGCGCCGAGACTCATGGGATTTTTCTTTCTCTGTTTGCGCGCTCGTGCATCCTGAGCGCACTGCTCCACTGTTGATCAGAATATTAACTCGGAAATGGCCCTTCTGTTCCGACAAACCCAGCCGGGACGCAGCGCTTAGACCGCCCGCAGACAGCGGATCCCCGCACCTCGTCGTCCGCTCGAGGGCACCAGTAGCCAACGCGAACGCGCGCACGATCCAAAGGGAGCGGCGACGAACATGGCGTAGGAGATCACGTCAGTCAGTCCGAACGGAAAAGCAACGTGCAAAAAGACCATAGCCGTCAGAAGAACGAAATAAAACCGGGAGGATTTGAGAGAAAAATCAGCGATGAAGCACTGACGTGTCCAGACGTTTCGCAATGAGCCCGCCCGGCAGGCGGAATCTCGACTCTTGCATCAAGTCCAGCTTGACAGGATCGTCTCCATTTCCACCGTTTCGACCTGCTGTGCAAACCGCTGGTGATAGACCGTCAGTAGTGCATCATGGGTGGCGTCGGACGAGCTACACAGCGCGTCGGTTACCAGCACCACACGGAAACCGAAGTCGATGGCTCCTAACACGGTGGCGAGCACACATACGTCGGTCTCGCCGCCGGTGATCACCAACGTGTCAGTTTTCCTCTCCGTCAGTAGACTCGTGAGCTTGCCCTCGAACCAAGGCGAGTAGATGTGCTTGTCGATAATGGCTGCGGGTGGACAGTGCCGCGCCAGCGACGGCAGAAGATCGGCCATTTCGAAGCCAATCTCCGTCAGGGTCATTGACGCCCACCGTTGATAGTAGTGCTTCCAGGTGCCGATGCCTTGGCCCGGTTTGCTAGCTGGGAGGAAACGGGTAAATACGGTCTGGGCGGCGCGTCGTTCGACAAGACTTTCGATCCGCGGCAAGACACGGGTGATCCAAGGCGTCGCCCACGGCGATGGTTCGGCAAAGAGGCGCTGCATGTCGACGCAAAGATGCACGCACCTGTCACCCAACGGACCATAGGCCAGTCCCGGCGCAGACATCAGGACGTCATTGATGCGCTCTTGTTCTCGCCGCCTTTTTTGCCGACGCCGAGCGTTCAGCGGCCGAGCGATTGGCTGAGGCAGCACCACCCTTCCTTCCGCCCTTATGGGCGGCTGGATTTCCGGTGTGCTTGCCGCTGCCGGAGCCGCCTTCCTTCTTGCCGCCGCCATCGTCCTTGTTGACGGTCGCCCAAGCGCGCCGCTCAGCCTCCTTTTCCGAAATGCCGCGCTTCTCGTAGCCTTCGGCGATATGGTCGGCCTTGCGTTCCTGCTTGTCGGTGTATTTCGACTTGTCTCCGCGTGGCATGCGTGCCTCCTATTTGTTTCGTTTCGTTTTCAGCGCATCTCCGAGATCGCGTTTGTCGGGATCCTTGAGGTTTTCGCCGGCGGCATCGCGATCTTCGTCCGGATCGTCTTTGGCAGGCAGATAGCCCGGAGGCCGGTTTTCCGGTGGGCCCTCCCAGCGCGGTTTCTGTTCGGTGGTGCCTGGAGCACCGTGGCGCGGCGTAGTCATATTGACCTCCTAATCGCGGTGTTCCGGCATGTTCTTGAGTTGATCCTTCGTCCATGACGTCACGGCGTGCACGTCACCATCTTCGTCGCGCATGAAGTCGAGCTGGTTTGCGGCAACGGCAACAGGCTTGGCGCCGATGCCGAGGAAGCCGCCGACATCGATGACGACTTGGCTACCGTGGACATGATCGACAGAACCGATCTTCTCGTCCTCGGGTCCGTAGATGGTTGCGCCTTCGAGGATGTCCGGGGTGAGTTCGGCGTTTGTTAGCCTTACGTGATTTGTGTGGTCCATGGCTCGCATCTCCGCTGGATGAGATTCAAATAACCGGCGGAGGGAAGAACAGTTCCACCCTGCGAAGGGACGACAGGAACCCATTGCGTGGCGGGCAACGATTGACCGGCTGCGCATCTCAGCGACCGGTGCTATCGCGCGAGTCTGCTACAGGCTTGCTATCGGTGAACCGCATTCTCGCGGCCAGCAGGCCCTCGAGAGTGGCCGGCACTGCTAATTTTGCCGGTATGCACGGCCTGTTCCGAAGCAATGCTTGGCTCGGACAAGCCCGTGCGAGAGCCGCGAGTTTTGTCTAGGGTTGTCTTCCCTAACTCACAATCCCTGGAAGACCTTCTGGGCGGTCCCGAAGCCGCGACGACTTTTCTATGCCGTGATCAAGGCACAGGCCCATGCAGATTTTATGTCAAGAACCGCGGTTGTGGCGATTGCCGTTGTTCGCGCGTTGATCTTCGCATCAGTGAGTTTACGCCGCATCGATTTGAAACCCGCCTATTTGAACAGACGGTTCAACCGCCCTTGGTCGTAATCCTCGTCGCGCCCGACAACGCCGATCTGTCGTTTCCAGCGACAATCCATCAGTGCATGAGCACATATCTTAGCCAAACAAGAAATCTGCGCCCGTTGAGGCTCCGGCGGACCGTCGCGGCGGCAGATTTGCCTTCTGTCAGGGTACCAGCATGGCAACTACAGACTATGTCATGCAGTTGCCAGTCGCTGAGTTCGAAGAAGCGCTTGGCTTCTCCATAAGTGTCATTTTTGAGACCTGCAGCACGCAGCAAAGGATCTTCGAATGCAACGGTAATGGGGGAACCATCTGCCCGTGCCAGCCCGCGGGCCGCCGCAGGCAAGTATTCGGTGCCGATCAGCATTCCGAGGCTTCGCACGGGATGTTTATCAAGAAGATCTGCCCAGCGCTCAATCCGTTGCGTTCTGGTCATCGTTGACGTTGGCCCTAGCGAGTTAACGTCGGCAATTGCTTGCAGCTCATTTAGCGTTTGATGTCTCATGGTTGACTCCTATTGATAGGCCGCGCGTCAATCCGAGGATTGCCCGACAGCATCGACGGCCTCGATTTAGCCCATTGGTAAGTTCGGAGACTGCTGTGCCTCACTGATGCGATTGCTCGGGCTGGCTTGACTCGATGTCGAACGCGCTGGCACTGGACACGGTCTTCACGGACGTCGCCGTGTCGAGCTTGGCGCTGTTTGCAAAAGGCGCCACCGCCGCCGATTGCGCAAGGGCCGAAGGTCCGCCGACCAGCATGGTCGCAGCGGTGGAGAGAGAAGCTTTCTCATGGGATTCTCCGAAGTTTAAAGGTGCCCTCGGATGTTCCAACGCGGAAAACGGAGGGAGGTTGCTTGTGCGCCAGGCAACCGCGGTATGCCTCGTCACGAGCGAAAAGGACCAACCTGCTGTGCGGAACCCGAGACGGTCAAGCATCGTCCGGGAGACCGCCGCAGCGCAAGCTTTCTAGAAGAGCATCGTAACCGCGTGGTCCCAACCCTTGCGGCAACGAAGGATGCAGTGAGCGGGAGCGACCCCCACGTTGCATTCGCGGAGTAGTATAACAACCCCTTTTTGAGACGTAGATTGCGGGGCCGACAAGTTGGATGAAGGATAGTTTGGGGCAACTCTCAGTGAACCAAGAAGGCGATATGCGCGAGCGAGAACTCAGTTGGCGCCGTTTCAAACTATCCATTGGAGCGCGAGGCCAACCACAGACAAGACCATCGTGCTGGTAGCGAGCCAACCGAGAGCCCGCAGCCAACCCTGCACAGGAAACTCGCCCATGACTTCGGAGCGCCCCGTCATTTGCATCATGACGACCATCACCGGAACCGCGCAAATGCCGTTGGTGACAGCACTCCAATAGAGTGCCCTGATTGGATCGATCGACATGAAGATGATAGCCATTCCGAGCATCGCCGCGGCAGCCAATGTCGTATAAAACGCCATCGCCTCCTTGGGCTGTCGCTCCAGCCCCACCGGCCAACGGCACGCTTCACCCACGGCGAATGCAGCCGAACCTGCGAGAATCGGCACCGCAAGTAGTCCGGTGCCGATGATGCCGGTCGCGAAGACCATAAGCGCGAACTTACCTGCAACTGGCTCCAGGGCTTTGGCAGCGTCAGTCGAGGAATTGATCTCAGTCACTCCCGCCTTGTGCAAGGTGGCGGCCGTTGTAACGATGATCGCAATAGCTATCAGGTTCGAAAATGCCATCCCGACCAAGGTGTCTGCGCGAATACGCTGGAAGGCGCCAGATGCTTGCCATGGCGCCCATTTCAACGGCTTGGCTTTCGGGTCCACCTTCTCCTCTTCCACCTCTTGCGAGGACTGCCAGAAGAACAGATAGGGGGAAATCGTAGTGCCCAGAACAGCAAGAACCGTTGTGAAAAAAGACCCGTTCCATTCTACGTGCGGGATGAAAATGCCTTTGAGCGCTTCTCCCCAGGGGATATGTGCCATGAACGCAGCCACAACGTAAGCGAAGAGGCTGAGCGTCGTCCATTTCAGAACCGTGACATACCGGCTGTAGTCGACAAAGACGATCGCAGCAATAGATGCCAAGCCGAACCCAACCACGTAGAGCGAACCGGGGCCACCCACCAGCAATCGGAGCGCCTCAGCCATCGCGCTGAGGTCCGCGCCAATATTGATAACATTGGCGCCGAACAACAAGGCGACCACAAAATACATCAGTTCTGCGGGATAGTGTCGAGAGAGGTTTCCAGAGATACCTCGGCCTGTCGTCCGACCAATCCGCGCCGCTATCTCCTGGATCCCAGCCATGAGCGGAAAGGTGAAAATCATTGTCCAGCCAATATTGAAGCCAAGCTGAGCACCCGCTTGGCTGTAGGTGCCGATACCCGAAGGATCGTCGTCTGCAGCGCCCGTAATAACGCCGGGCCCAATTGTGCGCAGAAATCGCTGAAATGGCCCTCTTGCCAGCCCAATTGTCTGTTTCTCGCGGACTTCGGCGCCGATGTCGCCCATCGCATTACTCCAAGAACTCAGTCTCCATGCAATGACCGCGCATCAAACAAAACCTGACATGGTGCTAGTAGTTCCAGATCGATCCTGGTGGCGCTCGGCGATAGCTAAAGCGGATGGCCGGGGTGACGCCGCCATTGCCGGCGTCGAGGTCGATAACGGCGCTCGGGTCGCGTTGCGAGATGGAATGCGCAATATCGCCGCCTGTCGCGACATGGCGGGTAAAGTCCAACTGCATGCCGCCGGGCGTGTCACAGATCGAAAAGCCAGACTACTCCCGCATCGGAGAGTCGATCCGCTGCAGCGGAAGCACAGCGGGGCCATTCAGAACAGCCCCATCCGGGCCGAAATGGATCCATGGCAAGAGCAGTCCCAGCACTGCTCTGCCGAGTTCCAGGCGACTTCGCACCCAGCGTCGGGCAAGCGCGCTCTAAATAGGCGGATCGCCAACCCCCCGCTGTCCTTCCTGACGAGGGACGCTGGCTGATCGGGGATACCAAATCGGCAGCGGTTGAAGGCAGCTGGTTCCTGGAATATTTTCGACAAATAGATCTCGATCTGGGGCGGCGCCCTAATCGGAAGGGAACAACATGTCGGCCTCCTTAGCCGCGGCCCGGAAAGCTTTTCGTATGATCTGCGGGTCGATCGGATCGCCCTCCAAGGCAGACTGGCAAAGGATCATCGCCTTGTGCCAACTAGGACCACGTTTTGACCATTTGCGGAGCTGCTCGGCGGCCTTTTGAACGTGATCAACCCCATAGCGTAAGCCCAGTCGGTCGGTCCTCACATAGACCGGAGAAGAGAAAGACCGCATTGCCAACTCGCGAATTCAAGGCAACGAAAACAATCCGCCGGCCACTGCCGGCGGAAGTGAGGTCTGGAGTAGCCAGCGTGGACTGCCAGAGATCAATGATCGACTGCAGACTTTGTTGCAGCGCTTTCGAACAGGCTGGCGCCTGGCCAATCCGACGTGACCAGAAGAGGGTTGGCGGAGCGCTTGTTGGTTTCCCTCACATCGACAGGATCACCGCGAACTGGTTCTTCACGCGGTGGTTGACCTCGCGCATCAGGAGCCGGATGCGGCGCTCGCTCTCCTTGGCGGCGGTGATGTCGCGGGAGATCGTAGACGCGCCGACTATCTCGCCGGAAAGGTTCCTGATCGGCGAGACCGTGACCGAAACAGCAATCAGTGAGCTGTCCTTGCGCCTGCGCAGCGTCTCGAAGCTCGCCACGCCCTCACCCCTGAAAGCTTACAGCTAGCGCGACTGGGAATCGCGGCAAGCGCCTAAGCCTCGGAACGGTCGGGATTTTCGGCCTTATCCCATTCGGCACCCAGCACACCGAACTCCTGCGACTTCATGCCGGTCTCGGCGGTCAGGAAACCCTCCGCCGCGAGCCCCCGGCGCAGAAGTTCGCGCACTGCGGCGGAACGGCTCGGCATGCGTTTTTCGAAGCGCCAGTTCTCGACTGCCGCCAGTTCCTCTTCAGTCAACATGATCTGCAGCCTCTGCGGCCGCTCCAATTCAGCCATCCCAGCCTCCCTAAGCGGACCATAATGCCACGAATGAGTATCTTACTTATTTTTAGTGCAAGTAGGGCTCGGCTCAAATGAGGTCAAGATGATGCCAAACGCCAAAGGCGAGCGATCCTAATGGTACTAGCCATATAGCGAAACCACATTTGTGGTACTATGCTAACTTATTGATTTATCTACAGATTTTTGCATTTTTTGATTGCCAATGGTGTGACGTTGGCGCATTATGCCGGCAGAGAGATAAACCGTCCGCGAAAGGAGGGTTTTCCGATGCCACGAGGATTTTCCGACCGGTTGCGCACCGACGCCCATTGCAAGGTCCAGCACGCCTTGTGGGAAAACGGCGTTGTCGACATCATCAGGCTGTCGGAAGAGATTAGGCTCAAGAATCTCGACGAGAACGTAGCACGCGAAGACATCGAGAGCCTGGTGATGCAGATGGCTCAGGTCTATGGCGCAGCCGTTGAGTTCGACGATGAGGCGCTGACCGCGCTCGACCTGCCCGATGCCTGTCCGGCCGACAACCGCGACGATTTGGAAAAGGCGCTAAACGAGCAGAGGCTGCCGCACCTTCAGGTGCTCCATTTGGATTCGAAAGACGGAGCGACGGACTCCAGCCCGGCGAGCGGCACCACGCTGCGATCTTCGCCGCTTGGCAAAGCATGATCTTGGCCGATCTCTCAATAGATGCCCACCCCGGCGGGGGTCACCGGGGCGGGCTCGACCGGGCTCTGGATACCCGATCCACAGCACGCCTTGCGCGGAGGTGCGGGACTGCGCGCCGTGCTGCAACAGAAATATCAGTAGCGTCTAAATGTTCCCTCGCCTTGTCAGGAACTCCGAAGCAGCGCCGCCGTTAGTCCGTATGCAAACGAAGGAGATCCGCACCATGGATTGGAACCGTGTCGAAGGAAACTGGAAGCAGGTCAGGGGCAAGGTCAAGGAACAATGGGGCAAGCTCACCGACGACGACCTCGACCGCATCGCCGGCAAGCGCGACCAACTCGAAGGCAAGATTCAGGAACGCTATGGCATCGAGAAGGACCGCGTCCGCCGCGACATCGATGAGTGGTACGCCCGCCAAGGTTGGTAGCGCTTCACGCACTATCCGCGGTCGTCCGGGGTGATGCCGTTGTGCGGGCAAGTAAGCCGCCTCGGAGGTCGCGCCGCGGGCGGCGTTTCTATGGGGGACGAGGTAAGAACATGCCTGTAGGAACCGTGGTCATGCATGGCAAATGCGCCTCGCACGCGCTCAATAGCCATCAACAGCTATCGATCTCTGCGGGCAGGCGCGCGGGTGGTTCGTGCCCAGGGACAAACTGTATGAGTTTGAGGACGTCCCGCAGAGACCTTTGCCGTGTTGCGATCGGCCCAAGGGCCGCTACTTCAACAGTCACATCCGCAACCGGGTGCCGGTATCGCCGAAGAATGATGGCGAGCGTCTATGTCTAACCGATCGTGCACGGGCCTGTCGTGCCACATCACTTGCCTGAGATCCCGCATATCGACCGGCTGCCCACAGATCGGACACAGGTAAAAATAATCGGCTTCGTTCTCAAAGCGGGCCGCCATTGCGCCTGCCGGTATCATTGGGCCTAGATCAGAACGCTTTGTCACCGTGCGCCCAGCGCCTTGGCTTCGCGCTCTAGTACTTCCCGGTCGTCGTCCCTGTTGGCGAGAAGGCCCACCCACGAAAAGCGCTGATTTCGACATGGCTTGCAGGGATCGCTTGCCAGGCGAGGCAGGGGGCTCAACGCCACTCCGACGGGCCACCTGAGCGTCCTGATGGGACTTCGGTCTACTCCGACTTGGACCGTGGGCCCAGGCGCGGAACACAAGCCAATCACTGCCGTTGGTCGAAAGCGACGCCGGCAAAAGAACGGCGGTCCATCAACCAGGCAACCACAAGGAAATCTACCATGATCCCGAAGATATTGGTGACCGCGGCGACCGCCGCGCTTCTGTCGACTGCGCTCTGCACCGCCGGCGCCTACGCTGAAGACAAGACCAAGCCGGCTTCCCAAGCCGCGGTCGTCGCGCCCGTGACCGATGGAAGCCTCGTGTCCAAGATTATGGGCGCGACGGTCTATGACAGCACGGCCGATGACGCGACGAAGATCGGCAAGGTCAACGACATCGTCCTCGACAAGGGCGGCAAAGCTAAATTGATCGTCATCGGTGTCGGCGGGGTCCTCGGCGTCGGCGAGAAGAATGTGGCCTACGATTTCAACAAGATCGAATGGGTCGACAAGAAGGGCGAGCGCTGGCTGGTCGCGAAGACGACGAAGGAAGAGCTTCAGGCTCAGCCCAACTTCGACATCAAGGCCTATGAGACGGCCTCGGCATCCAACAACACCCAGCCCGCCGCCAGCACGGCCAACCAAACGGCCCCGGCCAAGACGGACCAGACCGCGACGGCCTCTATCGACAAGTCGACGCTGACCGCGATGCCGTCCGACAAGATCAGCGCGGCAAATCTAATCGGCACCAATGTCTATGGCGCGGACGATGCGAAGGTCGGCGAAATCGGCGATGTCATCCTGACCGGCGACAAGAAGGTCGATGCCATCATCGTGGACGTCGGCGGCTTTCTCGGCATTGGCGAAAAGAAGGTCGCCGTCGGCATGGAGAACCTCAAGTTCATGACCGACAAGAACGGCAACCGGTATCTCTACACGAATTTCACCAAGGATCAGTTGGAGGCACAAACGGCCTACGACAAGGGCACCTACGCTCAGAACCGCGACAAGCAGCGCATCATTGTCAAGCAGTGAGGTCGAAATGCGTCCGCGCCGGCTGCGACCCGGGCGTTGCTCAACAGGGAGAGAGACCATGAACAATCTTATCTGGCTCGTAGGAGCAATAGTCATCATAATAGCTATACTGAGCTTCCTCGGCCTCCGGTGATCTCTCTGGAAGCCCGAGCAATTTACGAGACTCCGGATTGACTGATGGCCAGGCGGGTTCGCGGCTCGCCAGCAGCGGCAGTTTGCCGCCGATCTTGCGCGGTTGATATTGACGTGCCGGCCATGCGGTTTCACGCCGACGACACCAACCTTACCGGCGCGTTGGAAAGTGAGGTCACAACGGCGCCGCCGTTCAGGCCAAGCTCGACGAGCTGATCCATTCGGGCCATGCCGAGAACGACTTCATCGGTATCGAACTGAAGGCGAGGTCGACGAACTCCGCGCTCGCTGCGTCAAAGCCAAGGAAAGGCGGATGGCCGACGCCTAGGCTTGCCACCCACGCATCGTGTTGCCGGTAACTCGAGCCGCCGCGCGCTTCGCCGTTCTACGATATAGGCTCGGAAGCTTTTGCGCCCGTCACCGCGGCGACGCGGGCTTCGATGTTCTTCAATTCCTAGCTTATCGTCTTGGCGATTTATCCTCGAGGCCGACGACCTCTTCGCTAGGACATCGAGCGCGACGGTGATCTCGTTGAGGTTTGCCTGCGTGGCGGTTTCACCTGCGTCTGGTGAGCGCCAGTGAGCGGAGGCGCCGCCACCTCGACCACTGGCACGTCCTGCCGCTGGCTCCCTCTTCCTACGAAATCCAAAAGCGCCAGGAGGATCGACAGAAACGCCAGTTCGAGCGCTGGCTCGACAAGGTGAGCGGTTCGGTTTTCAATCAAACCAAACCGCTCAGGGGCGGCAAGATTACGGGTGAGGCTGTCAGCCGCGAACGAAGAGTGCCTCGTCTTCATCACGTTGCTTGCCACCAAGTGCTGCCGCGACACTGGCGATGAAAGCGCCCACAATCATCGACAGGGCGCCGACCAGCGCGAAAGTAGCGCTTGCCTTCCTGGCGGTGTCCGCAGCCGCCTTCGCCTTGTTCTTGGCATCATCTATGCCTGCAATGACCGTGTCGACGCGCTTGGCGGCATCGGCCTGCGAAAGCCCGGTGCGGGAGGCGACCAGCTTCGCAAGGTAGGCCTTGTCATCGGCCGACACTTCGCCCTTGGCGGCGCTTACCACCAGGATGCGTGTTGCCTGTGCCGTTGCGCCGGCATCGTTCTGCCCGGCCGGCGCGACGGCACCGGTGTCCGCGGGACGGAACAGCATATCGACGAAATAGCCCAGGCTGTTGTTGTCGGTGGCTCCGGCCGCATTTGTGGCCGCCGACGAAGCGCCCGCCGCCGCGCCAGCCGCGACATTGGACGCAGCCTGCACGCCAGCGCCAACCGTTGCGGACAAAGCAGAACCAAGAACGCCAGCGACGAGCAACGTTGCCAGAGCCCAGGCAAGGAAGCCGTGTGCCGTATCTCGGAAGTAGACTTCGTCGTCATGAATGCCGACCCACTTCGTCCGTAGCCGACCGGTCAGATAGCCGCCCAGGCCGGCAGAGAGCCATTGCACGATCACCAGCCACACCGCTGCCGAAACCGCGAAAGTGGTGGCCGATGCGCTTGCCCCGGTCCAGGGTGAAACCATGGTCAGCCCAAGCCCCGAGCCGATCAGCATCAGCACCACCGTCAGCGTCGACGCCGCGAAGGCGCCGGCGATGATCGGGCCCCAGTTCACGGCGGATGACGAAGATTCCCTCTGAGCGGAAACTTCAACGTCAGTAACTGCGGAATTCATCTGACGCTCCTACCGTGCGAACAGCATGAGCAGGATGATAATCGGAATTGGAACTCCGAGCAGCCAAAGCAATATACCGCGTCCCATAGAGACCTCCTATATTCTTGAGACGAAATACCAATTCCGCGAACGGGCTTTCGTTCCAAAGGTTTAGTGGGCAAACTAAGAATAAGACGGACCGGCTGCAGGTTTCCGATCTGACGCGCGCAAACAACCGTCGCTGCGCTCTCGGCCCGAGCGCGCTGCAGATGCGGAGTCCTCAAGTCGGCGCCGCTGCAGAGCCAAACTTCAAAGCCGTGTATTAGTTCCACCTGAAGTACGGCGGACTTGCGTTCACCGCCCCGGGGCAACTCAACCCCTCCGCCGCCAAACCTGCGAGACCAGCAGTGTGATCAGACTGCTGAAGACGATCCAACCGCGAACCTCGCTGTCGGAGACCGCGGACCGCGAGCCGAGCGTGGACCCGCGCTGAACCTGCTGGGCTGATCGATTCCGAGACGGCGCCACTAGCGGCGCGAGGTCCTGCCGGCTGCCGCTCCGTACCGAATAAGCTCGGGTGATCTCGGCGCCGAAGAAAAAAATCTGGGCCGAGTAGTAGACCCAGACCAGCACCACCATCAGCGCACCGGCAGCGCCATAGGAGGTGGCGATGGCGCTGGTGCCGATATACCAGCCGATGAGCGATTTGCCGATCGTGAACAGCAGCGCGGTGACGACCGAGCCAACCGCGACGTCGCGCCATTTGAGCCTGCGGTCCGGCAGGACCTTGTAGATCGCAGCGAAGAGCAGCGCGATCAGCACGAAGGAGACAATGGTGTTGACGGCACTGACGATCAGCTCGCCGAACGGTAGGCGTTCGTTGATATACTCGCTCAACGCCGAGATCGCGGTGCTTGCGGCGAGCGACACCAGAAGCATGAAACCAAGAGCCGCCACCAGGCCGAGGCTCGCCGCCCTCGCCCGCACCAGGCGCGAAAGCGAAACGCCATCGGGTTTGACCTTCCAGATTTGGTTCAGCGACTGCTGCATCTCGCCGAAGACGCCCGAGGCGGTGACAAGCAGCGCGATCAACCCGACGATGGTGGCAAGCGTGCTGGACCCGCGATGCGAGGCGGTCTCGATCGTCGCCTTGAGGAGATCGGCGCTCTGCGGCCCCATCACGCCCGAGAACTCGGCCGAGAGCGCGAGCTGGGCGGCGTCGTTGCCGATGACGATACCCGCGATCGCCACGACGATCAGAAGGATCGGCGCCAGCGAGGTCGTGGCATAGAAGGCCATCGCCGCGCCATGGCTCAGGGCGTTGTCGTTGAGGTACCCGGCAACGCTCTCCTTCAGCAGAACCCAGGCTTCCTGGAACCAGTGTCGCAAATCTCTCACCGTCGGCCTATTCACGCCGCTGGCTATTTCGGGCGCGGATCCTCGAGCCCGATTCCGGTGGTCTGAAATGATCCGGCCCGGCGTTTTTCGATGGCCTCGGCAAGCGCCAGCGCGGCGTTGCGAACCTCCGCCTGCACGGCGTGGTCGGCGTCGAGTTCGTCGTGGCTCGTCGCATAGGGTTTCAAGTAGCCGATATAGCGGTCAAGCTCGGCCGCCTCCCCGACCGGATCGAGCTTCATCGAGCGCAGCCAGTCGGCGAGACTGTGACCCACCTCCCCGGCACCTTCGGTGTCGCCGTGTACGATGACGGAGAACAGTCGACCGGCGAGATGGCGCGGATAGTCCCAGCCGGCAAGCTCGACCTTCTTGGCGAGTGCCGCGTCCTTGCCTTGCGTCTGTGATGGATCGGGATTGCCGCCATCTGCACAGACCAGGCGGTCCATCATCAGCTTCACCGGTGAGGACGTCTGATACCAGTTCACTGGCGTAACGATCATCACGCCATGCGCCTCGACCCAAAGCGGGTAGATCTCGTTCATCCAGTCGTTGACCTGGCCGAGCGAATGGTTGGGATAGCAGGAGCACGGCCAGTGGCAGAGCGCGGCCGCGGTCGAGAAGCACGCCTTGCAGGGAAAAATCCTGCGACCGTATTCGGAGGCGAGCCGCGCAAGGTCGAGAATCTGGATCGAGAAGCCCCGCCTGGCTGCAAGGGCGGTGCGGGCCAACTCGACGAGGCGAAAGCTTTTCGACATTTCGCCGGGACAGGTGTGTTCGCTGCGCGAGGAGCCGTTGATCAGAAGAATGCGAGATGGCGCGGCCTTGTCTTCATAGCGGCGTTTCGCGGCCTCGACCGCCTCATGCGCGGCGATCCATTCGACCGAGAGGTCGTAGTCGGGATTGTGAAAACCCTGCCCTGCCTTTCTGGTGATCGGGCTCTTGCGTCCTTCGGTGTAAGCCTGCCACGCAATCTCGGCGAGCCTGCCAATGGCATCCGCCTCCGGCCGGAACGCCGGATCGTAAAATTGCCTGCGATAGCGTTCCTTGAATTCGCTTTCGCTGAGACGCGGGCTCGGCATGCCTTTGCGCGGCTCAGGACCTGCCTTGCTGAAATCTGCCCTCTTTGCCATGCGCGCCTCGCCCGAATTGGAGCGGGCCGGGTGGGACAAGAGCTCGACTGCCTTTTTCGTTGGCCAGGGTATGAAGCCGGAAAAACCACCCTGTTCTCTTTGCCACCAGGTCCGGCTGACGCGGCCCGCCGAAGTCAATTCGGCAAGAGCCTGATGGTTCCGCGCTTCAGGACCGCGGAGATCGGGCAATACGGCAGGCATGTCGATGCCGCGTCCAGGCAGCAAAAAACCGCCCCGGATGGGAGAGACCGGGGCGGCAATTGTGGGAGGTAGTTCGGGTGTCCGGGACTACCGGACGGTAACTCGCCTGGCCTTGAAAAGTTTCAAGCCACGCCCGACCAAGCGTCTATTTTGATGTCTGCGGTGGCAACTCGCCGGGTTTGATTACATCTGACTGTTGTCGCCCGGCGGAACGGTGGCGTTCTTGTCGCCGGTGGGGGGCGGTTTCAGCAGACCGGTGGAAAAGGTTGGCTTTTGTCGGGTCGGTCACCATGGCGCATACGGGCGCGCGCTACATCAAAGTTAAATGCGGGCGGTCGTTGTAGCTGCTATTCGATCGCTGTTTTGGGGGCTCTGTAGGAGGAGAGTCCATGGACGTTCGAAATCTGATCGGCAAGCTGTCGGCGGCATTTGTGCGTCAGCGTACCGCCGCGCCGACCGCCCGGCCTCGCCCGCCGACGTGCGGCTGAGGTACGTCCGCGTCCGCCCCATCCTCCGGCGCCGGCCATCCGGTCAGCGAGCAACATGTAGCTCGCGCTTGCATTCGCCCCGGTCGATCGGATGCAACCGGCCGACGGCATCTTCGTTTATGGCGATCTCAGTTCTGGTGATGGCAACATGAAATCCTCTCGGACGAACAACCCCGTTTTCATCCTGGCGGCGGCGGTGATGACCGCGGCGCCTTTCATCGGTCTAGCCTGGCGCGTTCATGAATGGCTTGGATGGTGACGGGCAATGAGTCGGTTCCTGCCGCTCACCATCCGCTTCGTCAACGGCGGCTCGATGGTGGTTTCATCGATCGCCGATGCAAGGAAGGCGCTAGATGGAACTTGGAAAAACAAGGAGGCGCCAGACTATCTTGCGGCGGCGCGGCTGGTGGATGACGCCATTGCGGGCATTTGCCGGCCGGCTGTTGCATTCGCCGCCTTCAAGAAGGCAGCCGCCCAGCAAGGTCTCCTGAGGTCGGCTGACCCGAGCGCCGCGCTCTCCATGTTCGACCAGATTTCGTCGCGCGACCGCAAGAAGCCGCCAGGCTGAAGCGCCCTCACCTGGGCTCATTGCTCATGCTGAGATAGGTCGGGTCGAATTCGGCGATCTCGACGAGACGATTCCAATCGAGGATCGTGATCATGTGGTTCACCCAGTTGATCACGTTCATGCGCCGCAGTGTGCCGATGACCCTGTTCATGTGCACGACCGAGAGGCCGAGCACATCGGCGAGTTCAGCCTGCGACAGCGGCAGATGGAAGCTCATGCTGCGGGTCTTCTTCACCACCTGAAGCCTGACGAACAACTCGCAGATGAGGTGCGCCAGATGCGAGGTCTTGGAGCGACGCCCCATGGCCACGATCCATTCGCGGTGAATGGCGCCATCGACAAGCGTGTCCAGCCACAACAGCCTGGTCAGATGCGGCGCCTGCTCGGTTATGGCGCGAAGGCTGCTGTGCTCCGCCGCGACGACATGGCAGGGCGAGAGCGCGATGATACCATGGTCCATGGTCTTCAGAAGAAAGGCGTGGAGGTCGACGAAATCGCCTGCCACCTGCAGTGAGGTGAACTGCCGCCCGCCATCCTCGAGCACCTTGTAGCGCGCGGCGAGCCCGTCGACGATCAACGTGCTGGTGATTGGCCTCGATCCCTCCGAGACAATATCCTCGCCAGTGACGAAATACTTCTCGATCGACATGGCGCTGGCGAGCAGCGCCTTCTCCGCGTCCGAGAGGGCGTCGTGCTGCGCAAGGTTGAGATGAAGCGATTCCAGCATTCGGATTTTCCGTCCTTCATTAGCAAAACCTAACGTCGGAGACCGGGGCTGGTTGCAGGCGGCCGGCGCCGACGGGCAGTCGGCGGCAAGCTTATTCCCCTTTGGAACCATGATTGCGGCAGCGAATTGAACGTCGAAATGCCGAGGATGTTCTTGCGAATGAAACGATTCTACTTCGACCTGTACAACACCGAACACTGCCAGATGGATAGCGAGGGACAACTTCTTCCCGACCGCGAGCGCGCGGGCCTGGAAGCGCTGCGGATTCTGCAGGATGTCGCCCGCGACGAGATGCTGGGCGGGGATCGTCTCAAGATCACCGTCAAAGTGCGGAACGAAAAGAGGGACTAGATATTCGAGGCGTCCCTCACCCTCGACTCCGCCTGGACATGAGGGGAGCGCCCGGCATGATGTTTGAGAATTTCCGGACCGAAGAGATCGATACGGGCGAGGGACGGATATCCATCCGCCGTGCCGGGAGCGGCCCGGGGCTGCTCCTGCTGCATGGCTTTCCGGAAATGCATCTGATGTGGCGCGACGTGGCGCAGATGCTGGCGGACGACTTCACCGTCGTCTGCGCCGACCTGCGCGGCTACGGGAAAAGCTCCTGTCCGCCGTCCAGCCCGGATCATGCGCCCTACGCAAAGCGCGCCATGGCTGCCGACCTTGCGGCGCTGATGACGAAGCTCGGCTTTTTCCGGTTCATGGTTGCCGGGCACGATCGTGGTGGCCGCGTTGCCTATCGGCTGGCGCTCGACCATCCCGACCGCGTCGAGAAACTTGCCGTGCTCGACATCATCGCCACCGCCGATGCCTGGGACCGAACCGATGCCAGGCTGGCGCTGGGCTACTGGCCATGGTCGCTGCTGGCGCAGCCCAAGCCGCTGCCGGAGGCGATCATGGCGGCGGCCGCGGAGGCGATCGTCGACAATGCGCTGGAAAGCTGGGGCTCCTCGCCTGCCGCCTTTCCCGCCGAGGTCCGGCAGGCTTATGCCGATGCCTTGCGCGATCCGGCTCATGCGCACGCCATCTGCGAGGAATATCGTGCGGCAGCGACGCTCGACCGCGAGCATGACAATGCGGACCGGGCAGCGGGCCGGCGCATTGCCTGCCCGGTGCTGGCGCTATGGAGCGGGCATGGCGCGCTGGCCGAATGGTACGCGCAAGAAGGCGGGCCGCTGGCGCTGTGGCAGGAGTGGGCCGGCAATGTCAGCGGCGGAGCGATGCACGGCGGACATTTCTTTCCGGAGGAATTTCCAGGCGAAACGGCAGCGGCGCTGCATGATTTTCTCATGTCTCGGGGGGCCATCAGCGGCTGATGTGGACACTTCCGCTCGCAGCCGGAACCGCCCTCGACCGGCAGCTACAGCCGGTGCCACATTTTTTTTCGCCGGGACCATTGTGATGAAACATTCTGGCTCCCCTTACCGTTCGAAGTCCAAGGAGGACCGTTATGATCAGGCATAGCGGCGAAGCACGCCCGAAGAAGAAAAAGGTCGAAATCGCGGTGCTGGTCTCCCAATTGGCACAGGCGACCGGTATCTCCAACGCGGAAGCGCGGAAACTGGTCAAGCTGGTCGGCACCGATTGGCCCTCGTTGCTGCGACGTGCCGGCTTCCTGAAAGCCCGGTAGGCTACCCCCGCCGAGTCGCTCTGGTGACCCGGTTGACGGACGGCCGGCCGTTATAAGCCGTAGCCAGGTGAGATAGATCGCCGGCGCAACGATCAGGCAGAGCGCCATCACGATCACCACGGCATTGCTAAGGCGCTCGGTGGGCCTGGCAATGTCGGCGACGTCGTCATCGTCAATGATGAATCCGAGGATCGGTATACCGGCCAGCGCGTAGAGATGGGTTGTCGTTTGCGGGATGGCTTTCAGCCTCTCGCAGCAACGCCGCTTCCTATTCGGATGGTTCTTGGGTTCTGACGGTAATGGATGCCCGTCGTTTGCGCGGAAACGGCGGGCACCCAAAATGTCGCCGACGGAGGGGGAATCCCATCGGCGATCGCCAACTCCAGGCATCTGCTTTGGTTGCCGAGGACGGGCCAATGCGCTCCACGATGGGACTTCAGTCGAGCGTCTTTGCGACCGTCGGCCGAATAACGAGGCCGGGTTGATCGGCCATCCGGAACCTGGAGCCTGAGCGCGCTTTTCCTTCAGGCGAACCAGCGAAACAAGGGTACGCCTCCGGCGAAGGCCGCCTTGCGCGAGCATGGCACGGTAGCGAGGCTGCGCTCTTAAGGTCGTCCTTACGAGCGTGGTTAGCAGCACAGC